>CAJODC010000001.1 GCA_905233215.1 uncultured Synergistales bacterium
AAGAATACGGACTTAATCCGTTATGACTTGGGCGAAGATTTTTCGATTGAAACGGCTGTCGTTGTCGCTGAATTGTACAGGAGTTCGGGCGAATGGAAGTTTAACGCTATCGGTTCGGGCTTTCAGGGCGGACTCAAGGCATTATGCCAGAACTTCGGAGTCAGTATCTAACGCAAGGGGTGAACGTCATGGCGGTAAGTTTGCAGAAAGGCCAGAAAGTCGAACTCAGGAAATCTGACGGAAGCAGCTTGAAGCGTGTCATCGTTGGTTTGGGTTGGGACGTTGCAGTTAAAGGACACAGCATAGACTGCGATGCTTCTGCGTTTGCGTGCAGGAACGGGAAACTCATGAACTCCAGCGATATAGTGTATTTTGGACACCTGAAACACTCAAGCGGAAGTATCATTCACACTGGGGACAATTTGACCGGCGCGGGCGATGGTGATGATGAGCAGATTATTGTTGATTTCAGTAAACTGCCTCAGGATTACGACAAAATTGTTTTTGTTGTGAACATCTACAATTCGAAACAACGCAGACAGCATTTCGGAATGATTCAAAATGCTTTTATCAGGATTGTTGACGCTGAGAGCAACACGGAACTTTGCAAATACAATCTCACCGAAGATTATGATCAAATGACGGCGATGATTTTTGGGGAAATATATTTGCGTAACGGTCAGTGGAAATTCAACGCAATCGGTCAAGGCACAAAGGACTCAAGCGTTGACGATTTAGCAGCAAGATTCAGATAGCAACAGCCTCCGGCTCAAAAAGCTGGGGGCAAAATTTTTTCTCAGCCTAAACGACTTTCAGCAACTGATTCAGTTTGTGGCAGTCATCGCCTGACGTTATTCGGGAGTCAAAATACTTGAATCCGTTGCGGGCGTAGAAATTCATCAACGCTTCGTTGTCTTCACATTCAAGAAACACAATCACTCCGCCCAAAAAATATTTTGCCCTGCTTATCGTATCAAGGGCTATTTCAAGCAATTCTGTACCGTCAATCCGCTGTTCTTCGGAAAACGCAAAGTTCTTCCCTAATTGTGCGATGAGGTAAGCTGAAGCTGTGTACGTTTCGTTCTCCTCATTGAGTGCGCTGACCCTTGCTATCTTTCTTGCCATCGACTTGCTGATTCTGTCGGCTCTAATCGTTACAGGCTTCAATGCCAGCGAGAAATACCCGACCAATTCGGCATCAGTATTTCTGAGAACCAAGTAGGTTACGGACTGGTCTTTCTTCGTGAACTCAACAGCGTTGCGCTTCAGGAAACGTTCTACATCAGGGTTAGGGGGACACGAGAAAGACTGTAGCCATTCGTGAAGTTTCTGCTCCCCCATAAAAGTTGCTTTGTTTTTCTCAAGGAAATCTCTGATATTAACTGCTCTATGCTGTTTTACCATTTTTTCTTTGCCATTAACTCAAGGATTTCCTGTTCGTCAGTCAGAAGTTTCCAGTTATGTGAATGCTTTTCCTGACGAGTCGCCTTTTCTCTTTCCGACTCCTCAATGGCTTGTACAAATCTCTCAATGGCTGCCGGATCAGAAATCACAAAATTATGCGTAATACTTGACGTTGCCAAAATCAATACCCCCTGAAATTTTTATCACAAGTTTAGCACATAGCAAAAAAATCCCCCGTCATTCTCAGACAGGGGACGCAAAATTTCTACACCGCAGGACTCGCTCGTCCCTTCATGTACTGCACAGTCACAACGAAGCCCACAAGCATTAAGCCGATCAAGTCGCTCACAATTCCCGGAACAAGCATACTCAATCCGCCAGCACAGATTACCGCCCTCAAAGCGATATTCATCGGGCCGAACAGGTAGCCGTTCAAGCTCGCAGCAACTCCGAAGATACCAAGCAATGCAGTAGCGCAAATCACAACAATCTCAACAGCGATAAGCACATCAGTCAGCACAGGCCCGGCATCAACAATCCTCACTATCGGCTGAACGTTCTCGAATAGCATCGCTGGCGTGAACGCAAATATATACGGCACTATGAACGCTCCGATTGCCAGCTTCGTTGCGTTGAACGCCGTCTTCATCGGGGGAGCTTTGGCGATTGCCGAGCCCGCATAAGCCGCCAACGCTACAGGCGGTGTTATGTCCGCAACAATTCCGAAGTAGAACACAAAGAAGTGGGCGCAGATTTTCTCAATCCCTATCGCCGGTGCCATCAAAATCGGTGCGCATGTCGCAGCCATTATGCAGTAATTCGCCGTCGTAGGCACTCCCATTCCCAGAATTACACAGCATATCATCGTCAGCACAAGCGCAATAAACGCATGACCGCCCGAAACATTCACGACCATTGTTATCAGCTCTGAGGCAAGCCCCGTTGACGTTATACAGCCTGCTACAAGTCCAGCCATCGCGCACGCTACAGCAACCGTTATCGTGCCTCGTCCGCCTGCTTCGAGAGCGTCAATGATTTTCTTGAACGTTATCCGCTCGTCCTTGTTGAGCAGTCCCACAAGTATCGCAAATCCAATCGCTATAGCCGCTGAAAACTGCATCGTGTAAATATTCATCGACACCATGATTACAAGTATCACAAGCGGTAAGAGCAGATATATTTTCGGCAACAGAGAGAGTATTCTCGGCAGTTCCTCTTTCGGTATACCCTTCAGTCCGAGTTTCTTCGCCTCAAGGTGAACAGCTATGTATATTCCAGTGAAGTACAAAACCGCTGGCAATATCGCTTTCAGTGCCACCTGTGAATAAGGTATGCCCATGTATTCAGCCATAAGGAACGCTGCTGCCCCCATTATCGGCGGCATTATCTGTCCTCCCGTTGATGCTGCTGCCTCGACTGCTCCGGCAAATTCAGGCTTGTAACCTGTACGCTTCATCATCGGAATTGTTACACTGCCTGTTGTTACTGTGTTGCCGACCGATGAGCCTGATACCATTCCGCAAAGTGCCGACGAGATTACAGCGACTTTCGCCGGACCTCCTGCGCTAGCTCCTGCGATTGCGTTCGCTAGATTGATGAAGAATGTTGATATTCCCGTACGTTCTAGGAATGCTCCGAATATTATGAAGACCACAATATATTTCGCACACACTTCAATCGGTACGCTTCTCAGTCCGTCTCCTGTCGAATAAAACAAATCGTAGATGACTTTCCCGAATCTCACTGTTGAGAAAGCGTAGAACATTAACGCGCTCACAACGCACAAAATCGGAATGCCTACGCACCTTCTGCACAGTTCCATCGCTGACAGTATCGCTATCACAGCAAGCGTTATCATCATCGGCGAGTTGGGGTTACGCGGACTCGTTACACGCAGGGCAAGTTTGATGATGCTCTCGGCGTTGAAAGCAAAGTAGAAGAACGGCAACGCTCCAGCTACCATGAAGATTATGTCGTAGAACGGTATCGCGTTCACTCTCGGTGTCGTATCGAACGTCAACGGAATCGAAAGTGAGTCGCTTATTCCGGGCTTGACCGTTCCTTTTCCCTTTCGTATCGGGTAATGAAGGTAGCCGAGAATCAATATCAGTCCCAAAAAAACATTCAGCCTCACCTCAGGCATCGCTGTGCTGAACAGAGTAACATAAATGCAGTACAGCGAGAATAACGCTGAAAGCCATCGCACTATGAACGCCGGTGTACCTTCCCAGATTCTTACGTTGGACTCACGGTCGTACTTCTTCATCACTGCGTCAACGTCCGCTTCCATTTGTGCGATGTCCTGTTTCGTTAAATCAGTATCACTCATGAATATTCCTCCCTACAAAAAAACGGCCATGACGCAAAGCCACAGCCGTCAAAAATTCCAATCGTTACAGTTATTTGCCTGCGACTTTCATGTCCTTCTCGCCGAAATACTTGACCGCTCCTTTGTGGTACGGTACTGCCGTGTATGACGCAGCGAATTTCAGATCAAGTTCCGCTCCCTTAGCGTGTGCCTTCGTGATCTCTTCCTTGTTGTCGAAAACTCCGCAGAGGAAGTTATACACGTCAGCCTCTGACACGTCATCACGAGCTACTACCACCGCTCCGACAGCTACTGTTACTGTCTCTGACTCTGTGCCGTAGACTTCGGGCTTGATTACGTTCATGCTGTAGTAGGGCGACTTGGCGATGAGAGCCATAACATGTTCGTCATCAAAGCCGACAAGGTACACCTTCTTTGTTGCCGCGAGCGATGTTACTGCCGTTGTCGGTGCGCCTGCAACGATGAAGGCAGCGTCAATCTTCCCGTCCTGCAACGCCTCTACACTGTCGCCGAATGACTGATACGTGGGCTTGATGTCCTTCTCGATGTCAAGTCCGTATGCTTCGAGAACGTCAACAGCGTTGAAGTAGACACCTGAACCGGCTGCACCGACTGAAACATTCTTGCCCTTCAGATCTTCAACGGTCTTAATCGAAGGGTCAAGCGTTACGATCTGCACCTGCTCCATGTAGAGGTTTGCGACTGTCGAGAAGTTCGTGATTTTGTCCTCAAAGAGCCTCATTCCCCTGTAGGCATAAGCTCCGACATCTGACTGAACGAATGCTAATTGAGCGTCGCCGTCGTCCATCGCTTCAATGTTGGCCTTTGAACCGCCTGAAGTGATTGCCGTGATTGTCGTTGATGTCTTTTCGCCGACTTTACCAGCAAGAACTCCGCCGAATCCGTAATACGTTCCCTGCGCTCCGCCTGTCGTGAATACCAGTTTTGTTCCTCCCGGCATTCCGTCAGCAAAAGCACAGCCTGCGAACATCATCAATACTGCCGTTAATACCGCAACTTTCCTCATTTGAACATACCTCCTAATTTTATTTGCCTGACACAAGGATACCCTTTTCGCCGAGATATTTGACCGCTCCGGCGTGATAGGGTACCGCAGGATATTTCGCCGCAAAATCAAGGTTCAAATCGCCCGCTTTAGGGTGCGAAATCTCACCGAGATTCTCGAACAGTCCGTACATGAAGTTATACACATCGTTGGCCGGAACATCATCACGAGCTATGATTACCGAACGAACCGCCACTGTAACATCGCTGTCATCTGTCCCGTATACCGACTTGTCAAGCTCGCACTTCCCGTAATAGGGCGACTTCGCTATCAAGTCCATGATGTGCTTATCGTCAAAGCTCACAAGGTAGATTTTCTCAGTCTTCGCAAGTTCTGAGACTGCCGGAGTCGGTGCGCCGGCAACAACAATAGCCGCGTCAATCTTGCCAGCTCTCAGCGACTCAATACTGTCGCCGAATGACTCGTAGACCGGGTTAATGTCAGTGTCAATGTCGAGACCGTAAGCCTTGAAGATGTCCATTGCGTTGAAGTATGTCCCTGAACCTTCAGCACCGATTGAAACGGTCTTGCCCTTGAGGTCTTCAACACGTTCGATTGAAGGGTTCATCGTTACGATCTGGACAGGCTCAAGATAGAGGTTTGCGACTGTCGAAAATTTAGCGTTCTTTGACTTGAACAGCCTCGTTCCCCGTGAGGCGTAAAATCCCACGTCCGATTGAATGAACGCAATCTGTACTCTTCCCGACTCAATGTCAGCGATGTTCTCGGCAGCTCCCTTTGACGCTACGACATTCAACGCCGTGCTTGTCTTTCTGCTCACAACTTTAGCGATCGCAGAACCCAGAGCGTAATACTCGCCCTTCTCGCCGCCTGTAGCGAAAACAAGCCTCGAACCGTCCTTGTATGGTCCGCTCATCGGCATTCCGCCCGAAGACGCAGCAAACGCCGAAGCCGTCAGCGCAAGTACCAGAACAACAACAAGGGAAATCATTTTCTTCATGAAAATTACCTCCTGAAAAATTTTATGACTGTGCGAATATTCTATCATATCAGCTTCGTGAATGCTCAAGAACTGTCCTGTAACCGCCTGCTCCGTTCTCTAGGCATCGTTTCACACGGCTGATTGTCGCTGTCCCTGCTCCCGTAGCCCTCATGATTTCCGGGTAAGTCTTCGACTCGTTCAGCAGTCTGGCAACTTCCAGCCTCTGCGACATCGCTTTGATCTCTCCCGGCGATGCTACGTCCTCAAGAAAATCATACACGCTGTCAACGTCATTGAGACTCACGAAGGCAGCGCATAAATTTTTGACCTGTTCACTCGGAGTCGTCCTGTTCATCAAAAAACATTGCATCGAATACCCCTAGCTTTAGCTATGGGCGCAATTTCTCTCCTTTCTGTGATTAACTTAACACCTAAAGGTGTGCGGGCTAATATCTGTTAATGTGAAACAGACTGCCACCCGCTAGCATTCTCCTTATTTCTAAGGGTAATAATCCTTCGCCAATGTTATCTTGCGGTTTATGTGATTACAGCACCGCTCCTACCACTCAGAGCTTTTAACCATAATCCTTAGAGCTGCAAACTAGGATTTGCATTCGCAGGTAACTATATATTCGCAAGTAACGTAGTCAGTTAAGACTTAGGCTAGTCAGTAAGAACTTTCACAGTTCACAGCTTTGGCCGTGTGGTTGCTGACTGTCGTCCTTGCTGATGTGAATGACTCTCTGCGGGTAAGGTATTTCGATTCCCTCACGCTTGAAGACTGCCGCTATGTGATGCCTCATGTCGCTTGAGACTTTCATTCCCGAAGACTTGCGAAGTTCTATCCAGTAATACACCTCGAACTCTAAGCCGTCATCGCCAAAGTTCTTGAAGATTATCGAAGGCGCAGGATTGCTCAGAATTTGCGAATGACTGTTCACGATTTCAAGCAGAAGTTTCTCAACCTGTCTGGTGTCAGAGTCGTAAGATACGCTGACCTTGAGGACTTCACGTTTCTTGAGGTCTGTACCGGTCCAGTTGATTACGTTGTTCTCAAGGAAATATTTGTTCGGCATGATAACATCGAAACCGTCCCAAGTTTTTATCGTCGTTGACCTTGAGCCTATGTCATTGACAACTCCCTGAACGCCAGCGACATCAACTATATCATTCACTTTGAAGGGACGGCTGAATATGATGATGAAACCGCTGATGAGGTTGTTGAAAATATTTTGCATTCCAAACGCTATTGCAACCGTAATCGTACCGCCTGCGAACGCAAACGCCGTCAACGGTATGTTCACGATGTTCAGGGCTATCAGAAGGAAGACCAGCCAAAGAATATAGAACACTATGCGCTGTACTGCGTTGGCCGCCGATATGCTGGTTTTCTGACGCTTGATTATCCTGCGTTTTATCCAGTTGCTTCCCCATGAGCTGAGGAAGAAACTCGAAAGGAATACGAGAACCGCAATCACTAATTTGCTCACAGTAATTGAATATCCTTCGCCCTGCCATAATTCAGTGTGAAGAAAATTCATGATCGTCTCTTTGCTGAATGAGCTGACTTTTTCGGCCAATCTCAACGCCGTCAGATTGTCGTTTGCTTCAATCAACAGTCTCTGCCAGAGGAATATCGTTTGAGGTAAAAATGTCTCGTAACGGTTTATACCATCGTAGATAAATCTGCGGTCATACTCAACCGCTTGAGCGAGATTCTGCTTTACCTTATCCGAGATTTCCGGCTGGCTTGCGAGTGCGTTCTTCTCGTTGATGTCTCGTATTATCAGGCTGGCAAGATTCCTCACCCCTTCAAGCAGCCGTTGAAGCTCTTGTATCCTGAGCGAAGAATTTTCCCTGAGTGTCCAAATTTCCTCGCCTGTCGCCTGATTGTGAAACAGCTTGTAACGGTTGCGCCATACTTCTTGGGACTCTCTGGTCATGTCGATTTCATCATTGAGCAGATATACCATGTATTCCCAGTAATTGACTCTTGACGTTCTAGCGGTAACAAGAGATGAAGCATCAGTGAGATTATTTTTGTCTGAAGGCTGAAGCGAATTTCTCGCCCGTCTCAATAAAGAATTTGCCGAGTCTAACGATCTCCTTGCCGCTTTCATTTCATCGGCGAGTTCCGTCAGCCTTGCCTGTAATTGCTTGACGTGATCGTCCAGTACAGACTCAGGGAATGAGAGTTTGCCTTCCATGTCCGCTAACTGCCGTCTCAGTCTTCGCATAGATGTTATGTTTTTGTCGAATGTATCTTTCTCTTTGCGTACCTGAAGGCGTGAAAGTGCTGTGTTGATTCTGGCGTTCTCAAGTTCAAGCATGTGCGTTCGAGGAAGTTCGAGAGCCTGTCCGCCGTCTTCAGCTTCTTTTAACTGTTTACGGAGCGTTACCGCCTCGTTGAGGTCAAGACGAAGTTTGTTGAGTTTCGATTGAAGGTAAAATATTTGAATGTCAAGGCTTCGTGATAATTTCAATATTTTCTGTCTCAGAACGTAACTATCGTTAATGTCAGGAGAGTCAATGCTTCCCAGTGAGGCAACGTCTTCTGATGTTGTTGACTGAGAAACGGAGTCGATCAGCGATTTATACGTTGAGTAAGCGATACTGAGTTTGACAAGAACGCTTGTGTGAAGTTCGCGCTGTTCAGGAGTGTAACCCCATGAGGCCATGTCATCAGAGGCAGTCGCGGCAAGTTCGGCAAGCTGTTGTATTCGTGTGTCAATGTCGGCAGTGTTGAGGCTGATTGATGACAATTCGTTTTCGACTGAGACTCTAAGCTGGGCGATGTCTGCGCTGATTTCTTTTTGAATGCGCTCAACCTGATCTGAAGCTGACGGCGGAGTCTCTGCACATTCGGCGAGGTCTCCTACAGTCAAAAAAAGAATCAATGAAAGAATTATGAGCGTTAATTTTTTCTGCAAGGGTAAAAATCCTCCTGAATAAAAATAATTTCGTTCGTGATTATACTCTCTTAATGTGTTATATTTACGTGTAATTTTTCCCATAGCTTATCAAAAATCAAAGAAGGAGGAATCTACAGCTATGAAGAAAAAAGTATTTGCTCTTGTTTCAGCCATAGTGATAATCGCCATTATGGTCATCACTCAGTCGCAGAGAGGCTCATCAGTTTCGGGGACTGCTACGGCAGACGGCTTCGGAGGTCCGGGAGCGTTGAGCGTAACCATAACGCTCAAGGACGGGAAGATCGCCGATGTCAAAGCTGAAGGCCCGAAGGAGACTCCCGGCATCGGTTCTGTGGCAATCGAGAAGATGCCCGGCGAAATGGTCGCAGGCAACACCATCAATGTTGACGGCGTAACCGGCGCAACGGTAACATCAACAGGAATCCTCAAGGCAGCCGAAGAAGCCCTCAAGGCCGCAGGTGTCAACCCCAACGACTTCAAGGGAGCGTCAACCGCAAAAGTTGAGGACAAGACGTATGATGTTGACGTTGTTGTTGTCGGCGCAGGCGGTGCAGGAATGATAGCGGCAATCACAGCAGCCGATGCAGGCAAGAAAGTCGTTCTCATTGAGAAACAGGCCATGACGGGCGGTAACTCTGTCAGAGCGTCAGGAGGAATGAATGCCGCTCACACTCCTGAACAGAACAGCAACAAGTTCACCGAAGAAGCTGGAGTCGAAAAGACTCTGAAGACTGCCGCCGAAAAGTGGAGCAATCACCCCGTAATCACCAAACTTGCCGAAGAAGTCAAAACTGAATGGGAAGGCTACAAGGCCAAGCCTGAAGGATATTTTGACCGTTCCGAACTCATGCAGCTTGATACTATCATCGGCGGACACGGCATCAATAATCCCGAACTGGTCAAGACTCTCGCTGACAATACGGCTGACGCTATAGCATGGCTCAAGACGATCAACATCGACCTTGTATCAGTCGGCGCGGCAGGAGCGGCTTCGGTCAAACGTATTCACAGACCTCTCAACGAACAGAAGAAGGTTGTATCAGTCGGCGGTTATATGGTGCCAAGACTTGAGGCGGCTTGCAAGGCTCGTCCCAACATCACAATGTTGATGGAGACAACAGCGAAATCAATCATGACTGACGAGAACGGCAATGTCTCAGGGATTGAGGCCGAGTGCAAGGGAGCGAAAATCACCGTCAATGCAAGAGCCGTAGTCATGGCGACAGGCGGTTTCGGTGCTAATCTCAAGATGGTGGCAAGACTTAACCCGGCTCTCGAAGGCTTCATGACCACCAATGCTCCCGGCATCAACGGAGACGGAATCGTTATGGCTCAGGAACTCGGAGCGGCTGTTGTTGACATGCAGCAGATTCAGATTCACCCGACAGTTCAGTATGACTCATCGAATCTCATCACTGAGGGTCTGCGTGGAGACGGTGCAATTCTGGTCAACACTGAGGGCAAGAGATTCATTGATGAAGTTCTCGCCCGTGATGTTGTGTCGAAAGCTGAGATTGAACAGCCCAACTCATTCGCTTACCTCATCATTGACCAGAAGATGGTTGATGACTCTCTGTTGATACAGGGCTACATCTCGAAGGGCTACACGTTCAAGGGAGACACTTACGAAGCATTAGCCAACGAGATCAAGATACCTGCTGACGTTTTCACGAAGACGATGAACGACTGGAACGGTTATGTGAAGGCGAGGAAAGACCCTGACTTCGGACGTACCAGCTTCATTGAACCGCTGGACAAAGCACCGTTCTACGCAATCAAAGTAACGCCCGGAATACATCACACGATGGGCGGATTGAAGATTGACACGAGAACGAGAGTCCTCAAGGGCAACGGCGAAGCTATACCGGGACTTTTCGCGGCTGGAGAAGTTACCGGCGGTGTTCACGGAGGAAACAGACTCGGAGGAACGGCTGTATCAGACTTCGTTGTATTCGGAAGAATCGCAGGAGCTGAAGCGGCGAAATTCTAGCAAAAAAACGGGGCTGTCCTCATTTTCGGGGACCGCCCTTTTTCTTTGTCAAAAACAGCCAGCCCTGCCACATTCCGAACGCAGTTACAAGAGGCATAGCGCACAGTGAAACGAGCAAGGGCCAGCCGTTTTCGGACAGCCAGTTTGACAGCCATACCCCTAAGAAGGCGTAACCGGCAATGACAAGCCCGGCAGATAATACTTTCCCGAACATTACAATATCATGCAAGCCCTTCATCGCTGCTCACTCCCAGAAAAATTTTGTCCCGGCGAGTCCCGTTCTTCTTGGGTACATGGCCGGGCACTTCTTCACTTTCTCCCACGTAACAACACAGCGTGAAGAATCTTCACCGCCGTAAAAATTCAATGACGGCTTCGACAGTCCGAGAAGATTCCATTTGTCATTGACCTGTGAAATTTCATCGTGGACTTTCTCGCCCTTGAAGGTGATAATTCGTCCACCTTTTTTGACCAGAGGCGAGAGCAATTCCGCCGTAACTCCTGCTGATGATAACGCTCTCGCTCCGGCGATGTCGAAAACTTCTCGGTGAGTCCTCGCGTAATCCTCACTCCTTGAGCAGATTACTTCAACGTTAGCGATACCGAGAGACGAAATGATTTCGGAGACCGCTTCACACTTCTTGTTGATGCTGTCGATGAGTGTTACTTTGAGGTTTGGACGGTAGACAGCCCACACGATACCGGGCAATCCTCCACCGCTCCCAACGTCAACAGCAAGCCCGCTCTCAGGCACAAAGTCAACCGATGCTATACAGTCAGCAACTTGAAGCGTGTAAATCTCATCAGCTCCCTTCGTGCCTGTCAGCCTTGCACGTTTGCATGATGATAATAATTCGGCGTATCTATACAGTATGGATCTTTGAGGGTTCATAGCGGTCTTCTTGCGGTTTCTTGTTCACAGGATAACCGACTGGAATTATCGTGAACGCCTTGATGTTGTCGGGAAGGTTGAGAATTTCAGCAACCGCCTTCATTCTTTCCGGCAAAGGCGCAATCCCTATCATCACGGCTCCTAATCCGAGTTCTTCAGCCTCAAGCAATATATTTTCCACAGCAAGAGCCATGTCGATTTCGACCATAGGAGCGGCAATGAGACCGTCAGTGTTGTAGCACGGGACGATTACGGCTGGAGCGTTCTTGACGGGCGTTGCGTAAGGCGAGACCTGAGACAGACGCTCAATGATTTCGGGCTTATCGGTGATCCAGAACTCCCAAGGCTGTTGATTGCAAGCACTGGGAGCGGCCATAGCGGCACGGATAATTTTTATCAGATACTTGCTGTCAACTTTTTCGGGCGTGAAATTTCTCGTGCTTGTCCGTGTGAATATTGCGTTCATTATTTCGACCTCCTCACTGCTTCTTTTGTGATTACGTCATGCGCTCCGCCTTCCATGAGCGTTACTGGCGAAACGAGAGTTAATTTTGCTTTCTCTCTCATCTCTTCCAGCGTCAATGCTCCACAGTTGCAGAACGTTGATTTTATTTTGCTCAATGTCTCCGTAACATTGTCTCTCAGGCTTCCGGCGTAAGGTACGTAACTGTCAACGCCTTCCTCGAATGACAATTTTGCCTGAGACGAGTCGCCAGAGTCGTATCTCTGCCAGTTCCTTGCACGTGATGAGCCTTCGCCCCAATATTCTTTGACGTAATTCCCGTTGACCATGACTTTGTTTGTCGGGCTCTCGTCAAATCTAGCGAAGTACCTCCCCAACATGCAGAAGTCAGCACCCATAGCGAGAGCAAGCGTTACATGATAATCCATGACGATTCCGCCGTCAGAGCATATCGGCACATACACTCCTGTTTCGGCAAAATATTCGTCCCTAGCTTTTGCCACTTCGATGACGCTTGTTGCCTGACCGCGCCCGATGCCTTTCGCTTCACGTGTGATACAGATTGAGCCGCCTCCGATTCCTATCTTGACGAAATCAGCTCCTGCCTCCGCCAAGAATCTGAAGCCGTCAGCGTCTACCACATTGCCTCCGCCGACCTTCACTTCATCGCCGTATTTATCACGAATCCATTTGAGCGTTCTCCTCTGCCACTCCGTGAAGCCCTCCGAACTGTCAATACACAAAACGTCAGCTCCAGCCTCAATCAGTGCCGGGACTCTCTGCTCGTAATCCCTCGTGTTGATTGCCGCTCCTGTCATGTAACGTTTCTGACTGTCGAGAAGCTCTAACGGGTTTTCCTTGTGCATGTCGTAATCTTTCCTGAACACAAACGCTACCATGTTTCCGTCTCCGTCAACAACTGGAAGAGCGTTGAGCTTGTGCGCCCACAAAAGATCATTCGCTTCTGTCAGGCTCAATCCGTCATGAGCCGCTATGACTTTGCTTATAGGTGTCATGAAGTCCCTGACTTTCGTGTCAATGTCGGTCCGGCTGATTCGGTAATCTCTGCTCGTTACTATTCCCAGTAACTTACCGTTCAGGCTTCCGTCATGAGTCACGGCAACGGTGGTGTGTCCTGTCTGTTCTTTGAGGGCGAGAATGTCGGCCAGAGTCTGATCGGGGCTTATGGCTGAGTCGTTGGCGACGAATCCGGCCTTGTAGCGTTTGACTTTTGCGACCATTTGAGACTGATTCTCGATTGTCTGCGAGCAGTATATGAATGACAGTCCGCCTTCACGGGCGAGAGCTACGGCCATTTTGTCATCTGAAACTGACTGCATACACGCCGACACTAACGGAATGTTAATTGACAGAGGAGACTGTTCACCCTTTCTGAACCTGCACAGGGGAGTTCTGAGAGAGACATTTGAAGGCACACAATTTTCTGATGAATATGTCGGTATAAGAAGGTACTCGGAAAATGTGTGAGACGGTTCGCTGTAGTAATATGCCATGCAGTATTCGCTGCTCCCTTCAAGAAATTTGCGGTGTATATTAGCACATTCCTTATCTCATGTATAATAACCTTCAAACAAAAAAGGAAGTGTCCTGAAATTTTATGACAGATGATAATTATTACATGAATTTGGCATTGAATGAAGCTAAAAAGGCATTTTCACGAGGTGATGTCCCTGTAGGCGCATTGCTCGTGAAAAATGATTCTATAGTCTCGTACGGCAGCGACAGGAAATGTCATGATCCAACAGAACACGCCGAGATAATCGCTATACGTTCATTCTCGGAAAAGTCAGCTGCTTGGAATCTTTCAGGCTGTACACTCTACGTGACTCTCGAACCCTGCCCGATGTGCGCTGGAGCCTGCGTAAATTCCCGTGTGTCAAGAGTCGTCTATGGTGCGAGAAATTACAAGTCAGGCGCAGGAGGTACACTCTACAATATTCTCAGGGACTCAAGGCTCAATCATATGTGTAAAGTTCAAAGCGGCGTGATGGAAAACGAATGTGTCAAAATTCTTCAGGACTACTTTATTCAGAGGAGAAAGAAAAAATGCTCCCTACTTGTTTAGAGTCTGACCTGAAAATATATAAGCCCGGCGATTATACCCGTCAGCTTGCCCAAAAACTTTCATGTCCCGAACTTGCTGCCGTTGTTCTTGAGATGCTCAAGGGAGGAAATGACATTGACACTCTCAAGGAATGGATACGCCCTGATTTTGCGCGTCAGATTGACAGTCTCGACTTAGGCGAAGGAAGCAGGGCAGCGAAAGAATTGTGGGAGTCAAAAAGTTCTTTCGGCAACGTCTTGGTCTACGGTGATTATGACACTGACGGCATCAGCTCAACGGTCCTAGCGATGGAAATTTTCAGGAACAAGGCCGCTCAAGTCCGTTACTTCATACCGAGAAGGGACGTTCACGGCTACGGACTTAACGCCGGTATTCTCGAAAAAGTAGCAGTGTCGGGCTGTAACACTCTGATTGTTACCGACTGCGGAACGAACGACTCAGAAATGCTCCATAAACTTGCCGAGAAGGGCATAAACATTTTCGTATTCGATCATCATTCAGTGTCAGCACCAGTAACAATCCCAACGATAGTGAATCCCTCAATGAACATGGAAGCCGGAGAGCATCAAAAAATTTGCGCCACCGCTGTGTTATGGTGCTGGGCGTGGAAAGAGGGAATAATCTCAAGGAAATTTCTTCAGTACGAGATAGATCTTGTTGCTCTTGCCACTATTGCCGACTGTATGCCCCTGCATAATTTGAATCGTTCGCTTGTTCGTTACGGAATGAATCTTATGCGCTCGAATCCTAGAAGGGGATTGTCGGCTCTTTTTGACTGTCTCGGAATTAACCGGCATCAGCTCTCGGAGGAACATTTGTCGATGAGGGTTATACCATGTCTGAACGCTCCCGGAAGAATTGCTGCTGCTGACACGGCGGTTAGGGCGTTGCTGGGTGCAGGAAGCAGCGACAGTGTGTATTCATGTGTGAACGAACTGATGAGGATTAACCGTAAGCGTCAGACTTTGACCGAGAATATAGCCCGTGAGATTGACAACGGCATAACAACCGGCAAGATTACCCGTAACGTTCTCTACGATGAGCGGTGGCCGATAGGAGTATTGAGCGGAGTAGCGAGCAGAATTTGCGCACAGTACAACAGGCCGATAGTGCTGGCCGCTCCTGTCGGCAAGGGACTCGTTCGCGGAACTCTGAGAGTCCCTGAAGGCGGAGATGCTGTAGGGATATTGCGTGAGATTGCCGGGAAACTTGACGCTTGGGGAGGGCATAAATACGCGGCAGGCTTCTCTGTTTTGGCTGAAACATGGCCGGAAGTCTGCAACGATTTGGAGCGTATGCTGACCGACATTGAGATAATCCCTGAAGGTGTTACGCCGGTGATTGATATAGTTCCGTCGGACATAACGATTTCTGACTGGCGTGCTGTCTGTGAGCTTGGGCCTTTTGGGAACAATAACCCATCGCCGAAATTTTACACTGAGAACGATCCTTCAGGCATTGAGATAAACACAATGGGCAAGGACGGCAAACACAGTTTCATTCGCATAACGGGTACGAAGCTGTTGGCGTTCAACACTCCTGCCAAAGATGTTGCCTCGATGAACGGCCATGTGAAAGGCTGGATATATCACCCTAGATTGGACTACTGGAGAAATGAGGAGCAGTTACAGTTTATACTTGACTGTGCAGTAACAGAAGGAGGGGAATAATCATGACAGAGTCTCTTGAGACAGGCCGTAAAACTTTTTCGTCAATGATGAGTTCTATACCGCTGGTTGAAGACAATTCGACAAATTATCTGCGTGATATGTATTCATTGAGAGATGAATTTTTCGCAAAAATTCCGCCAGAGTCACAAATTCCGCTCGTTCGTGGAGCGTGGCAGGAACTTTGGGGGAAAGCGATGCTGTCATTAACCCCTGAACACTTGAACAGACTCGGCGAGGCTTTCGTATTCGCTGCCATAGCCCATAAAGACCAGAGAAGGAAATCAGGAGAGCCCTACATCATTCACACCCTCAACGCAGCGTTGATCCTTGCCGGAATGAGGCTTGACACTGCCACGCTTGAAGCTGCATTGCTTCATGACGTTCTCGAGGATACTGACGTAACGCCCGAAGAACTCCGGGAGAAGTTCGGCAATGATGTCGAGACTCTTGTTGACGGCGTAACGAAACTTGCTCAGGATAAAGTCAAAGAGTTCATGTCTCGTGAAGACCTGACCGCCGAGAGCCTCAGACACATGTTTATTGTCATGGCCAAAGACATTCGAGTAGTTCTGATAAAACTTGCTGACCGTCTCCACAACATGAGGACTCTTCAGATCATGAGGCCGGAAAAACAGAAGCGAATCGCCCGTGAAACGATGGAAATTTACGCTCCTCTCGCTCACAGGCTCGGAATATATCAGATTAAGAGAGAACTCGAAGATTTATCGTTCATGTATCTTCACCCTGAAATTTACGAGGAAGTCCAGCGTAGAGTCAAAGAAAGAATGCCTCAAATGGAGTCGGTGATAGAGAAAGCGAAGAAGACACTCGAAGAACGTCTCAGCAAAGAAAATATCCCCTGTCGAATCAAAGGCCGTTCAAAGCACATCTACAGCATCTACGAGAAAATGCAGAGGAAGAAAATTTCTTTCGATGAACTGTATGACATTCTCGCAGTCCGTGTACTTGTCAGCGATGTTTCAACATGTTACGCCGTTCTCGGTGTCGTTCATGCCATATGGCTTCCTGTTCCCGGACAGTTCGACGACTACATCGCCAACCCTAAGAGCAACATGTATCAGTCACTGCACACAACCGTTATGGTGTCGGGAGTGCCTCTCGAAGTTCAGATACGTACTTACGAGATGAATAACTTTGCTGAATACGGCGTTGCAGCTCACTGGGTCTACAAAGAAGGAGGAAGCAAAAAACTCCTCAAAGGTCTCAACGAAAAGTTAATGCTAGTCCGTCAAGTCATGGAAGCAGGTCAGGAAGGCGAGAACACGAAGGATTTTGTCGACATTCTCAAGACCGACATACTTTTGACCAGTGAACTTTACGTCTTCACGCCTGACGGAAAGCCGATGATACTGCCGAACGGTTCAACAGTCCTCGACTTCGCTTACGCCGTTCACACAGAAATCGGCAATCACTGCGCCGGAGCGATGATTAACGGTCGAATAGTTCAGCTCAACACACAGTTACACAGCGGAGACAGAGTAAAAATCCTCACATCGCCTCAAACATCACCGTCAAAGGACTGGCTAAAGATCGTAAGCAGTGCCAAGACACGCAGCAAGATTCGTTCATACTTCAAGCAGGCCGAGAAAGCCGACCGTGAAGAGAAGCTCGAAAGAGGCTGGAAACTCATCGAACGTGAACTCAAACGAAGAGGACTCGAAGACGTAAAACGGGAAGATTTCAGCAACATTGATGAGGAGTTAATCAAAGTCGGTTCAGGTTCAGCCCCTGCAGGCGAGACCGCTCAGAAATTATCGCTTGCCTACCTTCAGCACCACGCTCCAGCCTCTCAGGCTGCGCCGATAGATTACAGCGTAAGTCAGCCGTCATTCAAGAAGAAAGACAACAAGTCTGAAGTTCTCGTTGAAGGCGAAGGAGGAGTAAGCGTAACATTCGCTAGCTGCTGCGACCCTGTGCCGGGCGATGACATTGTCGGCTACGCGTCAACAAGAAGGGGCATAACGATCCACCGTACCGAATGCAAGAACATAGCCAACAAAGAGAACGGCCGTAAAATCAAAGTCGCTTGGTCAATTCAAGATTACTCGCTGACCGGCGGAAAACGTCCCAACATGTACACGGCAAGGCTCAAAGTCGAAGGCGAAGACAGGGAAGACCTTATCACCGACACAACGAAGGCTCTCGGTCTTGAGGGAAGCAGCATCGCAGGGATTAAGGCGGTAATGTCGGGAAACAGCCTGATGAGAATGAAGATTGAGATTCGTGTGAGGGATTTAGCGCATTTGTATTCAGCAATGTCGAGAATAAACGAAGTTCGCGGTATATTAAGCGTTGAAAGAGAGTGATTTTTTGAGACTGTTAATACAGCGTGTCAAGCGTGCGTCAGTAATCATAAACGGTAAAGAAAAACGTGAAATCAATCAGGGTATGTGCGTCTTCATCGGAGTAACTCACGGCGACAAAGAGTCAAACGCTGACTGGCTGGCTGAAAAAATTTCGGGACTGAGAATTTTTGAGGACATCAACGGTAAAATTAACCTCTCGTTGAAGGACATTGACGGGGAGATTCTTTTAGTGTCTCAATTCAGCCTCTACGCCTCATGCGTTAAGGGAAGGAGACCGGGTTTCACCGATGCGGCAAGACCTGAAGAAGCGGAAAAGCTGTATGATTATTTTGTTGACAGGGTAAAATCTCTAGGACTGAAGAACGTACAGTGCGGTGAGTTCGGAGCTGATATGGAAGTTGAAATCATCAATGATGGGCCATTGACGTTCATTATTGACAGCATTTAGGGAGGAAAAGAAATTGCATTACAAGCGGTTCCCTTTGGGAGCGTTATGGACGAACGGTTATTTATTTTGGGACGAAGAAACGAAAGACGCTTTTTTTGTTGACCCGGGCGGAAAGACTGAAGACGTTACGAAATTCATGAATGACAACGGATTGACGCTGAAAATGGTCATTCTCACTCACGGACATATTGACCATGTAGCCGGATTGCGTGAATTTGTTCCTTTTGTCGGCGATAATATCTACATCGGCAGGAATGACGCTGACACACTCAAGCACCCGTCAAAAGAGTTACAGGAACTTTTAGGGGTAAATTTTGATGGACTGGAAAAATTCCGAGAAGTTGATGACGGAAGAGTGATAGATTTTCCCGGTTACACGATAAAAGTTATCGCCACTCCCGGACACACTGAGGGCAGTGTATGTTTTCTTGTTACTGACAGGGAAGGACATAGAGTCCTCGTGTCGGGCGACACTCTTTTTGCTCAAAGCGTTGGAAGAACTGACCTTGAGGGCGGAGACTGGCTGAAGCTGGAGAACTCATTGAAGAGACTGGCTGAATTTGATGACGGACTTCATGTTTTGCCCGGGCACGGCCCTGATACGAGCATCGGCAGTGAACGTGAATTGAATCCATATTGGCCGAGATAGGGACGGAGAAATTATCATGTTCAATATATTTTCAAACGTTCTTGGAATGGACGTTGGAATAGATTTAGGCTCATCAAATACAGTCGCTTACGTCAAAGACAAGGGCATAGTCTTCAGTGAACCTTCAGCAGTGGCAGGAAGAAGGAGACCACGCGGAGAAGGTTACGAGATTATAGCAGTCGGCGAGGCGGCAAAGGCGATGTCAGGGAAAGTCCCCCACGGCATAGAAGCTGTGTGGCCTCTCGAAGGCGGAGTGATTGCTAATTTCGACATGACTCAGGAACTTTTGAAGTACTGCCTGAAACGTGTCAGTTCAAACAGTACTTTCATGATGCACCCGAAAGTTGTAATCTCAATTCCTGCCGAAGTTACCGAAGTTGAGAGGAAAGCCGTCATTGATGCCACGCTTGGAGCCGGAGCGAGTGAGGCTTATGTTGTCGAAGAACCCATCAGCGCGGCACTCGGAGTCGGTCTTCCTATCGACAAGCCATCGGGCTGTATGGTGATAGACATCGGCGGAGGCACAAGCGAAGTCAGCGTTATATCGCTCGGCGGTGTGGTCGTAACAAGTTCTCTCAGGACTGCCGGAAAGATGATGGACAACGCAATAATTGCTATGGTCAGACAGCGTTACGCCTTGCTCATTGGCGAGACGACAGCCGAAGAAGTCAAAAACACAATAGGCTCTGCCCTTCCTTTAGAGCCTGAGATGGAGATGAACGTTAAAGGCCGTGATTTGTCGGACGGTCTGCCGAAAAGCGATACAGTCTCATCTGTTGAAGTGCGTGAGGCAATGGAACCGATATTCAAGTCAATCGAAGACATGGTGAAAGTCGCATTGGAGAAGATGCCTCCTGAACTGGCAAAAGATGTTGTCGACAGGGGAATAATTCTCACAGGAGGCGTGGCGATGATGAGAGGCTTGAGCGAGAGATTATCACGAGCAGTCAACACACCGGTTATAGCGGCCGAACAGCCTCTAAACTCGGTGGCTCTTGGTCTAGGGAAAATTCTCGACAATCTCGGAACGATGCGTAAAGTTCTTCAGAGAACATCACGCTGATGAACAACAGAAGGACAGCCGCAAGAGAGTTCGTTCACGGAATGACGGCTCTAATTCTCGCAATGTTCCTGTTGGGAGTGAGCAGCGGACTCGGTGTCATCAAGAATATTGTCGACATTTGGGGGGCTTTGCTGTCAGTACCTGAATACCCTGCTGTTGTGATGAGGGAATTTTATCAGTCATGGCGTTCATGGTCTCATGACAAGAGCTTTCTCAGCAGTGAAGTGAAACGCTTGAGGAGTGAGAACGCTGAATTACGGCTCGAACTTGCTAAAGTGTCAGGCAGTAAAATTTATTCTGAAGACAGAAGCCAGAAGACAGCCCGTGTAACTCTTCGTGCGCCGATGTCATGGTGGAGCGAAATCAGGATAGACAGAGGCTCACAGGACAATATCGCTCAAGGTCAGGCCGTGTTCAGTTCAGGTTACTTGATAGGCAGGGTCAGCACTGTCTCAAGAATGTCATCGTGGGCTGAACTGATAACATCATCATCGTTCATGATACCGGCAGTGATTGACCAGACACGCGAACTCGGAGTGATTGCCGGAGACGGTAACGGCTCTGTGCTTCTGAAGTACATTCCAGCCGGAAGGGGAGTACGTTCGGGAATGAAGGTCAGTACGGCCATGATTGGCGACCAGTTACCGCCGGGACTGCCGATCGGGAAGATTGCCGGAGAGTTCATAGCAGGCACAGACGGCTACATGACATACAGGATTGAGCCGGGAGCGGATATATCGAGTTTTTACACGGTGGAATACTGATGACACTGATTATACTTTGGCTGATACAGGATTTGCTGACGGTCTTCACTGGAGGTACTATGCAGGTTCCGGGACTGTTCATGCTCGGCTTGGTGTTCAGGTTATTGTTCTGTGAAATCGGAAACGATGATGAAAGCGTATGGGCTGTATGGCTTGCGTTTGCCGGGGGGCTTTTATGGGATCTTCGGTGGATAGGGATACCGGGATTCTTCACGCTCGGTTACGTCATTGTCGTTCTGATTGTCATACAGGTCTGGGGGATAATTCCTCCTCATGGCCGTGCATCAGGTACGGGGCTGATAGTCTTTCTGCTTCTTGAATGCTCACAGCTCATACCGCCTCTTCTGCCTCTGTTGATACTCGGAGGCTCAACGGGAGGAAGCTATTTCGTCTGGCAGCAGACATATTCACTTCCTGCGATACTTTTCACGATGTATTTGTATTTCAAGAAAGTCAAGGACACGAATTTATAATGGAAATTTTAGACACGAGACTGAAATTATTTTTGTGGGGAATAATTTTGTCGGCCATGATGTTAATCGGCGGTCTTTATTTCTGTCAAATATATCAGGGCGATAAGTATATCAGTCTAGCGCACAGCAACAGACTCAGAATGATAAGATTTCCAGCTCCTAGAGGCGAAATTTTTGACAGAAACGGAGTCCCATTGGCCGTCAATGATACAACGTTCAGCATAATGGGCTATCCTCTTGACCTGAATACCCCCGAAAAGTTACAGAAGTTGAGCGATGTTCTCATGAAGCACGGAATACCCTTCACGGTTTCTGACTTAGAGAAGACGATAAAACAGCAGAGATTAGCCCCTTACCGTGTCATGAAGATAGTACCCAATCTCACAATGACACAGATGGCCGACCTTGTAGCCGATTACGAATTTCCCCGTGAACTTTTCCCCCTAAGCGTTTGGCGTAGGACTTATCCTGCCGGTACGACAGCGGCTAATATCATAGGCTATGTCGGCGAAATCTCGGAGTCTGAACTTAAAGCACGAAGCGAAGAAGGTTACAGGGGCGGTGATATTGTCGGCAAGAGCGGAATCGAACGCTCATACGAGTCAGTCCTGAGAGGCGAGCCGGGACGAGAAGCACTTGAGGTTGACGCAAGAGGCCGAAAGATTCGCACACTAGACGCTAACCCGGCAGTCAAGGGTGAAGACATCAGACTGACAATCGACATGGGAGCGCAGAAATTAGCGGTCGAACTCCTGAAGAACTGGAAGGGCGCAATAATAGCGATGGACGTTCACACTGGAGCGGTTGTGGCGTTAGCGTCAAGTCCTGTTTACGATAACAACCCGTTAGCTTGGGGAGTGTCGGCGCGTGAATGGAACGCTTTTATGTCTGACCCTGAAAGACCGATGCTTAACCGAGCTATTGCCGGAGTCTATCCGCCTGCTTCAACGTTCAAGGCGTTCATGTCGATAGCTTCGCTTGAGGAGAATATCATCACTCAGTCAACAATGATTTCATGCAGAGGCGGTCTTCGTTTCGGTTCACACTTGTTCAAGTGCTGGAAACATTCCGGTCATGGCTCTCTGAACGTCATCGGAGGGCTTCAGCATTCATGCGATGTATTTTTCTATCAGGTCGGACTGAGAACTGGAATAGACAAGCTGATTAAATGGGGCAGAAAATTTCACTTAGGCGAGCCTACAGGGATTGACTTACCCGGCGAGAGCGGCGGAAACATTGCCGGGCCCGAATGGAAATTGAGACGCTTCAAAACCGCTTGGGCAGGAGGCGACACAGTGAATTACTCGATAGGACAGGGCTATATGCTGATGACACCAGTACAAATAGCGAGGGTATACGCAGCGATTGCCAACGGCGGAAAGATGGTAACGCCTCACTTGTGCAGCAAGGGCTACGCTCCTCCCGAAGACATCGAACTTGACCCCGTGAAACTCGAAATCGTCAGGCGGGGTCTTGAGGCTGTCGTGAGTCGCGGGACTGGCTCAAGGGCCGGGCGTTTCGGAGTACACGTGGCAGGCAAGACCGGGACTGCTCAGAACTCACACGGAGATGACCACGCACTATTTGCCGGTTACGCCCCTGCGGAGGATCCGAAATACGTAGCGGTTGCGGTAATCGAAGGCGGTAAACACGGCAGCAGCGTGGCAGGACCATTAGTCGGCCAAATGCTTGCTCACTTATTGTCTCACTGACTTAGCCCCCGTAGTACTTGATGAGAGTCTGAGTGCCGTTCTCGCCGAAGCCGTCATCTTCGAGCTGTCTGTAATGATTCATTACCGTCAGCAAAACATCAAGGTCTAAACCTTCCTTTTTGGACTCGTCAGCGGCGAGTATCATGTCTTTGACGAAATGACGAATTGAGAATGTAGCCGTGAAATCACGGTCGAGAATCTTCGGGCCTGCGCTTTCGAGCTGTTTTGAGGAAGCACCGCCTGTAGACACGGCACGGAGGAACTTGGGCATGTCGAGTCCCTTATTCCTTGCGTAAGTCATGGCCTCACAGACTCCGGCGATTGTTCCGGCGATGATGATCTGATTCGCAAGTTTAGTGTGCTGACCGTTTCCGGCCTCGCCCATGTAGTTTATGTTAGTTCCCATTGCCCTGAACAGCGGAAGGCACGCCCTGTAATCTTCCTCATCGCCTCCGACCATGATTGAGAGCGCAGCATCTTTGGCACCGTTCACGCCTCCAGTAACAGGAGCATCGAGAAAGTGAACGCCTCTTCTTTCTGCCTCATCGTGGATCATTTTGGCAAGCGAGGGGCTTGTTGTGGTCATGTCGATAATGTAAGAGCCTTCCTTCATCGAGTCGAGTAATCCTCCTGAAGCGAAGTAGACTTCCTCGACATCTTTCGGGAAACCGAGCATAGTTATCGCAACATCGGCGTTTCTCGCGCAGTCATGAACGGAACTGTGATACCTTGCGCCAATGCTGATGATGTCGTAGACTTTCATTATTGAACGTGCGAATACGTCAACGCTGAAACCGAGTTTGATTAAATTCTTTATCATGGGTTTTCCCATTTTCCCTGCGCCTATGAAGGCTATATTTTTCATGATTGCAATATCCTCCTGATGAAATGCTATAATCGGCTTAGTGAAGATAATATCACAGAAAGGATCTGAACATTCACAAAATGCTGCGCCGTATCTCCGTAGTCTTAGCATCTTACAACGGCATCAAGTTCATTGGTGAACAGCTCGACTCTATACGCGAACAAATCAAACGCCCTGATGAAGTCATCATCGCTGACGATAAATCAACTGACGGAACTTTTGAGTATTGTAAACAGTACGTAGTTGACAATAATTTATTGAAATGGACTGTCTACAGTAACACGCAAAATCTCGGTGTCAACAAAAATTTCCGTGAGGCTCTGAAAAGGGCGACAGGTGATTACATTTTCACTTGCGATCAAGATGACGTTTGGACACCCGACAAAATTTCCTCAATGATTCAGGTAATGGACGAACGCCCGGAAATATTATTGCTCTGCTCGAACTATCTTCCGATGAGGGACGGCGAGATTATTCACGCTCACGTCAGGAACATTTCACGTGATGACGGCACTGTGATTCCTATGAGGCTCAAAAAGTTTTGGCTCGGAAATTTACGGCCCGGCTGCACGTTCTGTTTCAGAAGAGAACTGCTCTCACGCTTCAGCATCATGGACGTTCCAGAAAGAGCGCATGACTCGATGTTGTGGAAGTACGCAATCGTCGCTGACGGATTGTACCTCTTGAACCGTCAGCTCATACTCTACAGACGGCACGAGTCTAATTCGACAAATCAATTCGACCGCAAACCCATAACATTAAAGCAGAGAATAGAAATTTCGGACAGCGAGATAGAATTTCACAGAAAATTTCTTGACTGTTCCGAAAAACTCGGAATACCGCCGAAAAATCAGAAAGCGTTGAAAGGGAAGATGAAATTTCTTGAACGAAGAAAGAAAATTCTCTCACGTCATAATACCTTCTTGATCTCGCTCTTCGTTCTCTTCAACATGAAATATTACCCGACATTCCGAAACGCTCTCTCGGATATTTACGCTGCCTTGAAGCTCAAAGGCTAGCGGTCATGCTATAATCTCGGCAAAAACGGAGAGTTCCCTATTTGATTAACCGTCAAAAAATGAGAACGTTGACTCGTTCCCTCAGTAACAAGACCATATTTGAACGTGCTGGAATTTCGGCAAGAGCCTATCTGACTCCAACAGATGGCCACACTCTTGCGATATTCCCTGACATGTCGCTTGTCTCATCATTCGCTCAGGACTTCAAAGCCTTTCACCCTGACAAAAATGTTTTCGTCCTCCCCGAAATGCCTATGTCGCCTCAAAGCGCAAGCATTCGAGCCCTTCTTCTTGAACGAGGCGAAACGATAAAACGATGGACAGAGTCAGGCGGTGTCATGGCCGCTTCACCCGGTGCGCTGATGGCCTCGTGTCTTGTCGGACTGTCTGACGTGAAGTTATCGCTCTCTCAGAATTTCGACCCCGACTCGCTGAGAGACTGGCTGACGAAATCAGGCTACACTCCTTCGAGTCTTGTGTGGCTTCCGGGACAGTTCGCTCAAAGAGGATTCATTCTCGACATTTACGACCCTTCATACGCAATGCCGATAAGACTCGAATTTATTGATGACGAAATCGAACGCATAGGAGCGTTTCACCCTGACACGCAGAAATCAAGCAGTCAGTTAATGTCCATCGACACTGTAACGCTTCACGGCATAACGGAAGCGAATCGCTCTTCAACTGTACCGCTCATGCCGTCTGACACGTTAATCATTCTGAATGACCCTGTGAAAATTGAGACACAAGCCGAGTCATTCATGTGGCTATGGAGCGAAATTTTTGACACACTTAATGCAGGCTACGATGTTGAGAACTGGTCTGAAGTTTTCTTGACACTCTCAAAATTTCCCATCGTCAGAATCACTAATGACCCGTCAAAATCCGATGCCGAGTTCCCGACAGACTCTCTTCCTTCGTTCAAGGGAGACGCTTCGGTGATACTCAAGCTGTGCGATGACCTTTCACGAAGGGATTACAGCGTAGAAATTTTCACGAGTAATCCAGTGTTCCAAAAACTGCCGTACACCGTTCATGATGAAAATTTGTCGTCAGGTTTTGTTGACAACGAGGCCAAAAAAGTTTTCATCTCAGACCGTGAACTTTCAGGGATAAATTCTCTGCCGTCATTGTCGCAGAGGCACACTCCGAATGATTGGAGCTTCGGCCTGAAACTTTCGCCCGGCCAGCTTGTGATACATGAGGATTACGGGACGGGAATATTTCGGGGAGTTGAGACGATTGAGGGGACTGGAGGATTTCCGCTTGATGTAATAACGATTGAGTTCGCCGACAAACAAAGGCTTCTGATACCCGTAACACAGTCAGAAAAAATAGTCGGCCTCAATGAACACGAAAGCGAGTCGTCAAAAATCGACAGCCTTCGAGGTAAATCGTGGAAAAAGAATCTCCAAAAGACTCAGGAACGCGCACAAAAAGAAGCTGCTGCCCTAATGGAAATTTTCGCTAAACGAGAGCTTGAACGCCGTGAACCTTACGCCGAAAATGACGAAGCCTATGACGAATTTGTGAGAGCCTTCACTTTCAACGAGACGGGCGACCAGCTCAAAGCCGTCAGCGAAATCATGAAGGACTTGTCATCACACTTTCCGATGGACAGGCTTTTAGTCGGCGATGTGGGTTTCGGAAAAACTGAAGTAGCGATGAGGGCAGCGTTTCGAGTGGTCATGAGCGGATTTCAGGTCTGTGTTCTTGTGCCGACAACGATACTGGCTCAACAGCATTACACGGCGTTTCAGTCGAGATTGTCGGGCTTCCCTGTAAGAGTCGGCTTACTGTCTCGTTTCGCCACCGCTAAACAGGCCAGAGAGGTTCTACAGTCAACCGAAGAGGGAAAGATTGATATACTGATAGGGACACACAAGCTGTTACGTGACGGAGTGAAGTTCAAACATTTAGGACTGCTGGTGATTGACGAGGAACACAGATTCGGAGTCATGGACAAGGAGAGCCTGAAATTTTCTTACGGCAACGTTGATGTTCTGAGTCTTTCAGCGACACCGATACCGAGAACTTTGGCGATGGCGTTGAGGGGATTGAGGAGCATTTCTGTTTTGTCGACACCGCCGGAGGACAGACTGCCGATCATGACGTACACGGGGCAGTTCAGCGCAGGAACGGTAAGACGAGCGGTAACGTTTGAACTGAATCGCGGAGGCCAAGTATATTTTCTGTCCTGCAAAATTTCGAGGATAGCGGAATACATGAAGATGCTGACGGCGTTTTTTCCTGACGCTGTGATAAAGACTGCTCACGGCCAGATGAAAGAGAAGGAACTTGAAGCTACGATGCTTGAGTTCTATGACGGAAAGATAGACATACTCGTAGCGACAACGATAATCGAGAGCGGACTTGATGTAGGGCGGGCCAACACGATAATCATCGACAACTCCGAAGAACTCGGACTGGCTCAAATGTACCAGTTAAGAGGCAGAGTCGGCAGAAGGGGTGAAAAGGCATTCGCTTACTTCTTCTACCCTGATGAAGCTAGCCTGAACAAGGATACAAGGGAACGCCTCGAAGCTATTTCAACGATGACGGAACTCGGCTCAGGTTACGAGATAGCACGGAGAGACTTGGACATTCGGGGAGGCGGTGAGGCTGGCGGAACTAATCAGCACGGTAACAGCCGTAACAGTTCCTACAATATTTTCTACAAGATGCTTGAACAGGAACTAGACAGGCTTCGAGGAAAAGACAAAATCCCTCAGCCCGATATTATTTCCGACAGGGGAAGCGGTTTCATTCCGGCAAGCTATATCCCTCAAGACGATGTTAGACTGACTCTCTACAGGAGAATCATTAACGCTTTGGGATTTGACGAGATGGACGCTCTTTGCGATGAGATTGCCGACCGTTTCGGGAAAGTTCCGGGTGATGTGAGCTATCTAGTTGGGCTGACTGTAGCGAGGAATTTCGGCGGACGTTACGGTATTCATGAAGTCAGCGTGAGGAGAGGCACTGTAACGGTAAAACACAAGGGCTCAGAAATTCCCGAACGTATGAGAAAATATCTCAAGACATTAGGCCGTAACGTAAAATACACAGTGGAGGCAGAAAGATAAATGTTCATGTTCATATGCGGACCGCACGCCAGCGGAAAGACAAGCATACTTCGCGCGCTTGAGAGGGATAACGTAATCACGGGCTGCGGTTATGAGATAGGCAAAGAGATTTTCTACAGGGACAGAGGACACCCTGAGAAAAGAGACGAGGAATTTGAGGTAGCATTAACTAGAATGGAGCTTGAACGGGATTACAGGTTCGCCAAGATGCCGGGAGTCTCAGCGTCTGAAACATGGCACCCGGGAAATCTCGCTTATGTCGCAGTACGTAACCCAAAAAGTTTCAAGAGGCTTTCGGCAATAATGAGGACATCGCCGTTAATCGAAACAGCTTGGGGAATAAAATTGCTGACGACCCCCGAACAAATGCACGAACGCACAAAAACTTTCAGCGAGAATAAAACATGGGCGGTTGATTTTCATTCGAGGGTCGGCGAAAAAATTGATGACTGCCTCTACGAACTCGGACTCATGGCGAGGACTGTCAGTGTTGACACGTCAGGAGGACTCGAACACACAATCCGATTGGTGAAAGACATCATCATTGACAGGTGTTTGAACTGAGAGCATCACAACGCTTTCACGGCAAGTTCGACAGCATCGCCACGAGTGATTTTTTCGGGCAGGGAAATTTCAGTACCTGTCAATTTTTTCACACGGTCGACCAAAGATTTTCTATCAGCATCATTCAGAGGCTCATCGACTCCGAATCGTCCTTTGTCTTTTCCTTCAGCAATTTCCTTTGCGACTTCGGGGTTGTCAAGCACAGAAGTTATATCATAGCCGACATCATACGATACCATTTCGGGCAGTTTCTCCGGCTCAAGAAGCCCGTAAAGATTCGCAAGCTGTATAGCTTTGTAGTGCTTGTTTGTCGGTGGAACGTCTGAATACTCACACAGCGACAATTTCACGCCAGCGTCAAGAAGTGCGTTCTGAACGTGAATTGCTTTGACGTTACGGGGCTGAATGTTCTGTGATACAGCGATTGCCGCCAACGCTCCGGCAGCCTGACCTGTCATCATAGTAATCGGCTGAAGTCTCAAAGCTCCTGCGACAAGTCTTGACATTGAAAGATTCTTCTCGGCAAGAATAAGGCCGTCAACATTTCGAGGCAGTAAAATATTCATAGGCACCTGAAAATTTCCGTGCGGTCTGTGTTCGAGAATGAACGATGCTTTTTCGCCTAAGTCCGACTCCATGTCAGCGTCAACGTCAGTGTGATGAAGATCAAGATGGTAACAGCCGATCGCTATTGAGTCCTGAAACTCACTGCCCTTCCTGCCGTCCTTGTAGCTCAATGAGTTCTCGAAAAGCTCACGTGATGTCAATGTCTTTTCGCCGACTCCCCTGCGTGACTCTCTGACGTAAGGCACTGGGGGTAAATGACGAGCGATAACTTTCCATTCGTCCGGCAAATCTTTCGCTGCTTCCTGTAAGTCGCCGTATTCGTTTTCATCGACCGACCATGACTCGCCGAGTTCGTTCTGAATGTAGTAGATGAAGTGTAATGTCTTGATGAGTGCATCACGTTCGAGTCGTTTTCGTGCTGCTCTGTCCTCAAGGTAGTAGACGGGCATTCCGTACTTGTCGCCGAATTTCTGCTGGCCGGGAAAATCATTTCCCCAGTTCACTGAACACTTTGAGATGTTGCGCCAATTCTCACGGTCAGCGTCAAAGTAACCGGGCGTGAACGAGTCCGGCAATCCCCTGTAAGCGTTATGAGTGATGAAATCGACAGGAAGTATTACAGGGTATTCTCCTTTGAAGGTGAAACCGCCTTTTGCGACATAATTCGAGTAATTCACTCTCGCTGCATCGTAACCGGGAAGAGGCGATTTAGGCTTGAGGTGTTCGGGGATTCCTTCCGGGTATTTGCGGATTATCGCTGTCCATGTGATGTCCTGAATCATTGCGTTAGGATTGATGCTGGGGGTGATTGAGTTGCCAGCTCTGTAATCTGCGCCTGCGAGGGGAAGAATATCGCCGTATTCTGTAGCGTCAATGAGGACTTTGCATGTGATGCTCTTCATTCCTTCGGGAGTTTTGACGATTACGCTGTTGATTCGGGGTGCTTCGCTTACGCTGTCGCCTGTTACGGAGATGACTTCATCTTTTCCGACGCCGACAATCTCGGAGTTATAGAGAATGTCGGGAGCGTCCTCGCCTCTGGCCATGTCTTGAAGGATTTTGCGTCCTACGTGGGGTTCAAAGGCTAAATTTCTGGGGTCCCAATAACTTGTGCCGATAGATTTTCCGCGAGCAGAATAATATTCATCAACCCTGCTGATGAAGTCGGCGTAAATTCCGCTTCTGCTTGAGGTTGTTGAGAGGTCGTCCATGTTGGCGACTCCTGCCGCTATTGCCTGACCTCCCAGCATCGGCGAAGGCTCAACAACTAGAACGTACGCTCCCATTGAGGCTGCCTGAATCGCTGCGGAGATTCCTCCCGTGCCTGCTCCGGCTACGATGATGTCATAATTGTCCCTGACATCGAAGGCATGAGCGGCTGTGATTGTGAGAATGAGAATGAGTGACGAAAGAAATATTTTTTTCATGGCTTGACTCCTTTGAGTGATTTTGTGATTGAGATTGTAGCAGACTATGTGAATTTTATCGTCTGCTATAATAACCTCACGAGGGAGTCCCAGATGAGAAACAGGGCTCATTGTCGAAACGGGGAGCCGCCCTGTGGAATTGAGGTGCAACGCTATGGCTAAAGCTAAGCGCAAAACCAATAGAAAACAGCGGCGCAGTCTCTTTTACCGAATTGACATAATCGCCGCTGCTATCTACTGGGTTGTGAGGACCATCCTCTTATTCTTCTAATGGTCAGCCCTTGAAATCGTTGGGCTAATTCACAGCGTTAGGGGTCATGCTAGCTCCTTCACCGCTGCCCCTATTTTATCACCAAAACCGCCGAAACGTTAGCACCTAAAAATTCTTTTTAGTCCTTTCGTTTACCGAACAATCTTATCAGGTACAGGAACAAGTTAATGAAGTCCAAATACAGCGACAAAGCACCGATTACCGCAATTTTCCCGGTGGTCTCTTCATCGCTCATGCCATAGGCAAGTGATTTAATCTTCGCAGTGTCATACGCTGTCAATCCCATGAAGATTATTATTCCCATTACGCTTATGACAGTTTCAGCCATCGTTGAGCCGACAAACAGGTTAATCACCATCGCTATAATCAGTCCCCAAAGTCCCATTCTCAGGAAACTTCCCCATGATGTTATGTCGCTCTTCGTGTACAAAGCATACAGGCTCATCACTCCGAACATTCCAGCCGTTGACAGGAAAGCAGTGTATACGCTCTCTTGAGTGTAGACCAGAAGAACAACCGAACATGTTATCCCGTTCAAGACACTGTAAAGCCCGAAAAGCATCAGTGATGTTGAGGCCGAATGCTTCTGAATTGTCGCGCTCAGGTAGATTACCAGTCCGATTTCAGCAACCGCCACGATGATTATCGGTGCTTGAGAGCCGAAAAATGTTCTGATCATCGCAGGGCTTGACACTGTGAACCACGCTGTAACGGCCGTGAGTATCAAACCGAGTGCCATATACTGATAAACTTTTCGGAAAAGCGCATTCACCGCTTCAACCGTATCAATTCCGGCAAAAGCTGGCGTGTATGATCCATATTGAGACATGAAAAAATCATTCCTTTCACGTTAATCATAACTGTATTTTAGCACGTTAAATCCCCGTAAATCGGTAAATTTTGAGTGCTTATGTTACAATAACGGGGCATTCTTCCAACATTTGGAAGCATGTTGTTTAATGTTTTTTGTCGCAAGAAGGCAGAATGTCTGCCGTTCCTGCGTGGATTGAAATAATGTGAAGGTGAAAATTTTGGCAGCTAGAAAAAATGACGTTCACGAAATGACTCGGAGCGGTTACGAGAGATTATCCGAAGAATTGACTCACCTGCGTACAGTCAGAAGACTAGAAGTGGCAAAACAGCTTGAAGAAGCCAGAGCGTTCGGAGACCTGAGCGAGAATGCCGAGTATGCAGCAGCAAAAGAGGAACAGGCTAAACTCGAAGACAGAATACTTGATCTTGAGGCGACACTGAGCAAAGTAACAGTAGTTGACGAAGAGAAACTCGACACAACAAGAGCCGGTGTAGGTCTAACCGTAACGATTAAGGACCTTGACCACGAAGGCAAGCTCTACACGTATGAGATCGTCGGTTCTGAGGAACTTTCAGGAGCAGTTGTATCAGCGTCAGGCATTCAGAGAATCTCGCAGAAGAGTCCTGTCGGTCAGGCAGTGTCGGGTCATGTTGTCGGCGAAGAAGTCATCGTGAAGATTCCCAGAGGGACTCGAAGACTGAGAATCATGGCGATCGAGAAATGATAGATTATCCCAAGATTGACGGGCGTTACACGTGGCTTGTTACGGGCGCAGGAGGCTTCATAGGTTCACACTTGACCGAAACTCTCTTATCACTCGGACAGAAAGTAATCGGTCTCGACAACTTCAGCACAGGTTACAGGCATAATATTGACATGGCCGTGAAGAAATCGGGACATTCTGAAAATTTCGCGTTCACCGAAGGAAACATCAATAACTCCGAAACTTGTCTGTCAGTCATGAACGGAGTCGATTACGTTCTTCATCACGCTGCGTTCGTGTCGGTCCCTGCTTCAATGAATGAGCCTGCGAAATGTTTTGACGATAACGCAATGGGCTTCGTGAATATTCTTGAGGCTGCGAGGCTGAACGGTGTCAAGCGTGTAGTATATGCCACGTCAAGCGCAGTATACGGTGATGATGAGACGATGCCGAAAGTTGAAGGCTCAATCGGGAAATCATTGTCGCCTTACGCACTCACCAAGTACATCAATGAGTTATCCGCTGAGTTTTACACGAGGGTTTACGGACTCGAATGCACAGGGCTGAGATACTTCAATGTCTTCGGAGTTAGACAGGACCCTAACGGAGCGTACGCCGCTGTTATTCCGAGATGGATTGACGCTGTAACGTCAGGAAAAGTCCCGGTGATCTACGGAGACGGCGAACAGTCGAGGGACTTCTGCGCTGTTCAGAACGTAGTGAAAGCTAACATAATGGCAGCATTCTGTGAAAAGTCAGCAGGAAAAGTCTTCAACATAGGCTGCGGAGTCGAGACCAGTCTAAACGAATTACTGACGAAAATTTACTCTGTCTTCGCTCCCGGACGTGAAGTGAAAGCCGACTATCAGAGTCCCAGAGAAGGCGATATTATTCACTCGTCAGCGTCAATAGAATATGCTGAAAAAGTTTTGGGCTATGAGCCTGCTGTTTATCTTGAACAAGGATTAGAGGCAATGAAATGTTAATCAGGCCGAGAAGACTCAGAGTTACTCAATCAATCAGGGACATGACAGCGGAAACGAGATTGTCGCCGTCAATGTTCGTCTACCCTGTTTTCGTTCGAGAGGGTCATAACATCATCGAGGACATTCCAGCGATGCCGGGACAGAAGCGTTACAGCCCCGACACATTGCCGAGAGTACTCGAAAGAGCCGTGAAGAATCGAATCGGCGGTGTGTTAATGTTCGGCATTCCTGAGCATAAAGACGATGAAGGCTCTGAGGCGTGGCGAGATGACGGAGCAGTTCAAACGGCGATAAGGACGGCGAAGAGAGAATTTCCCGATTTGACGGTGATAGCTGATGTGTGCTTGTGCGAATACACTTCACACGGTCATTGCGGATTGTTGAACGGCAACAAGGTCGATAATGATTCGACTCTCGAAGTTCTCGCAAAGGCTGCTGTCTCACATGCCCGGGCAGGAGCGGACATTGTAGCACCGTCTGACATGATGGACGGACACACTGCCGTTATTCGTTCTGCTCTTGACGCTGAGAATTTCGCCGACACTCTGATTATGTCCTACGCCGTGAAGTATGCCAGCGCATTCTACGGGCCTTTCAGGGAAGCGGCCGGGTCAGCTCCTTCATTCGGCGACAGAAAATCATACCAGATGGACTCACGAAATGTCAGGGAAGCCGTCAAAGAGGCGTTGCTTGACGTTGAAGAAGGCTCGGACATCATAATAGTGAAACCGGGTATGCCTTATCTTGACGTTTTGAAGACCGTGAAAGATGCCGTGAATGTTCCGGTAGCGTCTTACTGTGTCAGCGGTGAGTATTCGATGATTAAGGCAGCGAGTGAAAGAGGCTGGCTTGACGAGAGGAGAATTGCGACTGAAGCGGCGTTTTGTCTTGCAAGAGGAGGAGCGGACATTATCATAACTTATCACGCTCTCGAACTTTCCGAATGGATCAGGGAGTAGGAATCGTCCTACCCCCTGTTTTTTTTCACATGTTGATGACGTTCATTATATTCTGTTGATTCTGATTCGCCTGAGTCAGCATTGAGTTTCCTGTCTGACTTAGAATTTGGAACTTCACGAAGTCCATATATTCCGTTGCCATGTCAGCGTCTTTGATTCTGCTCTCTGCTGCCTGAAGGTTGAGGCTTGTTTGAGTGAGACTGTTGGTGTTGTACTCAAGTTCATTCTGATACGATCCTAATTTTGACCGCTGGACACTGACTCTTCGTATTGCCGCGTCAAGGATAGTGATAGACTTTGAGGCGTTCTCCCTTGTTGTTACGTCAACCTTGTCGATGCCGAGCGATTCCGTTCTCATGTCCCCGATGTTGATGTAAATATCCTCGCCCCGTCCCTGTCCAATCTGGAACGCTGTGCTTCTGTCCTGAATGTGAAGTGTAGTCTCGTAAGCGTTCGTTTCATTGCTGAGGACATAACGTTTTGATGACTCGTTCCATGTTGCTTTGACGTTGGCCATGCAGTCAAATTCAACATCAGCGTTCGGGTGAATCACTCCCTGAAGAACGTTTCCGTCTGTTGCCACGTTCTTTGCGAGAACTTTCCCCGTGTGAGCGTCAAAGACTGAAGCGGTGAATTGATTTTCTTCCGATTTCTGTATCGTCTGAAGTCCGAGAGCGTTAATCAGTCCTTCGCTGTCTGAACTGAAAGTGAGTTCGCCAGCTTTCCCGGCGATGGCACTGCGTATAATGATTGTGCCTCTTCGGATCTGCATTTCGCTTTTTGCTTCGATAGGCGAGTCGTTCTCGTCAAGTATTATTTTGCCGTCCGAGTCTCTCTGGTACATCATAACATCTTCATGTGAAAGGACTGACTCTGATGTTCCCTGAGTGCCGTCGGAAATTGTGCAGAAGTTCTCCCTGTTGTCGGCGTATTGAGCCTGTCCGAGACCGTCAGCGATTGCGTCATTGATTTTTTTCCTGACATCATCGACAGTATCACCGCCGTACACGACAACATCAACCGTCTTTCCGTCCCCTTGAGTGATTCTGATTGTCTGAGGCTCTGTGAAGTATGACACTCCGCTTGCGTTGGTGAAACTCTTTATGTGTTCAAGCGTTGCAGGGTGGAGTCTCTTTTCGCTGACTGACACGGTAACTTCGATTTTGTTGCCCTTGTCGTCAAGCACAAAATTTCCGTCTTTGTCCCGCTTGTATGTTGTCTCGGTCAACGGTATTTCTTCAACAGTGTCAAGCTCTATGATGTTGCTCTTCTGAATTTGATTCTGGCCGGGTTTGGCACGGACTTGGATTTTGTAATTTCCTTCGGTTAGTTTACGCTGTGAATATTTGTCAATGGCTGTAATCGCTCCTGAAACTTTGAGCTTTGTGCTTGAGCTGTCCGATGACCATTGAGCCGTTGAGCTTCCGTCAAGAAGTCTTTTACCGTTGAAAGTTGTTGACGATACTGCGCCGTCAATATTCTTTCGGAGTTCTTCAATCTCGGTCTGAATATAGCTTCTGTCCTGAGCCGTCAATGAGTCATTAGCTGCCTGAACTGAAAGCTCCCTCATTCTTTGAAGCGTTGAGTTAATCTGACTGAGTCCCCCTTCAGCCGTTTGAAGCATTGATATACCGTCCTGAGAATTTTTTATGGCACGGTCAACCGCTGCAGCCTGAGCCGACATGCTTAGGCCGAGAGCGAATCCCGAAGCATCGTCAACAGCCATAGCGGCCTTGAGACCTGTAGAGAGGGCACGGGCGGTTTTCTCGATAGCTTTGTTAGTGGCAGTAAGGGCGTTCATAGTGAGGTTAATGGTGTTGCCGGTATTGCCTATCATCATGATAAATTTCTGCCTCCTGCTGTGAAAATTATAGCTCCATTTAGTTTTTCGGCAGGCGAAACGTTAATTTTTACAGCCCGAAAATTCTCTTTGCCTCTCTCATGTTCTCCCTGATACTGACATCGAAGGGACATCGTTTTTCGCAGGCACCGCACTGAACGCACTCGCCAGCGTGATGTTCGAGGAGCCTGTAATGTTCCCTGACAGTTTCGGGAATGTTCTTGGCGGATTGAGCGAGGTTGAGGAATTTTGTTACTGAAGCGATGTCGATTTTGACTGGGCAAGGCTGACAGTGTGAACAGTACATGCAATGACCCTTCCAGCTTATTTTTGGGAATGACGAGAGAGCTACGGCGTAATCTCTTTCGCTTTCCGAAGCGTTTTCGTAAGCGACAGACTCCTTCAACTGTTCAACGCTGTGAGCCCCGGCCAGTACGCAAGAGACAGCAGGACGGCTCAAGGCGTAAGCGATGCACTGATTGACGGTGAGGGCAGCGGAAGCCGGAGACATTTCAGCACTCAGAAGGTCGCCGCCTCCAAAACATTTCATGACGGTGATACCGACTCCGAGTCTCTGGCAAGTCTCGTATAATTTCTGACGTTCCGGATTCATGTTGGTGAGGTGGCCTGCGTAATGTTCATCGGCCCAAAGGTCTTCAACGTCTTCGCTTGCTGGCTGAAGGTCGTAACATGGATTGACGGAGAACATTAACACCTCGATAGAATTGCTCTCGACAGCTTTCAACGCTACTTGAGGATTATGAGAACTGAGGCCGATGTGATGAATTTTTCCTGACGCTTTCAATTCACGGGCGTAATCGAGTATGCCGTTGTTGATGATAGTATCCCAGTCGCTTAGAGCATCGCAGTAGTGTATCATTCCGACATCAATATAATCTGTCTGTAAGAGAGTCAACATTTCGTTGAAGCCTTCTTTGACTTCAGCGAGGTTTCTGGTGCGCAGGTACTGTTCATTTTTCCAGACTGAACAGAGATGAGACTGAACGATGAATTTTTCGCGCCTGCCTTTGAGAGCATTGCCTATGGCTGAACGTAACTGAGGGTCAGATGCGTAGAGGTCAAAATAATTTACGCCTGCTTCTTCTGCAAAGTCGAGAAGTTTTCCGCACATCGAATAATTTTCTTCTGTCATTCCCTCACAGCCGAGAGCGATTTCGCTGACATTGAGTCCTGTTGCGCCTAATTCACGGTAATTCAAAAAAATTTCCCCCTCTTAATATTCTGATGAAATTATATCAGGGCTTTTTGAGGAGATTTTCGCGTGCTTTTCGGAACTTTTCGGGAATTTCCGACGCGCTCAATTTTTTCATGGCCGACTCGCTTCCGGCCTCACATGCTTTTTCGTAGTACCAGCATTTATACTCAATGACATCGAGAACGCCCTGAAGGTCTTGAAGTTCCTGCCTGAGAATTTCGCGCCTCTTTCTGAAAATTTCAAGCCGTCCTGTGAGAGCTTCATTCTTACCGGCCATGTCTATGAAGTTTTTGATTTCTTTGATAGAGAGTCCCGAACGTTTGAGGCATTCAATGAGTCTCAACTGTCCGTAATCGTCATCGCTGAAGATTCTTTCGTTGTTTCTGTTGCGTTCTAAGTCGGGGAGGAGTCCCTGCTTGTCGTAATATCTGAGTGTTGAAGCAGGGAGTCCTGTGAGTTTTGACATGTCTTTGATTGTGTAAGGCAAAAATTATTCCTCCAGTCCGTGAGATGAGATAATTTTAACGCCTTTCACAAGAGATGAAGCATTAAGCGTTTACTGTTTCAGCGAGTTCTCGAACCCTATCAAGCGTCAAGTGGCAAATTTTCGCAATGTCTTCAAACGCCATATTGCCGAGCTTAATTAAACTGAGTGCAATATTTTCACAAGTATCAGTGCGTACTTTCGCTTTCATTTCTTCTAATGCTTTCACAGCCACGACATCTCCATTGCGTTCAAAGATTATGCGTTTACCGTTGCAGCGAGATTCTTGACCTGTTCTAATGTCAAGTTGCAGACTTTTGCAATGTCTTCAAGCGTATTCTTGCCGAGCTTGATAAAACCGAGTGCAATATTTTCACAAGCATCAGCACGTTCTTTCGCTTTCATCTCCGCTATTGCCTTCATAATTCCATCATCTCCCTTGAGCTTCTCCGCACGTTCCATTATATCGGTATAATACCATTCCTTCGGATTCCTGCACCTCAAATCATGTATCAGCTTCCCTAGTGCCGTGCCTGTGTCCTTGTGGGAAGTGTTCACATAGATTATTTTCGTTCCGTCATTGAATGGCCTGCTCACCTCTCGGATTACACGCTCTATCGTGTACAGCGGTCTTCTGCCTCGAAGAACATCTGTTCTCGTGATGAATATTACGACACGTTCACGTTTCTACAGCTCAGAATACTTCTCCGTCTTCTTCAGTGTCCTCACCGTCATCATCGAGCTGTAGTAATCCGCTCTTTGGGGACTCGCTCCGTCAGCGTCATTCTGAAACTCAATATCATACTGTCTGCCCTCAGAGTCTACAGCGTAAACGTCAAACCTAACGCCGTGAGAATCTTCAAATCCCTTGAACTTTTCTTGAACGCTCACAGACATAACGATTAAGTCAGGCTTGTCCATGATTATGCGCAAAACTTTTTGAACAGCAGGAATATTATCCTCAAAGAAAGCACGCATGAAATCATTATCCATCAGCGTGGTTTCCTTAAATTCCCTTATCTGTTCAGGAGTAACCGCAAACTTTTCACCGCTCATCTCGCCAGCACCTCAAAGCCTCCCAACAAGCAGTCCGACAATAAACGTCGTCGGTCCCATCGTCAGGAAAATTTGAGGAATGCTCAAGCCCGTTGAGATTAACACGCTCGCCATCACAGCGGCTACAGCCATGAAGATTGAGTCCGAAATGTTTGAACACGCTATCACTCCAGACACTTTGTCGCCCGCTTCCGTCTGCATCACAGCGTACAACGGCACAATGTACAGTCCTCCGCAGAAAGCTATCACGAACAGGCACGCAGTGATCATGAAATTCTCAGGCCTCGTGAAAAATTCCCACGCTCCGATTACCGGCGTTCCTTCTGGGACTGGCGGACGGCTGCTCGCATACCACAGCAACACGCTCGCAATCGCTATACCGTACGCAGCGGAAGGAACGTATTTCGCCGTTATCTTGCCCTTGAGCAATGAGTCGCAGAACATAGAGCCTATTCCTATTCCGCATGAGAATATCGCAAGAAACGCTGTTGCTACACTCTCATCAGCTCCGAGATTCATCTTCGCGTACGTTGGAACTTGCGCCAAAAATACCGACCCAACAAGCCAGAACCACGAAATCGCCAGCATTGCCCCGAAAACTTTTTTCATCGGGTAAACTTCTCCGAACATTTCAGCAGTCCTTCTCACAATTCTGAACGACACTTCACGTGATGGGTCAATCGGTTTCGTTGGAGGTATGAACATTGACGACAGCCAGCCGAGTGCAGCTATTGTTACGGCAAGACCGCCGACCAAATATATGCCGTTGTCGCGCAGAATCATCATTCCTCCCGCTATTGTTCCAGTCAAAATAGCGAGGTACGTTCCCATTTGAATCAATCCGTTTCCGGCGATTAGTTCTTCTTCTCTGAGGTGCTGAGGGAGTATGCTGTACTTGGCCGGTGAAAAGAACGCTGACTGCGCTCCCATCATGAACAGTACAGCCATCAAGAGCCATGCGTTACCGAGCCAGAACCCAAACGCCGCTCCCGACATCACGACAATCTCAGCGAACTTCACCCAGCGCATCAGAGTCGAACGGTCATACTTATCGGCAAGATCGCTGGCTGTTGGAGCGAACACAAAGAACGGCAGTATAAACACTCCGGCAGCAGCATTCACCAAAATTCTCGGGTCAACACCGGCTGCATCGCCAATACGGTAAGTGATCAACATCATTAACGCACTCTTGAAGAAATTATCGTTAAACGCTCCCAAGAACTGCGTCAGGAACAACGGCATAAAACGTTTCACAAAAAATAATTTGAACACTATAATTCACGCTTCCATTTCGTACCCTGCGGAGTGTCCTCAAGAACTATCCCACGTGCCTTCAGCGAGTCTCTTATCTCGTCAGACCTTGCGAAATTCTTTGACTTCCTAGCTTCTGCTCTCTCTTGAATCAGTCTCTCAATCTCTGCTGACTCTTCATCGTGTTCACTCTCAGCAAAATCTTCACCAATCACGCCGAGTATCGAGTCGTATTCGTCAAGAGCTTTTTTCGACAGTGTGAAAAATTCTTCGGGCAGTGTCTCATTCTCCTTGAGGCTTGTGTTGATCAGGTAGACGACATCAAACAATACTCCCATCGCTGCAGCAGTGTTGAAATCGTCATTCATTGCCTCAGAAAATTTAGCGTGAAGTTCGTCAAGCTCCTTCCTGTAACCGTCAACATCAAAATTTGACTCGCCCTTTCTCGTTTTTGCGGCGAAATCTAAATCGCTCCGGCAGTTTCTCAGTCTCTCTACACCTGCTGAAGCCTGTTCAAGCGACTCGGGCGTGAAATTTATCGGGCTTCTGTAATGTGCGCTCAACATGAAAAATCTTATCGCTAAAGGCGGATACTTCTTGAGTGCGTCTCTTGCTGTAACAAAATTTCCGAGAGACTTGGCCATTTTCTCACTGTCAATCAGAAGGAAGCCGTTATGAAGCCAATAGTTGACGAAGGGTTTTCCTGAATTTGACGCTGCCTCGCTCTGAGCCGCTTCGTTCTCGTGGTGCGGAAACATCAAATCAACACCGCCGGAATGAATGTCGATGTTATCGCCGAGATATTTTGACGACATCGCAGAACATTCTATGTGCCAGCCCGGACGGCCTTTGCCCCAAGGACTCGGCCATGAAGGCTCGCCGGGTTTTTCGGCTTTCCATAGGGCGAAATCGAGGGGATCTCTTTTCTTTTCACCGGGTTCGATCCTTGCGCCTGCTTCGAGGTCTTCGAGATTCTGCTTGCACAGTGAGCCGTATTTCGGCCAGCTCTGAATATCAAAGTAAACATCTCCGTTTGACTCGTAAGCGTGGCCGTTGGCGATGATTCTCTCAATCGTTGAAATTATTTCGGGTATATGCTCGGTTGCTCTCGGCGAAACGTCAGGCCGTTTTATTCCGAGTGCGTCAGCGTCCTTGTTGTATTCGGCGATGAATCTCTCGGCAAGTTCGGCGACTGTTATGCCTTCCCTTTTCGCACGGTGTATCATCTTGTCGTCAATGTCCGTGAAATTCTGCACGAACGTTACGTCATAACCTTCATGTTCAAGCCAGCGTCTTAGAACGTCAAAAACGATGAAGGGTCTTGCGTTCCCGATGTGGAAAAAGTCATAGACTGTCGGCCCGCATGAGTAGAAACTGACTTTGCCGGGCGTTATCGGCGTGAAGGGTTCTTTTTTTCTCGTGAGGTCGTTGAATAGTACGAGACTCAAAATTTTTCAATCCTTTCAATTTTTTCTCGTCGAAATATTTTACATTCAAAGGCAAAAAAAATCCCCCCGTCCGTTCATGGACAGAGGGATATTTTCTTTCGGTCTACCTTCGTTTCATCACGGCGTAAAGCATCGTCATTAAAATCAATCCTGCTCCGCTCAAGTTACAGCCGCTTGAGCTGCTGCTGCTGTTGTTATAACCGTAAACAGATGCTGCTGCAATACCCACAGGACGGCCTCCGAGTTCGCTCGTTCCGTAAGTTCTGAGAAATTTTCCCGTCTTCATGTCGAACAGTGCTATCTCTTCAGCGGTCATCACTGCGAGAGTGTTATGTGTCCTGTCTCTTATCATCTTTATGTAGGGGTAATCGCTGAGGATTGTAACGGGCTCGAATTTTTTGGACACTGCGGTATTTTGAGAGTGCGACACGGTGAAGACATCACCGCTTCTCGTAGCGTAATAAAATCCTCTGTCATCATCGTTGCAGAATGCTTCAACAGGCTTGTCAGTACTCAAGACGAAAACAAATTTGTTCGTCCTGTTGAGGCCGGAAATGCCTTCCCTGTGTCCGAGAAATACTGTATTGTCCTGTATGGTCAGGCACGAAGCGTCCGCGCTGACATCTGCGCTCATGAAGTACGTTACACGCTCCTTCAACTGGCCGTCAAACCTCACGTACCTTCTCGCATCTCCTGCGCTGGCGATAGCGTTCACTGTGTCATACCCGACAACAACGGTCTCAAGTCCCGTTTCGTAACCGTCCCTGCTGATGACCTTCCTGCAATCGTAGGACTTTACGACACCAAAATTCTCGGTGCTAACTTCATAGAGAACCGACCCTGCTCCCATGAAAAGGCTTCGGCCATTGAGCGAATAAGAAGCTGTATTCATTCCGTGTATTCCTACAAGATCATGACTCGATGCCATTACGGACAAATCACTCGGGCTGAACAAATACGCCCTGTCGCCTGATGATGTCTTGTCGGCCTCAATCATCAGAATGTCCGTGTCCTTTCCGTTCCAGTAAGCGTCAAGATACGGATCATTGATGCCGCTCCTGTAAGCGATTGAAGGCTCGCCGATGTCTGACGATGATTTTATCTCCAGCGAACCGAGTGAGCCATCGTGAGTCGCGTAAACAATATCAGCCCACGAATGACCGCAGAAAAGCATCAACATTACTATTGCTGTCAAAAATTTCTTGAACATTAAATCATTTCCCTTTCTTTTTCGCATTTTTTGACTCTAGTTCCCTGACTGTCGACAAAACTTTATCCCTCAGATTTTTGTTGCCAGCACTGTAACGGAGTAAGCCTTTGCCGACATCACCGCCGGATTTTTTCACGCAGTCATAAAAAATTTCAGTCCCGAAAAATATATTCACCCTTGCGTCAAACATTCCTTTTGAATTTTTCACGCTTGGGAAACGTTGTTTGACTGCCTTTTCGTGGACTTTCCAGCGTACCTGCATCAATCCGTAGTCGCCGCCTTTTGATACGGCTTTGTTGTTCACGGTAGACTCATGAACGATTATCGCCGCTATCACGTAAGGATTCAGCTTGTATTTTTCCGCTGCTTCAATGATGATTTCGGCGTACTTCTTTGCGCTTGCTCCCGACAATTTCGGATTAACCCTCGTGAAAAGTGCGTAAATGTTTCGTGAACGTTCATCAACTTTGGCGGCGCAAAGTGTCAAAAAGGCTGTGCAAATTATCAGAAGGCACGATATATTTCTGTGTCTCAATGAAATCATTGCTTAGTGTTAATCCTGTTCCTGATGTTATTACGGAGCTTCTTCATTCCGAGTTCGCCGAGTACGGGCTTTCCCTTCCCTTTTCCGTAAAGTTTAACGGCCTCTTTCCATGATCCGTCCTCGTTCGGTGAGTAGTCTCCGATTGCCTTCCTCATTGCCACGAGTGCAACGTACATGTTTTTGACGGAGTTGAGGTACTCGGTTCTGACGGATTGATACGCTGTCTGAGCGTTAATGAGGTCAATCTGCGCTCCCATTCCTTCGCCGTACATGAGTTCGGTTATCCTGAGTTCCTCTTCGGAGCGTTCAACCTGCCTTCGTCTGTCCTGCTCCGATGCTGAAGCGTTGCGCCAGTTGTTCATGGCTACGGTGATGTCTCGTCTTGTCTGTTCACGGAGGGCATCGAGATTGGCTTCTGCTGCCTGAATGAGTCTGTCAGCGTTGAAGACTTTGTACTTCGTGGTGTTGCCGTCAGAAATCGGCACCGTGAACACTAAAGAGCCTCCGAGCTGTTGATTGTTGGGAGTAGCATAGCTCTCAGGGTCTGACCAAGGGGTGAACTGGAAGGCGAAATCAAGCGTCGGCGCGAGTCCTTTAGCGGTGAGTTTCTTGACGGTCTTGGCACGTTCAAGATTTAGCCGTGCAGCTCTCATGTCGGGTCTGAACTGTACAGCGTCCTCGAAGTTCAGAGCCACATCGAACTCAGGAACTTTCAGCTCCTCGTCAATCGGTTCAACGTCAAGACCTCCGGCCATGAGGGACAATTCAGCGATGAGATTCAAGTAAGTAGTCTCTGCGGACTTCACGAGAGTTTCAGCTTCGACAACTTGAGCCTCACTTCGCACTATGTCGAGTCTTGGGACTAACTCTTGATTGTACTTCTCGACTGTAACACGGTGATTCTCGCTTCTCTGTAACAGAATTTCGCGCTGTAGCTTCATGTTCTCCCGTGCCAAAACGGCTGACCACCATGTCTCTTCGGCAGAGGCGATCAATGTGTTCACTGTGTTGTCAAAATTCGCCCGTGATACCTCATAGCCGAGTATGTTCTGACGTTCATCGAGCCTGTAGCTTCCGTTGATGTCGATTCTCTGAGTCAGACGCAGACCGATGTTGCCGGCAAAAACATTTTCCTGAGACTGATTGCCTGATGACTGTTTCGTTGTGTATGAGCCGGTGAATGTACCGCTAGTACTCGGACGCTGATAACCTACAGCAGAAAGCACCGAAAAATAACCGGCCTCTATGTTTTTGACTCCTGCTCTCAATGAATGATTGTTGAGTAATATTTCATTGACGTATTGAGGCAGTGTCATAGAAACTGAAGCTGATGATTCCGAAGTCACCACGAATAAAATCGCAACAGTAAACATCGTGATCATGTATTTAAGAATCTTCACAACAAACTTTCACACCTTTGCTCACATTTTGAGATAGTTTCAGTTATTATACTATAATGATAAAAATGATTATCACATGGAGGAATTTTTTGTTGACATGGAAAATTTCGACACCCTCATAATCGGCGGAGGCCCGGCAGGTTTAATGGCAGCAATAAGAGCCTCATCGCTTGGCCAGAAAGTAGCAGTCGCTGAAAAGAATCATTCATTCGGTGAAAAGCTCCTGTTATCCGGGAAAGGCCGATGCAATTTCACCAATGCCGAGTCTAACATGGACACATTCGTTTCACGCTACGGCGATAACGGAAAGTTCCTCTACTCAGCTTTCAGCAAGTTCGGCCCTTTGAGAACTCGTGAATGGTTCAGCCACATCGGCGTGAAGTTCGTTGAGGAACGAGGAAAAAGAATCTTCCCGAAAGAAGGAGGAAGCCAGAGAGTACTTGATGCCCTTCTCATGCAGTGTAAAAAAAACGGAGTAAAGCTCATGCGGTCGACTCCAGTAACGGCAATCAAGATGAACAATCATCACATTGATTACGTCATCACCGACAACAGCGAATACAGAGCGGACAAATACATCATAGCTACTGGCGGAAAGTCTTACCCTAAGACAGGCTCAACAGGAGACGGCTACGACTTCGCACGCCGTGCAGGACACACGATCACGCCTCTTTACCCTTCGCTTGTGCCGGTGAGGACTCGTGAGACTTGGCCGAAACTCGCAAGCGGCTGCGACCTCCGAAACGTCAGACTCACAGTCATTGTCGGCGGAAAGAAAATCACAGACAGATTCGGCGAAATGGAGTTCACGAACTTCGGTGTCTCAGGGCCTATCGTCATGGAGCTGAGTCAATACGTCCCCGACTGGCTGAAACATGATGACGGAACGAAGGCCGAGCTGGAATTTTCACTGGACATGAAACCGACATTGACGCACGAAATTTTGACCAAAAGAATCGAGCGCGACATCTGGGAACATTCCGGTTACGGAAAATTCTCGGGGCTTGTCCGCTCTTTAGTCCCGGCGAAAATGATGGCGTTGTTCCTCGAACTGTCAGACATTCCAGCCGACAAACCGACCGACTGTATGAGCAGCAAGGAAATCGGCGACACTGTAGCTTTGCTCAAGGACATCAGAATGACAGTCAACGGCCTTTGGAGTTTCGACCACGCTATGGTAACGAGAGGCGGAGTCAGTCTAAATGAGGTCAACCCTTCGTCAATGATGTCAAAAATTTGCGACAACCTTTATTTCGCCGGTGAAGTCTTAGACCTTAACGGGCCTTCAGGAGGCTTTAACCTTCAAGTCTGCTGGTCGACAGGATATGTAGCAGGGAGCGTGAAAGAATAATGTTACTGGTAATCGACACAGGAAACACAACGACAGCGGCAGGAATTTACGATAATGACGAACTGATAGCGCATTGGCGTTTGTCATCAATATTGCGGACTTATGACGAGTTCGGGATTTACTTTTTGAATCTCATCGCTACAAAAGGCTTGAAGCCTTCCGACATTCACGGTGCAGCGTTCGCCAGTGTTGTGCCGTCGCTTGACTTCCCGATGGCTTCGGCAATCCGTCAGTATTTCGGGGTCGATCCCCTTCAGGTGAACGGCATGACCGACACAGGAATGAAGATTCTCTGCGACAATCCTCACGAGGTCGGAGCCGACAGAATCGTGAACGCTCTGGCAGGGCGTGAGAAGTACGGTTCGCCCTTAATCGTTGCTGATTACGGGACGGCGATAACGTTCGATGTAGTTTCGCCGGAAGGAGCCTACATGGGCGGAGTGATTGCGCCCGGCCTAAACTCTGGAATTTCCGCTCTATTCTCGAAGGCTGCGAAACTCCCTCAAGTCGCCCTGAACATTCCCGAAAGCGTCATAGGCAGGAACACGGAGAAGGCTATACAGTCAGGAATACTCTTCGGCAACGCTGGACTGACTGACAGAATCGTTGACATGATTCACTCAGAGCCCGGCATGAAGTCGGCGAGAGTCATAGCGACTGGAGGACACGCAGGTTTGATGGCGAAAGTGTCAGAGAGGATTGACGTTGTAGACAAGTGGCTGACTCTCGAGGGACTCAAGATGATTTACGAGAGAGTGAAAGAAAATTGACGATCGGCGGTCTTGAATTAGGCGGTCGCTTGTGCCTTGCTCCTCTTGCTGGTGTTACGACTGTTCCTGTGAGGAGATTTTTTTCACAGCACGGGGCGTTTCTGACTCACACCGAGATGATTTCATGCGCCGGGTTGATTCGTGAGAACGCTAAAACTTTTGACATGCTGGCGGTTGACGGAAGCGAGTCGCCTCTTGTTGTTCAGTTGTTCGGCAACGATGAGGGCGTTTTAGTGTCAGGCGGTGAAGTTGTGATGAAACGCTGTGAAAAGTTTTCGGCGTTCGGCATCAACATGGCCTGTCCCATGCCTAAAATCACGAAGAACGGCTGCGGTTCCGCCCTACTCAAAAAACCCGAACTAGCTCAGAGAATGACACGAGGCTTGAAATCTCTGGGCCTTCCCGTTTGGGTGAAAATCAGGAGGCTTGAGAGTGATGACGATACATTGAGGTTTGTTGACGGACTTGTTACGGCTGGAGCTGATAACGTCTGCATTCATGGCCGGACACCTTCACAGCGTTACGAGGGCAGAGCCGACAGAACGATAACGTCCAAAGCGGCGAATGAATTTCCGGGAATGATAAGCGCGAGCGGTGATGTCCGTGAAGTTTCTGACATTGAGGAATATTTAGCGTCTGGCTGTGCTGCTGTGATGATTGCTCGTGGAGCGTTCAGTAATCCGTTTATATTTGAGGAATATGCCGGGCGTTTCAGGAGTCGTGATGAAAAAATTGAAGAACTGGTAAACTTTGCCCGAAAAGCTGACGAAATATCAGGTGGACATAAAGCACTTGTCTTGATGAAACGATTTGCCGGAAGTATGCTGAAATTTGAGCGAGGTTCCGCTGAGATGAGACAAAGGGCAATGATGTCGACAAGTCTTGAGGATATAATAAACATTTTTACAGGAGGAATGAAACAAAATGTTGATAGAATTTGAACCTAAAGGAATTTGCAGCAGGAAGATAACATTTGAGATTGAGGGCGGAAAAATTTACAACCTGAAATTTTACGGAGGCTGTCCCGGAAACTTGAATGCGATAGTGAAACTCTTAGAGGGAGCTGACGCAATGAAGACGGCGAAACTTCTTCGTGGGAATCAATGCGGCGGTCGCGGGACATCATGCGCCGATCAGCTGGCAATAGCAATCGAACAGGCATTGATCTCGAAATCGATTCACAGGAGGGCATCATGAAGATTGACACACGTTACGGAAGCATATGGGACGAGATGCCCGTGAAATATGAGCCGAAAGTCCCCGACACTCAGGAGGAAGCCGAAGAGTTAGCCGAAGCGGCAAAGGCAAGCGCACATGACGCACTGATGAAGACGATAGACGCTCACAACGAGTCAGTGAAACGTTCAGCCGAACTCAGACGCAAAGCCCAGATGAAAGAAGAGATCGAGAAGAGAGCGATTGAACATCGGGAGGAACAGCACAGAATTTTTGAGGAAGAAGCGGTAAAACGAAGAGAACGTGCTATAATTTTTGCATGACAATAAAAAAATTCATGACGTTGAAACTGTTATGACACGGCAAAGAATCCCGGTCGGGGTTCTGCTGTCATAGCACGAAAAATATTGTGAACATTCAGGCTTGGGAGAAAGAAAATTTTTCCTGAGCCTGTTTTTATTGTCAAAATATTCTTAGCAACAAAATATATTTCACAAGGAGGTTATATTATGGACGAGCTGTTGAGAATCGTATCAGATGCTAACGGCTTTCTTTGGGGTACAAGTTTTCTCATTCCGTTATTATGCGGTACGGGCTTGTACTTCACGCTTCGGCTTGGTTTCGTTCAGATAACGAAATTCGGGACGGCCTGCCGAAAATTGTTTGGCAGTTTCTCATTATTCGGAGAGGCTGCCGGGGCGCACGGAATGAGTTCATTCCAGGCACTTGCAACAGCAATAGCGGCGCAGGTAGGAACGGGGAATCTTGCCGGTGCTATGACTGCTCTTGTGTCCGGCGGACCGGGCGCGATATTTTGGATGTGGCTTGCCGCGTTTTTCGGAATGGCCACGAATTTTGCTGAAGCCTGTCTCGCTCAGTTGTACAGGGAAAGAGACGAGACAGGACAAATTGTCGGCGGGCCTGCGTATTACATTTCGAGGGGATTGGGGAATAATTCCTTTTCGAAATTTCTCGCTGGCTTTTTCGCCGTCTCTATAATATTAGCACTCGGCTTTATGGGCAATATGGTACAGGCAAACTCAATCAGTGATGCCTTCAACGGCGCATTCGGTATTGACACGAAGGTTATCGGAGGAGTCCTCGCTGTCATCGCTGGATTGATCTTCATCGGAGGAGTCAAGCGCATAGCGTCAGTAACAGAAAAACTCGTTCCGATAATGGCCATTCTTTATATCGTCGTGGGACTCGCATTGATCGTCATCAACATTCATCATCTCCCGGCGGTATTCGGCGAAATATTCTCATGCGCATTTGCCCCGAAAGCTGTTTGGGGAGGCATGGCCGGAGTAGCGGTATCACAGGCGGCACGTTACGGAATCGCTCGAGGACTCTTCTCGAATGAGGCCGGAATGGGATCAACTCCTCACGCTCACGCAGTCGCTAACGTCTCTCACCCCGTTGAACAGGGCGTACTCGGAATCATCGCCGTATTCATTGATACGTTTGTCGTGCTGAACATCACGGTGTTCGCTGTAATGAGTTCGGGAGTCCTCGACAAGAATTTTGTTGAGGGAGGAGCGAATCTCAGGGGAATATCGTTAGTACAGGCTGCGTTCTCTGAACACTTCTTAGGCTCATGGGGCTATTCATTCATAGCGATATGTCTTCTGTTCTTCGCTTTCTCGACCGTCATAGGCTGGTACTATTTCGGCGAGACTAATATCCGCTACCTTTTCGGGGCTAAGGCGTTATTGCCGTATCAGCTCCTTGTTATGGCGTTCATATTCGTGGGAAGCGTCCTGAAAATTGATCTTGTTTGGGAGCTGTCAGACTTCTTCAACGGAATAATGGTTATCCCGAACCTGATAGCGATATTATTCCTGAGCAACAAAGTAGCGAGGCTTCTGCGTGAATACAACGAGGGCAAAAAATATAATCAGCAGGAATTTTTGAAAGGCTAGAAAATTTTACTGGTCTGTTCTGTAACAACAGGCAATAGCGGTTAGTTGTCAATTCAGGTATAATTCTATCGTAACCCTGAATGAGGAATACACGAGAGAGCCTTAAAAGGCCGCCGAAGGTGCAAACGTAAAAGTGAAACTCTCAGGCAAAAAGATTGTATTCTGACAGGACTTCTGAAGCCGTTTGCTTGTGGCAACAGATGCAGAAAGTTCGAGGAGGGTTAAATAATGTTGAAACTTATCACAAACAATGCAGGTCTTCACGTCAGCGTGTCATCATCAGAATATGTTGACGGATCATCGCTTGATGTTTTGATTCGCGTGCGCGGTCTCGTGCATTCAGGAAGCATAATCTTAACCCATCCCCTTTGCGGTAATCTCAGACCGAATCAGCAGCCTTTTAGATCCGTAATAGTTGACGCTGAATCGAGAGCTGTAGATTTGGACTCCCTTTCAATAATCGAGTCGGCAGTAAACGTTTACCAGTCATCAAAATTAGTTTTCCCGAAAGATTTTGACGACAAAACGAGAGCTGATTACGCATATATTGACTCGGAACTGATGAGGGAGAGTCTTGGGCGTTACGGGTTAATCAGAGATGAAAGACTCTGTAATGCTCCGTCATTAAAAGTGAAGGAGGTATAAACAATGAAACTTGAGCTTCACAGGCTGAAAGTCAACAGCCTGAAATTTGGAGAGAAGACCGGTTTTGCTGACGGCGTATTGACCGTGAACAAGGCCGAAATTCTCGCGCTCATATCGGAAGACCCGTTACTCGGCAAGAATCTCGATGTAGATATTGCCATGCCGGGCGAGTCTGTCAGGGTCATGCCCGTCAAAGATGTCATCGAACCTCGCTGGAAACTCTCAGGAAAGGGTCAAGTCTTTCCGGGAATGATCAGCGATGTTGAGACAGTCGGCGAAGGTCAGACTCTTGTGTTGTCGGGCTGTGCCGTACTCACTGCCGGTAAGCTGGTGCGCTTTCAGGAAGGCATCATCGACATGTCCGGGCCCGGAGCTGATTACACGCCTTACTCGAAGACATGCAACGTTGTGTTAGTGCTTGAACCTTCAGACCCTAACATGGACAAGCATGACTATGAGAAGGCTTGCAGGATTGCCGGGCTGAAAACAGCGGCTTATCTCGCAAAATCTTGCGCTGATGTCAAAGCTGATACTGTCGAAACTTTCGAGCTTCCTACAATGCGTGAGGCAATGACACAATTCCCTGAACTTCCGAAAGTCGGCTACATCTACATGTTACAGACACAGGGACTTCTTCATGACACTTACCTTTACGGCGTTGATGTCAAGAAGATACTGCCTACGATAATTTCACCGCTCGAAGTCATGGACGGCGCAATAGTTTCGGGCAACTGTGTCTCAGCGTGCGACAAAAACAGCACTTATTCTCACCTGAATAACCCGGTAATCGCCGACATGCTCAAGCGTCACGGAAAAGATTTCAACTTTGTCGCAACAATCGTAACGAACGAGAATGTTACTCTCGCCGACAAGAAACGCAGTTCATCTTATGCCGCTAAACTCGCAGGAATGCTCGGTCTTGACGGTGTAGTTATCACTGAGGAAGGTTTCGGCAATCCTGACGCTGACCTCATCATGAACTGCAGGAAGTGTGAACAGCTCGGCATCAAGACGGCATTGCTCACCGATGAATACGCAGGGCAGGACGGAGCGTCTCAATCACTGGCCGACTCATGTCCTGAAGGTACTGCCTGTGTTACGGCAGGAAACGCCAACGAGGTCATAACCCTTCCGCCGATGTCGAAAGTTATCGGTTATCCTGAGGAAGCCAACGTTATCGCAGGAGGCTGGCAGGGTTCGCTTGCTGATGACGGGTCGATCACTGTTGAGCTTCAAGCGATAACGGGCGCGACCAGTGAGTTGGGTTACACGAAACTCGGAGCATACACACTCTAAGGGGGTGAAGAAAATGGCATTCAGAATAGTACACTACATCAATCAGTTTTACGCGGGAATAGGCGGTGAAGAGAAAGCCGACTATGAGCCTGAAATCCGTGAGGCTGTTGTCGGTCCCGGAATGGCTCTCAAAGCAGCGTTCAAGGGCGAGGCTGAAATTGTCGCTACTGTAATCTGCGGAGACTCTCATTTCGCCTCCAACATGGACGATGACACAGCGAAAATTCTCGGAATGATTCGTGAATACAAGCCTGACGCATTCATTGCCGGGCCTGCTTTCAACGCTGGGCGTTACGGTACGGCCTGCGGTGCTATGTGCGCTGCTGTGGCTAAAGAGTTCGGCATTCCTGTCATTTCGGGAATGTACCCGGAAAATCCCGGCGTTGAAATGTTCCGTAAGTATGCGTGGATCATCGAGACTCCAGACAGTGCAGCAGGAATGCGCAAGGCTGTCCCGGCGATGGCGAAACTTGCGTTGAAACTCCTCAAGGGCGAAACTCTCGGCAAACCTTCCGAAGAAGGCTACATCGAACGCGGTATCCGTAAAAATATGTTCTACGGAAAGTTAGCGGCTCAAAGATGCGTTGACATGTTCGTATCAAAATTGAAGGGCGAAACTTTTGAGACTGAATACCCGATGCCCGTTTTTGACCGTGTAGACCCTCAACCGGCCGTGAAGGACATGAAACACGCAGTAATCGCACTCGTAACGTCAGGCGGAATTTGTCCCAAAGGCAACCCCGATCACATAGAGGCTTCAAGCGCGAGCAAGTTCGGAGAGTACGACATAACAGGAGTGAATGACCTGACCAGCGAGACTCACTGCACGGCTCACGGAGGCTATGACGCTACGTATGCAGATCAGGACGCTGACAGGGTGCTACCTGTTGACGTACTGAGAGACTTGGAGCGTGAAGGCGTAATCGGCAAGTTACACAACAAGTTCTACACAACTGTCGGCAACGGTACTTCAGTGGCAAACGCCAAGAGATTCGGCGCGGAAATCGTCAACAGACTCGTGAATGACGGAGTTACGGCGGTAATTCTCACATCGACCTGAGGAACTTGTACTCGTTGCGGTGCAACGATGGTCAAGGAAATTGAGCGCAAACTTCCAGTTGTTCACATGTGTACGATAGTACCGATCTCACAGACGGTAGGAGCAAATAGAATCGTCCCGACAATCGCTATACCTCACCCGTTCGGAGACCCTTCAAAGACTCCGGAAGAGGAAAAAGCGTTGAGGCGTTCTCTTGTTGAAAGAGGCCTGAAGGCTTTACAGACAGAAATAACAGAGCAGACAGTTTTCACTGAATGACACCAAAAAAGACCCTTCCCACGAAATCGGGAGGGGTCTCTAATTTCTCCACTGTTCCCACTTTTCCTCAAGATATTGCAAGTATGGGTGTAACTTAGCGAATGCCTCAACCTGAATCAATGTCGGTATACTGAAGAAAGGTTCAGCGATTGACCCGGCAATACATGCGATAGTGTCAGAATCTCCTCCGATTGATACAGCCTTTCTCACAACGTCCTCAAAGTTTTCGCCCTCAAGAAATGCCGTGAACGCTTCAGGAAGCGAGCCCGGACACGATGAACTGAACGTGTAATCCGGCCTTATCTCGTCAATAGTCCTCGACAAATCATAACCGAATTTCCCGGTGATGTAGCCTCTGATTTCTTCCTTAGTGTGTCCAGTCCGAGCAAGAAATACCGCTCCTGCTGTTGACACTGCGCCTTTGATGCCCTCGATGTGATTGTGTGTGATGAGTGCGCTGAGTTCGGCGAAATGTTCGACTGAAGACAGGTCATCGAATGCCCACGCTACCGGCGAGACTCTCATTGCCGAACCGTTGCCCCAGCTCCTGTAGGGGCGAGGGTCTTTCGAGTACAGCCAGCTAGTGAAGCCCTTTCCGTAACCTGCGTAAGGAAAACGCCGGGCAAGTTTTCGTATTGAGTTGAACACTGAAATCTTGAAGGTTATATCGTCAACAACATCACCGTGAAACTTCATACAGCTCATGACGGCTCGAACGATTGCGAAAGTCATAACGGTGTCATCAGTGAAGTGTGATCTTTTCGTAAAGAGAGGGAAATTAACAGTCTTGATGTCAAAGTGTTCGTAAGGACTGCCGATTATGTCCCCGACAACAGCACCGAGCATTTTAACGATTATGACCCCTTTCACAGTTACGCGCCTGAGGAGATTCGAACTCCTGACCTTCGGCTCCGGAGGCCGACGCTCTATCCGCTGGGCTACAGGCGCAACGCCGAAAATTATAACACATTGACATTCTTCCGAGTGTAAGACATAATTCTTTAACTCGAAATTCTTTCAGTAACAGGAGGCTATATGTATCAAACCGTAACAGATGACATAGACGAACGAATTTGGAAAGTCTTTCTCTGTTTCGCAGGAGAGACATTCAAAACAACTAAAGGGCTTCCCTTCACCTATCACCCAAAAATCAGCAGAAACGGCGAGGCTTCAGGCGAAATTGTTATCGACCGCAGAGGAAAGACCATCACTCGAAGTACTGTTCTTCTAGCTTATCATAACGCACTCGATATTATGGAAAAAGAAGGCTGTGTGTCAGGCCCTAAGAAACTCGGAGTTTTCGGAGCAAGTTATATTTACCCTGTGTTCCTTGAGATTGGAATTTGCAGAAAAGACAAAACTAACTCTCTTGTAATGGAGGAATACTAGTAAATATCCCCATGCCTAAAGGCAGGGGCTTTCGGTGAAGTTTGGTACTCGGCCTAACGTCTGGACTCGCTTATTACCGCTCCAGAATACCTTTATTCGCCGGGGCTGGTTTACACAGCCTCTAGACCGTAGAACCGTTAAGGTTCACCGGGTTACGTTGTCAAGCACAGTGTGTGCAATCGTTTTTACAGAACGTCTAACTGTTTACCTTAAGTCGCTTAAGATTTTCCGGACAGAGCGTTTTGTCAATCCAACCTCCAACCTTAACTCATTAAAGGCTGGAGAGATTATATCAAAAAGAAAGGAGTTTAGCGCGCTTCCTCCCCATAGCTAAAGCTAGGGGTATCCGCGCGCAATATTTGATGAACGGAATAATGATTCAGGGAACATCAAGCGGATCGGGAAAAACTTTCATCGTTACGGGACTTTGCCGACTCTTTGCGGACATGGGACTCAATGTCTGTCCGTTCAAGTCCCAAAACATGAGCAGCAATTCATCAATCACTCCTGACGGTCTCGAAATGTCTACAGCTCAATACCTTCAGGCACTCTCAGCCAGACTCGCTCCAAAAGTATTCATGAATCCGATTCTGCTCAAGCCTATTCATGACCAGTCATCACAAATTATCTTGAACGGCAAAATTTACGCTCAGTCAACAAAAAATTACTCTGCCTTCACTCAGTCAATCGGCATCGAATCAGTACGTCAGGCATTGTCCATCATCGAACGAAATTATCAGGCCGTCATAATCGAAGGCGCAGGAAGTCCCGCTGAAGTCAACCTCAACAAGTCCGAGATCGTCAACATGAGAGTCGCTAGAGAGGCTGATGTCCCTGTCGTTCTTGTCGCTGATGTCGACAGAGGCGGTTCGCTCGCTTCAGTCGTTGGGACTCTTGAACTTCTCGGCAATGACAGAGAGCGTGTGAAAGCTATCATCTTCAACATGTTCAGAGGAGACATGAAACTTTTTGATGACGCTGTGAAATGGACTGAAAGTTACACGGGCGTTAAAGTCGCCGGAGTCGTTCCGTTCGTGAAGGGCTTGAATATTCCCGAAGAAGACAGCCTAATCAGACGAGGAGCAGAAAAAAGCAGTGAGAGTAAACTCACCGCTCTTGATGACGATTTCAACACTGTCGCCGATGTCTTGTCGAAAAATCTTGACGTTGATTACCTTCTCAGACTAATACGCCATGAAGACACCATGCTTCAGCCTCAGTGATTTTGACGTTCACGAACTGTCCGAGCAGACTGCGTTTTCCCTCAAAGATTACTACCTTGTCTGACGCTGTACGGCCCTGCAATAATCCCTCACCTTTCGGCGCGTCATCGTCAACAAGCACCTCGAACGTTTCTCCCGTCAACGCCTCATTGATGCTCAATGTGATACTGTCCTGAAGTTCGTTGAGAGTGTTCAGCCTCGACAGCCTCAAGTCAACAGGCAATGCACCCTCCATTGTCGCCGCAGGAGTGCCTTCCCTCTCTGAGTAAGCCGCGCTGTGTACCAAGTCAAAACGAATCTCACTCAACAGACTCATCGAGTCGTCAAAATCTTCGTCTGTCTCTCCGGGAAATCCTACGATTAAATCAGTGGTGAGTCCGAGTCCGGGAATCTTTGAGCGTGTCATGTTGACCTTCTCGATATACTCTTCACGCGTGTACTTCCTGTTCATCAGTCTCAAAATTCTCGTGCTTCCCGACTGTACAGGCAGGTTCAGCGATGGGCATACTGTCTCATTCCCGGCCATGACATCAACAATATCGGGCGTGAAGTCCTGCGGTAATGACGTTACGAAACGGACTCGCTTTATTCCGTCAAGCCTCGCTACATTCTCAAGAAGCCGCGAAAAATTCAGGCCGATGTCTTTGCCGTAACTGTTCACGTTTTGGCCGAGCAATGTTATCTCCTTCACTCCGTCATCAATCAGCATTCGGCATTCATCGAGGACTTCATCAGGCTTTCTCGACACAAAACGCCCTCGAACGTAAGGAACAATGCAGTATGTACAGAAATTGTCGCAGCCGTGAGCGATCGTTACGTAGGCTTTGTACTTGTTTGAGCGTTTTATCGTTACGTTGTCGGAGTCGAAGCTGAGACCGTGAAATTCTCTCGGGTCATCGTCAAGCAGATTGATTCGGCTCTTAGGGTGTTCGGCAATTTGTTCGATTGCGTCCGGCAATAGTCCGATGTGCCGGGGGCCTGCTACCAGTCTCACGTATGGGAAGCGGTTCAGTGCGTTAAGTCCGATTCTCTGCGCAATGCAGCCCGTCAACGCTACGAGAGGACGCTGTGATTTCTTCCATGAAGGGCTGTAGAGGCCGAGTTCGCTCCAAACTTTCTGCTCTGCTTTCGCTCTGACGCTGCAGCCCGTTATCATCACTATGTCGGCTTCGTCCTCGCTGACTTCCTGCCAGCCTCTTGAACACAAAACAGTTCGGACTCTGTCGGCATCGTAGACGTTCATTTGACAGCCGTAGACTTTGACGCAGAATTTCTTAGCGGTCATTACTCGTCAAAAAACCTCGCAAAAACTTCGTCAACATATCTCAAGTAAAAATCATTCTCGAAAAGTGCCTTCAGTCTTTCAGGGTCAACACTCTTCATTCTCTCGTCAGTCAGCAAAAGATCAAGGAACGCTACACCGCTTGAGGCCGTCTTCATTGCGTTTTCCTGAACGATTGCGTAAGCGTCTTCCCGTGAGAGTTTCAGTTCGTCAAGCAAAAACGTCAGAACCCTCTGTGAATAAACGAGGCCGTTTGTCTTGTTGATGTTGTGCTTGACTCTCGTTTCGTCAACGACAAGACCCTTGAGTATTTTCGTCATGCTACGTGTCATGAATGCTGCTATGTTGAAAGCGTCAGGCCAGATTACTCTTTCTGTTGACGAGTGGGAGATGTCTCGTTCGTGCCAAAGAGCTATATTCTCCATTCCTGTCAGGGCGTAACCTCTCAAGAGCCTTGACATTCCGCAGATTCTCTCACACTTGACGGGGTTGCGCTTGTGAGGCATGGCCGACGATCCTTTTTGGCCGACACCGAAGGGCTCAAAGGCTTCACGGACTTCTGTTCTCTGAAGGTTGCGGATTTCCAGTGCCATTCTCTCAAGTGTTGAGCCGAAAATCGCTAGAGCGTTGAGAACTTCGGCGTGTCTGTCCCGCTGAAGAATTTGATTCGACACTTTAGCCGGTTCAAGTTTCAACAGTTCGCAGACTCTCGCCTCAAGTTTCGGGTTGCTCATTGCGTAAGTTCCGACAGCTCCGGAAATTTTCCCGGCTGAAACAACCTTGCGTGCTGCTTCGAGTCTCGTCTTGTCCCGTAAAAGTTCCGAGTGCCAATTCAGGAACTTCAAGCCCATTGATGTAGGTTCTGCGTGAATGCCGTGTGTCCTGCCTATAGTGGGAAGATATTTGTACTTCTTCGCCAAATCAGCAACAACTTCATCAAGTTCATTGAGAGCCTCAATGATAATGTCAAGAGAGTCCCTGAGCATTATCGAGCTTGCGGTGTCGAGAATGTCGCTTGATGTCATTCCGAGATGCAAATACCTTCCGTTTGCCCCGATATTTTCAGCCACTGCCGACACGAACGCTACAACATCATGCTGTGTCCTTCGCTCAATTTCCTGCACTCTTTCGACCGTGAAACTTGCGTGCGCTACGATGTCCTCGAGAGCCTCTTCAGGGATACGCCCCTGTTCGCACCATGCCTGACAGACTGCAAGCTCAACATCAAGCATAACCTTCAGCCTGTTATACTCGTCCCACAAAGCTGAAATGTCCCGCTCTGAATATCTTTCTATCATGTGAATAATCTCCATGCGTCATGAAATTTTCAATTACGCCAATGATTTTAGTTGTCAGATAATCATGCGTCAAGATTGAGTATTTATGCAGAATTAGTGTGAACTACTCCCCCTTACGGTTATGGGAGCTTCCTAATTCAACGAGGCTGCGCCGCGATGTTCTGCCAGCGTCTTACGTCCTCTCCAAAGGCGTTAATTTCCTACGTCCCATAGGTATTTTATTCTTTTTGAGTGCTTTCTTCCTTCTTAGACGGAGCGTTCTGCTGTCCTAGTGGCTGGCTTGCGGTTTTCCGAGCATCTCCAGAAGCGTCCATTTCCTTGCTGACTCAGTGGTATTTTGTTTTGTTACTCTCTTGTCTTTTTCTGCTCGACCCAAATATTTTCTACACGTGCCACCCC
>CAJODC010000002.1:0-9796 GCA_905233215.1 uncultured Synergistales bacterium
TCATGCATTCCGACGGGTGTATCAATGCGGAGAGTCCTTCTGTCTTTCGGGACGAGGCCGTGATCGTAAACGTACTTGGCCACGCAGCGAATACCGTTGCCGCACATGGTGTCAGAGCTTCCGTCAGCGTTGTAGAGCTGCATGAATGCGTCAGCGTTTGGTGTCGGGAGAATGAGAATCAGACCGTCCGCTCCGATTCCTTTGTGGCGGTCTGAGACTTTGATTGAGAGGTTTACGGGGTCGTTGACTTTTTCCTCGAAGCAGTTGACGTAGACATAATCATTTCCGCAGCCGTGCATCTTTGTGAACTTCATGAATGTATCACCTTTCTTTGTTATTCGTTGACAGCAGATTCGCTTTCAGTTTTGTATTTACACTTGGCACAGAATATCGTTGAGCCTCTTCGGTACAATTCCTCTCCGCATTCCGGGCACTTCTCACCGGCTGGACGGTTCCACGCTACATAATCGCATTCAGGGTAACGTGAACAGCCGTAGAATGTTCTGCCCTTTTTGCTTTTTCGCTTGACGATTTCGCCTTGACCGCATTTCGGACAGGTAACGCCGATTTTGCTGAGAATGGGACGGGTGTATTTGCACTCTGGGTAATTTGAGCAGGCTATGAACTCACCGAATCTTCCGCGCTTCTTCACCAAGTCATGACCGCATTCAGGGCAGGCTTCACCGATGGGTTCAGGCGCAGGCAATGGGACTTTCGGAGCGTCTTCAGCCTCGCTGAGTGTAGCGGAAAATTCGCCCCAAAATTCTCCGACAACATCAAGCCATTTCCTTGAAGCCTCTTCAACTTCGTCAAGCTCTTTCTCCATCTGAGCGGTAAAGCCAGCGTCAACGATTGATGATAAGTCCTTGCGGTTGAAATAATGCGCTAGAAATTCATCGACAGTCAGCCCCAAAGGTGTCGGGTAAAATCTTTTCTCTTCGTTCTTCTCAATGTAACCGCGAGAGTCAAGAGTTCCCGCTATCGTAGCGTAAGTTGACGGACGGCCGACTCCGTTTTCCTCAAGCGTTTTGATCAGCCCTGCCTCTGAATATCTCACGGGCGGTTTCGTGAATCTCTTCTCGCTCTGAACATCGTTAAGCGTCAGGATTTCACCCTCGTTGATTTTCGCTAACTCGCTGCCTTTGAGGTCGAGAGGCCACAAAACGCTCCAGCCGTCAAACACAAGAGTCTCGCCTTCCTGTTTCAGGGTTACACGGCCTGCTTCGGCTTTGAGCGTTGACTTTGCCGTTACCGCCGGAGACATCTGGCTTGCCGTGAATCTCCGCCATATTAGCGTGTAGAGTTTCAACTGTTCGGGCGTTAATGTGTCCTTCAGAGCTTCTGGAGTCAAATTTATGTCAGTCGGCCTGATTGCCTCGTGAGCGTCTTGAATTTTCGCCTTGCCTGCTGAACCGTAGACGTTCGGTTTTGACGGGAGGTAATCCTTGCTGTAATTCGCTGAAATATATTCCCTGCATGATTTGACGGCCTCGTCGGAAATTCTGAGGCTGTCGGTTCTCATGTAGGTGATGAGTCCGATGTGGCCTCTTCCGGGAATGTTGAGACCCTCGTAGAGAGCCTGAGCGATTCTCATTGTGTGGGCAGGAACGAAGCTGAGTTTTCTTGAAGCCTCCTGTTGAAGCGTGCTTGTCCTGAATGGTGCTGGTGCTGAGTGTGAACTGTCCTTTGACTTGAACTCGGTGACGGTGATTGTGTTCGACTTAATCTCATTGATTATTTCTTGTGCTTTCTCTTCGGTGTTAATGAGGAGAGGAAGAGTGTTTTTGAGGAGAGATTTGCCGTCAAGTTTGTAGGCTCTGAGTTCGTAATTTCTGCCGGAGTTTTCTGTGAACGCTGTGATGACGTAGTAAGGGTCAGGAATGAACGACATGATTTCTCGTTCACGTTCGCAGATTATGTTGAGAGCGACCGATTGAACTCGTCCGGCTGAGAGTCCGTAACGAATTTTCTTCCAGAGCAATGGACTCAGAGTGTAGCCAACGAGTCTGTCAAGGACTCTGCGAGCCTGCTGGGCGTCAACTTTGTTGAGGTCGATGTAGTCGGGATTTTTGACGGCGAGTTTCACGGCGTTTTCGGTGATCTCGTAGAATCTGACACGGCATTTTTCGGACAGATTGACACCGAGAATGTCGGCCAAGTGCCACGCTATTGCTTCGCCTTCACGGTCAGGGTCAGAGGCGAGAAGAACATTCTTTGAGGACGCAGCGAGCTTGATGAGTTCGTTCTTGAGGGCTGCTTTGCCCTTGACGAGGATATATTCGGGCGTGAAATTGTGTTCGATGTCGATAGCGAGTCTGCTTTTTGGCAGGTCTTTCATGTGTCCTTTGCTTGACTTGACGACATAGCCTCTGCCCAACATGCTTGACAACGTTGCTGCTTTTGACGGCGACTCAACTATGATTAGCGTTTTGCCTGTTTCGGTTGATGCCTCCTTTGTTTTCTTGGTTGATTTCTTTTGTGTTTTTGCCTTTACGGCTGACTTATTCATTATGATTTTGCCTTCCTTTTGCCGTTTGAGTCGTAAGTAAAAATTTCGGGAACATATTCTATGAAACTCAATTTTTTCACGTCCTCCAAATCAAATACAGAATGATTATACTAATTTTAGAATATAATTAGCGAGAGTGATTGAAAATTTTTTTGGGAAGTGAGTTTTAACGTGCGCTTTGTCGGTTCTCTAATAAAGTATTTCATCTATATCTCTGTAATTCTCATCGCTGCCGGTGCCGCTCTCTTTTGGTTTGACACAGGCTCTTGGCTCGTTCACCCTGTCGCTGAAAGAGCCGCTGATTTCTTCCTTCACCCGATGAAATTGAACATCGAGAGCGTGAACGGTTCGGTGAGAAATGGATTCACTGTTGACGGCCTGCGATTAACATCAGGCGATGAACAGTTAGCGGTTATGAATCATTTTTCGGTCAGCCCTGATTGGGATTTAGTACTCTCTGGAATGAATGGTCTGCCGTTCATCAAGTCGCTGAACATTCAGGGAGTCAGCACGGACTTGGACAAAGTGATGACGATAGCTGGGCGTTTCGCTTCAACTGAAGACAAACCCGAAACGGAGCCGTCATCTTTTGACCTGACGCTTAATCCATCGAACATATCAATACGAGATGTGTGGTTCGGTTCACCTTACGCAAACCTCGAACTTGACGCACTGACTCTCAATGAGGCAGGGAAATTCCTGCTTGACGCGAAAATAATCTCACGAGATAAAATTCTTCCACTCAAGGCTGACGCTGATTTGAATCTCTCACCGTTGGCAGTAACAAAATCAGACCTTGTTATCGGTGAGAAAGGCACGGGAAAATTCATCGGCACTCTTCAGCCTCTTGACGTGAAATTATTTTTGACGGCTCTATCGCTTGGAGAGTTCGCTAAATTCTCGCCTGTTGAGGTTGACGCTGACGGAAGGATTGACGCTAAAATTTTTGCTGAAGAAAAGAACGGCGGTGTCGCTGCGTCAGGAGTGGTTTCAATGCCGAGAGCTGACGTGATGAATATACCGTTGAGCTTCAGGCTTCCTTTCACGTGGAACGGCAAAAATATTTTCACCCTCGACAATGCAGCTTTGAACACGAAAGCAGCTTCACTCAATCTCAGCGTAACGGGCGACATTGACGGAATGAGATTCAAAGCTGACGGAGAAGGGAAAAATATTTCTCTGACGGAAATCGGGAGGATATTTGCTCCTGATGTGAAACTGCTCGGTGAGGGAGGACACTTCAAATTTGATGTTGACACAGAAATTACTGATAACGTGATGCAGTCGCTGCTTCAGCGCACAAGGGCGACAGTTGAAGCTGGCCTGCCGTCAGTGTCAGCAATGGGCGTGAAGGCAGCCGAGAATCTCACCGCAGACATCAAGCTGACTCCCAATCAGCCACCGAAAATTTCAATGGGAGGACGTGCGTTCGGCGGAAAAATTTTCGCTCGCGGCGAGGCGGCTCAAGATTCAGACGGCAGCATTAAGCCTCACGGTGTCGTAATGTCGATCGTTGGTCTTGATGTTCCGTCAGTCATCAACACTTTCCCGGAGCTTGCGAAAACAATCGGCAGGACTTCCGGCAAAATCACCGCAACCGCTAGAATCTCCGACAATCTCAACGTCAACGGCAAATTGACATCAGAACGCCTCAGCGCGTACGGCGTAACCTTGAGCAACATAAACGCCGAAGCCCTCTACTATGTCAACATGAACAGAGCCGAACTCAAGACGCTTCGTGCCAACTTGGGCAAAGGTGAAATCAATGCTAATGCCAACGCCGATTTGAACACAGGAAATTTCACCGCTGAAGCCAACGCCGACAATATCGACCTTCGCAACATTCCTCAGCTCAAACAGGCTTCAGGGACTTACGCTCTCAGGGCTGACGCTTCAGGCAACTTCAACGACATGAGGACGATACGTGCTGACGCATTGCTGACGGCGAAAAATGCAGGTTACACAGGCGTGAAGATCGGTGATGCTGAAATCCCGGTAACTTTCCGCAACAACGTTTTGACCGTAGCGAACGCAAGCGCAACTCTCCCTAAAGGTTCAGCGAACATCAACGCCGTAGTCAACATCAACGACTCAACGTTCAGGGCTGACGCTGACGTTCAAGAGCTTGAGATGAAATTCATTCCCGGAATGAGTCAGGTATCGGGAAGCTACTCGCTCAGGGCTGACGCTGAAGGGAAATTCACCGACATCAATTCGATCAGGGCTGACGCTTCGATTACGGCAAGGGACGCAGGCTTTCAGGGTATGAATTTCGGCAACGCTGACATACCGATAACATTCAGGGAAAGTGTCGTGAACATTTCGGGAGCAAGCGCGAATCTTCCCGGCGGAACAGTAAGCCTCAAAGGCAAGGCGAATCTCCGAAACATGGCCAACCCTGCTCTTGATTTCACGGTGTCGACAAACGGAATCAATCTCGATCAGCTCATGAGTTCGTTGAAACTTCAAGATGACTCGATGCCTGTATCAGGAACGGTCAAAGGCAGCGCAGCCGTCAAAGGTCCTCTCAACACCGCAGCAATGACGGCTGACTTTTCCGCAAGCAACATAACGGCCGGTGATGTCATGACGCTCAAGAGTGCGAAACTCTCCGCACGTACCGACATGAATTTTTCATCGCTCAAAGCATCGCTAAAGGCTGACGGTCTGAAGGCTGCCGGAGTTGCTGACGTTCCCAATGCGGTCATTGAGGCCGAAGGAAACATGAAGCGAGTCAAAATCAAGAACATCAACGTCAAGGCTAACGGTGCTGAACTTTCGGGGCGCGGCGAAATTTCTCCAAACATGAATGACATCATGTCAAGCAAAATGAACATTGACGCGGCTCTGAAACATCTTGATCTCAAAGCGATGTTAAAGCAATTCATGGAGAAAGCTCCCGTTGAAGGAATGATTGACGCTAAAGCAGATTTGACCGGGACTTTTGCACAGCCGACAGTGAATCTTCAGCTTACGAGGCCAATTCTTTACGGAAAGTCAGAGATTCACGACATCGCCCTGAAAGTGAAATCGCCCAATCCCAATCACTACATGTTGAACGCTAAGGCACGAATCGACAACTTCAAGCCCGAAACTGACGTTGACGTTAAAATCAACAACGGTGTTGTATCGTATGTTGTTGACACAAAACCGCTCGACCTCAACAGCGCAATAGAGACACAAGTTCCGGGCATGGCCGGAATTGTCGGAGGCCACGCGACAGTTCATGTTGAGGGAAGCACGAAGGAGAACGCTCCAATTCTCATAACGGCAAAGTCGAAGGCAGTAACATTGATGGACAAGATAAGCATCAACAACATCAATCTCCCTGTAACATACCTGACATCAAAGAACAAAGTTGAGATGACAAACGGCCGTGCATCTTTGAGCGGAGGCGATATTAAAACGGCGTTTGCTGCTGACTTGAGCGGAAAAGAAACAGAATGGAACGGAAGCGTTAAAGTCGCTCATCTTGATTTCGGAAAACTCGCAGCACCTTTCATGCCTGAGGGCGAATTAGTCGGCTCTGTTGACGCTCAAATTACCATCAAGGGAAGTTCGACAATGGGAACGAGTTTGAGTTTTGCTGACGGTAAATTCAAGACCGGGCCGGGCTGTCTCAGGAAGATGGCAATTCTCGACAAGATAACGCCAACGAAGCAGATCAGTTTTGAGGAAATCAGCGGCTCATTCTTCTGGAACGGTAACGATTTATTCCTTAATCCCGGAACAGGAGCTAGAGCCGGACTTGATGAGCCTCTGTACAGGTACTTCACGATTAACGGGCCCTGCGGACTTCCGGGAAAAGGTATGAGGCTGTTGTGTGACGGAAGGTTTGACCTGAAGATTCTTGACCAGTTGCTCGGAGCGATGAAAGGTGTTTTCCAGTACATGACGGGAAGCCTCGCTAGGAATGTTCTTCGTGACGCTGCAAGCAGAGTCATGGGTATAAAGCGCAAAGATTTTCAGAATGTCTCGTTCACTCTCGCTAATTCACCTGCTGACCCTCACTTGAGAGACTTGAAGGTAACGAAACCTATCGAGGACTTTTTGCCGATAGACATACTGAACAATGACAAGGAAAAACAGAAGGAGAGCGCACAATTCAAGATGAGCATAAAAATCCCTGTCGGTAAAGGTGCGCCTAGTGCTGAAGACGAGAGTGCAGCGGATCAGTTCAAACAACAGCTCATTGACAACCTGTTCAACATAGGACTGTAGCAATGTTCGTTGACCGTTATTGTGATGATGTTGTAAAATGACTAAGTTGCACAATCATGAAAGTAAGGCTGTTAAGTTGAACGAAAAAAAAATCTCGCTGGTAATTCCGGTCTATAACGAAGAGGATAATTTACCCGAACTTTTCAGGCGTTTGTTACCCGTCATGGAAAGTCTCGAACGAAGCTACGAAATCATTTTAATCAACGACGGCAGCAAAGACTCTTCACTTCCTTTGATGTTGCGTGAGCAGAAATCGCACCCTCAAACCGTTCGAGTGATCGACTTCAACGGCAATTTCGGCCAGCATACAGCGATACTCGCCGGGTTCAAGTCAGCAAAAGGACAGTCAATCATCACCCTTGACGCTGACTTGCAGAATCCGCCGGAGGAAATCCCGAAGTTAATCTCACTCCTCGATGAAGGCCATGACGTTGTTGGAACAGTCCGCAAAAAACGAAAGGACTCATTCTTCCGCCGTTACGCCTCAAAAATCGTCAACAAAATCATGAACAAGGTAACAGGTTTCTCGATTCATGATTACGGCTGCATGTTGAGGGGTTACAGCCGAGAGATCATCGACATCATCAACGAATGCGGCGAAGTCTCTACATTCATTCCGGCACTTGCGCAGAAATTCGCGGTCAATCCGATTGAGATCGAAGTATCACACAGCGCAAGGACAGCAGGCGAGTCAAAATACAATCTCTTCAGGCTCATTCGCTTACAGTTCGACTTGATGACGGCGTTCTCGATGTTCCCATTACAGATGATAACGATACTCGGAGGGATAATTTTTGCTGTCGGCGTTGTGCTTGCCTGCTTGGGGATTTTCGGCCACGCTTTGAGCTTTTTGCTTGCCGGAATCGTAACGACATGCACGGGCATAACAGGAGAGTACACCGGAAGAATATATCAGGAAGTCAGGAAGAGACCGCGTTACGTTATCCGAAAAATTTACGAGGAGGGCAATAATGTCTAGCGCAGTAGTTTTCGCTTATAGTTCAGTCGGCTGTGAATGTCTGTCTGTTCTCATCAAGCGTGGAGTAAACATAAAGCTGGTCTACACTCATGAAGATGACCCGAACGAGCAGCAATGGTTCAGTTCAGTCTATGAGCTTGCGAAGTCGAATAACATTCCAGTGAGGACTGACGCTCCGACTGTTGACGCTGTGAAGGAAGCAAAGCCCGATGTTATCTTCTCGTTCTATTACAGAGCCATGATTGACATGAAGATTCTTGACCTCGCGCCTTTGGGAGCGTTCAACATGCACGGCTCATTGTTACCGAAATACAGAGGCCGAGCCTGTGTCAACTGGGCAGTCCTCAACGGTGAGACGAAAGCAGGCGTAACACTTCATCACATGGTCGCAAGAGCTGACGCTGGGAACATTGTCGGTCAGGAAGCTGTTGACATTCTCCCCGATGAGACGGCTCATGACGTTTTCATGAAGATCATTCCGGCTTCAGGAAGATTGCTGGGACGATGCCTCGATGATATTTTGTCGGGCAACGCTGAAGGTACACCGCAGGACGAGTCGCAAGCAACGAAATTCGGACGGCGAACCCCTGCTGACGGTCTCATAGACTGGAACAAGTCAGCACGAGAAATTCACAATCTCGTCAGGGCAGTAGCAAAACCTTTTCCGGGAGCGTTCACATTTCATGACGGCAAAAAAATCATGGTCTGGAAAACCAGAGTCATAGACACTGAAACTTCATCGACTCCTGCGCTTCTGGTCAAGACTCATGACGGTACGCTTGAGATTGTCGAATGGGAAATAGTATAGATGAAACTAGCGATAAAAATCGACATTGACACGCTGAAAGGCTATCTTGAGGGACTGCCGAGACTGCTTGACATTCTGAAGGCTCACGATGTCAGAGCGTCCGTGTTTTTCTCGATGGGCCCGGATAATTCCGGCAAGGCTTTACGGCGAATCTTCCGAAAAGGTTTCATCAAGAAAATGTTTCGGACTAAAGCTCCGACAGCTTACGGGATTAAGACTCTTTTTTACGGTACTCTTCTTCCTGCACCTATGATTACGGCAGCAAATCCCGATTTGATTCGCAGGACTGTTGACGAAGGCCATGACTGCGGTATTCACTCATGGGATCATGTTTACTGGCAGGACAATCTGCCGAAGCTCTCAAGTGAAACGATACGTTCACAGCTTGAACGGGCGTTCTCACAGTTTGAACAGTACGCAGGCTTCAGGCCGGACTCATGCGCTGCTCCGGGCTGGCAGGTTACGCCGGAAAGTCTCAAGGTACAGGACGAAATGAAGCTCACGTATTGCAGTGATGTCAGAGGTTACTCGCCGTTCATGGCCGAAATGAACGGTGAAACTTTCGCAACCCCTCAAGTACCGTCAACACTTCCGACACTTGATGAGATTCTCGGCGATGTCAAAGCCGAAGACGTTGCGTCTTACATGAACCTGTTACATGAGGGCTTGAACGTACACACGATACATACTGAAATGGAAGGCGGAATGATGCAGGGACAAGGGCGTTGAATTTCTGACGCTGAAAGAGGCTGTGAAAGTGTCGGAATTACCGCGCTGTAAAATAGAGATGGGCTATCTTCCCGGAAGAGCCGGAAGAGTAGCGATACAGAAAGGACACTAGCATGAAGACATTATCATACGGCCGTCAGTGGATTAACGATGACGATATAGCCGAAATTGTGAAAGTACTCAAAGGCGACTGGCTCACAATGGGGCCGACAGTTGACGCTTTCGAGAAATCACTTTCTGATTACGCTGGCGTGAAACATGCCGTAACATTTTCGAGCGGTACGGCAGCTCTTCACGGGGCTATGCACGCTTCAGGAATGGGACGGGGAGACTTGGCCGTTACTACAGCGATGACTTTCGTTGCGACATCGAAAAGTGTCATTTACACTGGAGCGACTCCGATTTTCGCCGACATTGACGAGACTTTCTGCATGAATCCCAGTGAGGCCGAAAAAGTTATCCAGTCTCACGGCGGAAAAGTCAAAGCAATCGTCCCTGTAAGTTTCGGGGGCTATCCGTTCGACATGAGACCGTTCAGAGAACTTGCCGA
>CAJODC010000002.1:9919-79323 GCA_905233215.1 uncultured Synergistales bacterium
GAACTACAAGAAGCGAGTCGGAATTTGTCGACAAGCCCAACGGAATTTGGCACAGCGAGATGCAGGAATTAGGGTACAATTACAGGCTGTCGGAAATTCATTGCGCTTTGGGATTGAGTCAGATGAAACGCCTTGATGAATTTGTTGAAAGACGGCGTGAAATCGCTGAGATTTATTTCAACGAACTCTCAGGGGTTGAAGGCGTTACGCTTCCTCCGAAGAAAGACGGACACGCTTGGCATTTGTTCATAGTGAGAGTGAAAGAAGAATTGCACGGCAAGTTTTTCATGTATCTGCGTGATAATGATATAAGATTGCAGGTACATTACAGGCCGGTGCCGTTACAGCCGTATTACAGAAAGAAATTCGGTTACAGTGCCGGAGATTTTCCGAATGCTGAACGTTATTACCGTCAGGCCGTTTCACTGCCGATGTTCCCGTTGATGACGGACGATGACGTTCAAAGAGTTTGTGAATGTATCAAAAATTTTTCATGGAGATAATATTTTGAAAATATTTATTTTAGGTGCAGGAGGCTTCATAGGGAGTCATCTTGTGAAAAAGATTCTGGAGACTTCAGACTATGAGGTCAGTGCGTTCGACATCAACACAGAACGTCTCGAAAAGTTCGTGGGTAACAAACGCTTCACTTGCTTCAAGGGCGATATATTCCACGAGACCGATTATATTCGTGAGCAGGTTGCTTCAAGCGATGTAGTGTTACCGTTTGCCGGAGTAGCAATGCCGGCATTCTATCTCACCAAACCTTTGTGGACGTTTGAGCTTGACTTTGAACAGAATCTCAAGGTCGTGAGAATGTGCCAGAAGTACAAAAAGCGAGTCATCTTCCCGTCAACATCAGAAGTCTACGGTCTAGCCAATGAGGATTTACTGCTTGAGGACGAAAGCCCGTTAGTTACCGGGCCAATCGGGAGAATGCGCTGGATTTATTCCTGTTCAAAGCAGATGATGGACAGAGTCATTACCGCCTACAATGTCGAGAAGGGTTTACAGTACACGCTCTTCAGGCCGTTCAACTGGATAGGGCCCGGCCTTGACACAATGGAAGACGCTCGACAGCACCGGGCAAGGTCAGTAACACAATTCATCTATGACATTCTCCACAGGGGCGAGATTAAACTTGTCGGAGGAGGTTCACAGCGAAGGAGCTTCACATGGATAGGCGATGGCACTGACGCTCTAATGTTGATACTGAAGAACTACAAAGGCCAAGCCGACAGTCAAATATTCAACATAGGCAATCCCAACAATAATTACTCAATCCGGGAGCTTGCCGAAACGATTATTGACGTGATGAAAGAGTTTCCGAAGTTCCGCGAAAAGGCCGAGACTGTCAAACTCAAGACAATATCGCCCGAAAATTATTACTCAGACGGTTACGATGACACGAAGAACCGCAGACCCTCAATCGAAAAGATAAGCCAGCTCGGCTGGAATCCTCAAGTAAGTCTCCGTGATGCCGTGAGAATGACTCTCGAAGCCTATCATGAATAGGAACAAGATACTCGCTCTCTGCGCTGTACTTGCTGTATTCGTTTACTTTTGGGGACTTGGGGATTACGGCTTCATTGATCCTGATGAAGGGCGTTACTCCGAGATTCCCCGTGAGATGATTGAGACTGGCGACTTCATTACGCCGAGATTGAATTATGTTTTGTACTTCGAGAAACCTCCCCTGCATTACTGGCTCACTGCCGGGGCGTTTCTTGCCTTTGGTGAAAATGAATTTGCAGGTAGATTAACGCCTGTTCTCGCCGGGTTAGGCTGCTGTGTTCTGGCTTTCATTGCTGCGAAAAAAATCACTCGCTCTCTCTACGCTGCTTCACTGTCGGCAATCATGTTAGCGTCATCGGTCTTGTGGTTCGGAACGTCAAGAATCAATCTCACCGACATGACATTGACGTTTTTCTTCACCGCCTCAATGGTCAGCTATTACTTCTGGAACGTCAACGGCAAAAAGTCATCGCTCCTTCTGTTTTATGCGTTCATGGCTCTTTCTGTCCTCACTAAGGGTTTAATCGGTGTCGTTCTGCCGGGCGGAGTCGCTTTAATCCACCTGATTTTCGCCAAACAGTACAGGAAGATTCCCACGCTCTTTTCACCGTCAGCAATAATATTATTCTTTGTCATAGTCTCGCCGTATTTCATCGAAGTCTGCCGCCGGAATCCTGACTACTTCGAGTTCTTTTTCATCAGAGAACATTTCCTGAGATACACAACGACAATTCACGAACGCTACGAGCCTTTCTGGTTTTTCGTGCCGATAATCATCGCAGGCTTTGTCCCTTGGACGGGGATTTTGTTTGACTCAGTCAGAGCCGTTTTCGGGAAATGCAGACTCATCGGGAGCGATGACGGAAAATTTTTGGGACTCTGGTTTTTGTTACCGTTCGTGTTTTTCTCGGCTTCAGGCTCAAAGCTCATCACATACATTCTGCCCTGCATGATTCCTTTATCGATTCTTTCGGGCGCGTCAATGTCAGTTCTTGAGGGGAAAGAATTTCGGCGTTTCATCGTATTGACATCGGCTGTAATTCTTCCTGTCGCTGCAGCTGGATTGACAGTTACGTTTTTTGTTGACAGTCCAGATGTCGCTGCAATGTCGAAGCCTGCAATATGTCTTTCAATTTCGCTGATGTTGTTCTGGCTGTTGTCGATTTTCGCCGGAAAGAGCAAAATCATTCCGTCCCTTCTCTGTGTAACGGCACTGATCGCAATGTTCTCAGCATCGGGAGCGTTTGAGGTTGAAGGCCGTTTGTTGTCTCGCAAGGATTCGACAGCTCTTTTGCCTGATGATGCTGATGACGTTGTTGTCTACGAAAATCTGATGCAGGGCGTGAGCTGGTACACCAAGAGGCGCACAATATCCGCCAACGTTCTGAATGAACTTGAGTTCGGAGCAAAGCACGAGACCGAACCGGGCTGGTTCATTTCGAGCGCAGACCTTCGAGTCTTGTGGAACTCAGGACGGAAAGTCGCCGTGTTCATTCGGGATAAAGATGATGACTTAGGAGTTCGTGAGGCTGTCGGCACTGCTCCTGTTCGTGAGTGGTCAACAAGTGCAGATATTGTCATGTTGAATTTCTGAGCGTGTATTCCCATCTGTCGAGAAGCCAAAGCCATTGATGCGGTCTCTTTGTGATGAAGCGTTCAATCTTTTCGTTACACATTCTGATGCTCTCGTTCATGTCCTCGCCGAACGGTCTGCCGTTCCTGTCGCATTCATCGCTGAATATTCCGTGAAAGTTTATGTGATGATGTGAAGGGTCGTTTTCGTCCCTCCAGTATTCGGCGTGAATGACGGGGCATTGAAATTTTCTGTATAACTTCACGATGCCGTCATGAGTCCTCGCTGGAAGTCCCAAAAATTCAGAGGGCAGACCTTCCTTTCTTGCGTCAAGATCCTGCATAACAACGAGAATTTCACCGGCTCTCAAGACTCTGAAGACCTCACGTAGTCCAGTGTCGCTGTCAATCATTGACATTCTCGAAGTGTCCTGACGTGTTGACATGATGACCGCTTCAACGGCTCTGTCTCTTTGCGGAGTGTATATGGCGTGAAGCCTGAAGCCCTCGTGAATGACTCTGGCTGCTGCGTATTCCCAGTTGGCGAAATGCTGTGTCATCAAAATAGCTCCTCTTCCTCTTGACAGTGCCGAGCGCAAAATTTCAACGCTCTCTTGGGGGAAGTCAACAAGTTCGTCAATGCGTGAGATAACTTTCGGGAGACGTATAAATTCTGCTGCTGACATTCCGAGATTCTCGAAAGATTTTTTGATGACTGAACGTGAGAGAGTAACACCGAATCCAAGTGAAGACACACAGCGAGACTCGCATCGGTTGACTTTTTCCCACAGCAGAAGACGAAGAACACGCCCCGCGAATCTCCCGAAGGCAAGGGCGAAACGATGAGGCATTAGGCGTATAAGTTTAACAAGAAAATTCAAAATCAATTCACCTCCCGAAAAAATTTCTGCGTATATTATAATTGCTAACTTTGAGAAATCTTGTTAAACTGACCAATTATTATGGAGCAGGATTTGTTTGAATGGCTTAATTCTAAACGTGTTGAAGATAACGGGACAAGTTTACTTCTTGCCCCTCTTAGTGTTACACAAAATGAGACTGTCGACACAAAAGCAAGCGATGAAGTTTTTGTCGATGATGCTGAAACGTTAGAGGCTGAAGAAATTTCTATTGATGTTCCGAACGAAGAGGACGAAGAAATTTCTGTTGACACTTCGGAAACAATCCCCGAAACTTTGGTTGACAATCCAGAACCGCCAGCACCAGAAACAAAAGAGACAGTCAACGAGATTCAAGAGCGTCAGCAAACTGAGAATGAAAGCCCTGAACCTGTCAATGAAGATCATGAATGGCAGGAACGAGCGACAGGTTTCACATTGAGTCTTGATGAGCCTCCGCCGGAATTGTGGACTAACATAAACAATGACGATGAAGAACCCGGTTACGAGGAGACCGACAGCCTTCAGGGGGCTGCATACGTTCAGATACACGGTCGGAACTTCACCGAGCGTCTACACAACGCCATGAAGCACCGCAAGGAACGCGCTAAACTTGAGGAGCCTCATAACACTATAGACCTTTCACGAATTTACGTTCAGAAGACTATCATATATTGCGCCACGCTTCTGATGACTCTGGGATTCGCATTGCTTGCTCTGTGGTTCATATGGCGAGAGACTCCCGAAGGAATGAAATCGAGAGCGTTATCTCTTGAGAGTCGCGGAAAGTTTGACGAAGCCTCAGCGATATATCAGAGGGCATACAGACGTTACCCGAAAGACACGGAATTTCTCGCTGAACTTTCAACAACATCAGAGAAGGCTGGCCATGTTCAGACAGCAAAGACAGCTCATGAAGAGTACGTGAGGATTACTTCAACAGATAGTGAGGTGAAGACAGTTCCTCTTGAGACAAAACCTGTTCCGCCCGTCAAAAAAATGACGTTCACGGATTATCTTAACGAGGCCAATCACGCCTACAATATAGGAATGTACAACCGCTCAGTAAAATACTTCTTCCGCGCCCACGAGGCAAGACCTGATGACATAAGACCGTATATCGGAGTGTCGAACGCTTACAGAATGAAGGGTATGTACTTCGACAGCAGACGCATACTTGACGAGGCTCGAATCAAATTCGGGAGAAATCCTGATATTGAAACGGGCTATATATTTTTGAGGGAGGCAAAATAATTATGGTACACGAGAATGTAATACGAGCAAACGAGATCATCGGCAATGACGCAGTGAAGGCATTACAGCGCAGAGGCTTCGAGGCCGAATACGTCCCAACAGGCGAAGAGGCATTGAAACGAGTCCTCGAAATCATACCGGCTGATGCTACTGTAGGCATTCCCGGCACAATAACAGTGAGGGACATCGGCGCACTTGACGCACTCAGGGAACGAGGCAACACAGTCTTTCAGCACTGGGGCAAAATGTCCAACGAGGAACGAAGAGCCGCTCGCTTCCGTGAGAATACAGCCGATGTATTCCTGACCAGCGCGAACGCATTAACCCGTGACGGACGTATCATCAACATTGACGGAACAGGCAACAGAGTCGCCGGAATGGCTTGGGGGAATGGGCTTGTGCTTTTCGTGATAGGCATCAACAAACTTGCTTTTGACCTTGAAGACGGCATAAAGCGCGCGAAGTCAGCGACAATTCCCAACGCTATCCGTCAGAACGTTGAGACAGCCTGCGTAAAGGCAGGGCATTGCGTGAACTGTTCGGCAAGAGGCGATGAAGACTCGATGTGCCGGGCAATACTGATACTTGACGAGGCCGTGAAGGGCAGAAAGTATCATGTAATCATAGTAGGAGAGGACTTAGGCTACTAAAAACGAAACGCCCTCCTGAGACAATCGGGAGGGATTTTATTTGAGGAGAATAATAATATGGAGAACAGAGACAAAATTGTAGTGTTGCTTGCAGGAGGCAGGATAGTTCAGAGACAGGACGGACAGGAATTAACGGAAGAAGAAATGTACGCTCTTTTGCCTGACGATGTGAAAAGTCATGTAACGTTCCAGAAATGGAGCTTTCAGCCGGTCAGCAATTATACGCTGAGAATGTGCAGTGAACTGATAGTCATGGCCAACTCATTCGTTCATGATGAGGGGGCGAGAGGTGTTGTTGTAACGTGCGGAATACCATTGCTTGCGGAACTGTCATATTTTGCCGACCTAGTTTGGAATCTCAATCCCCCATTGATTTTCACCGGCTCAATTTTCAGCGCAGGCAGTTCAGGCAGTGAGACAAGTACGAGATTAACGCAGTCGATCAGGGCGGCATTGTCGGGAGCCTGCACGGGCAAAGGGGCGTTAATCTGCATACAGGACTCAATCTACGCTCCTGCTGACGTTTTGAGAATCTCGAACTTCAACAGGGCTGGACTCTTAGCGTTCCCGGAGTCGCCTCTTGGTGTATTCAGTCAGCCTTCAGGGAGTTATATCTCGTTAAGATTTCCGAGACATCGCTACGTTCAGACGATGACCAAACCGCTGGCGAGGAACATTCCTATTTTGACGGCATCGCTCGGTGACGCTGATATTCTGTTGAAGGCGTTGCTTGACAAAAGATTTGAGGAACTTGACGGCCTGATAATATCTGGACTTGGCGATGGCGATGTACCGTCATCATGGGTGCCGCTGCTGAAGAAGCTGTTGAAGGCGAACGTTCCAGTAGTGCTGACATCGAGATACCCTGACGGAATAGTTCAGGCAACGGAGAATTACGAGGGTAGCGCGTCCCAGCTTCTTGAGATCGGACTGATTAACGGGGGAATGCTCTCACCGTATCAGGCACGAATAAAGCTGGCGGTCGGAATGTCGGCAGGGCTTGAGGGCAATGCGCTTTCTGATTACATGATAAGCAGGCAGTAACTATGGCAGGAATAATAGCACTGATAGGCCGTCCCAACACTGGAAAGTCATCACTGTTCAACAGGCTGACGGGAACGAAGGACTCAATCGTTGACGATATGCCCGGAGTAACAAGAGATAGATTATACGGAGAAGCCGAATATGAGGGACAGAATTTTTATGTTGTTGACACTGGCGGAATTTTTGGGACTGACACGGAATTTTCAGCAGGAATAAGGGCGCATGTTGAGTCGGCTGTGAGGGAATGCGACGGGATAATATTTCTTGTTGACGGCCGAGAAGGGATTACGGGAGCTGACGAGGAAATAGCGGAGTTCATACGGCGTGGAGGCAATAAGCCCGTAATTGTTGCCGTGAATAAACTTGATGACCCGAAACACGATGACCTTGCCAATGACGCTTATGTTTTGGGATTTGAACGAGTAATCCCGATAAGCGCATTGCACAAGAGGGGAATGTATGAACTTCTTGACGCTGTGATTGAGATTCTTCCTGTCAGCAGTGAACATGATGATGTTATGGAAGACGATGAGATAAAACTTGTGATTGCCGGAAAACCTAACGTAGGGAAATCATCGCTCCTCAACAAGATAACGAACAGTGAACGCTCTCTAGTGAGTCCGATAGCCGGGACGACAAGAGACCCTGTAGACACGTCAGCAATAATTGACGGACAGAGATTCAGGATTGTTGACACGGCAGGACTAAGACGGCGGGCGAAATTTGACGGCGACTTGGAGTATTACTCGTATGTGAGGACTCTGGCGGCGGTTGACAGGTCGGACGTTGCGATATTGATGATGGACGCTGGCGAACCCTGCACGGATCAGGACAAACGGATAGCCGGACATGTTGCGAAAAAGGGCAAGGGAATAGTTATAGTTGTCAACAAATGGGATTTAGTGAACGGTGAAAAGAAAGCTGATGAAATTACGAAGAAGATACGAGATGAGATGCCGTTTCTGAATTACGCGCCTGTTATATTTTCGTCAGCACTGAACGGAAGAGGAGTGCAGAAGATTCTACAGACAGCCGTAACAGTCAGCCAAAACAGGAAGAAGCATATTCCAACGAATCAGTTGAACAGGTTGATGAGGGACGTTTTAGCGTTTGACCGTCTGCCGTCTGACAGGAAGGGACGATCGTTGAAGGTGTATTACTGTTCACAGGCTGAGGGCGAACCGCCGACGTTTATATTCTTCGTGAATAATCCTGAGCTTGTGAATGGTGGATTTGAGAATCATGTGAAGAATAAGATTCGTGAACTTGAGGATTTTACCGGGACACCGATTAGAACTTTTTGGAGAGGTAAGGAGAAAGAGTGATGAATGATGATGAGTTCTGAAACTATGCGAGATAGGAGCAGTACGGTGCAGATGTCAATATTGAAAACGATATAGGCTGGACTGCTTTAACTGAGGCAATAGAGGGTGAGAGAGACAAAGAAACTATTGACATTCTCCGCCAACACGGAGCAGAGTGTTATTATTGACCACGCAAGGAAGGTGATAAATTGAGATACCCGGCTTTTGACGAGTCATTGATTCCGCCCTCTCAACGATGGGAGAATCTGACTCTCGCAAACGATTTCATGTTCGGAAAAATTATGCGAGACCCTGAACTTTGCACGGAAATGATTCGCAGAATACTTCCAGACATGGACATAGGCACAATTAAGTTCACGAACACGCAGAAATCCGAAAAGTTTTCACGTGACACAAGAGGAGTGCGCTTTGATGTCTACGCAAAATCGGATAACCGAAAAATTTTTGACTGTGAAGTTCAGACGACTAACAAAAAGGATTTACCTCGCCGTTCGAGAGCGTATCAAACTGTGTTAGGGCTTGAGGCTCTGGAGGCTGAGACGCTCAAGAAGTCCGGAACTTATAACGATATGCCTGATGCTTACGTGATATTTTTGTGTACTTTTGACCCTTTCAATCTTGGCAGACACGTTTATACTTTCAGCAATGTTTGCAGTGAGGAAAGTAATTTGAAACTTAATGACGGAGCTGTTACAGTATTCCTCAATGCGTGCGGAAAAGATAACGATGTTAGCGGTGAACTGAAAGCGTTTCTCGATTTCATGATGGGGAAAACCAGCACAGACCCATTTGTTAAGAGATTGGAGAAGTGTCTTGATGTGGCCAAGCAAAATGCGAAATGGAGGCTAAATTACATGATGTTGTTGTTACATGATTGGGAAACTAGAAGTGAAGCACACTTTGCCGGACTCGAAGAAGGACGTGCTGAGGGTCGTGCGGAAGGCCGTGCAGTCGGCATCAAGGAAGGACGTGCTGTTGGCATCAAAGAAGGTCGTACTGAGGGAAGCCAAGAGACTCTAAACACAGCAATAGAGTTCATGAAGTCTCAAGGAATGAGCGAAGAGCAGATAAACGGCCTCAGAAATGCGGTCTTGAACTCTCAGCGGTGAAATCATGAAGAAAATATTACTTGTCCTGTTAATGATATTCTTCTGTGTTCCAGCAGACGCAAAATCAACCGTAACACTCGCTGAATTAACAGGTACAGTCGGCGTTCAAATGGAAGAGTTCGTACGTGATACAGTCCGTCAGTCCGAACTCAACGGCGACTCACTGCTCATCTTCCAGCTCGACACTCCCGGAGGACTCGTTGAGGCCATGCGCGGAATCGTTCAGTCAATACTCGCCTCACGTGTTCCCGTTGCTGTCTGGATACCCTCAGGCGGACGAGCAGCAAGCGCAGGAGCGTTCATCGTACAGTCAGCACACATAGCGGCCATGTCTCCCGGCACTAACATCGGAGCAGCTCACCCTGTTACAGGCGGAGGCGACAACATTCCCGACGGCGACATGAACACTAAAGTCATGAACGATCTCAAGGCTCAAATGAGAAGCGTTGTTCAGCTCAGAGGCCGTAACGTTGACACAGCCGAAGCTATGATTACCGAAAGCATCTCGCTAACAGCCACTGAAGCTCTCAGGGAAAAAGTCATCGACATAATCGCTCCTGACGTAAACGCTCTCATAAAGGCAGCGTCAGGACGGCGTGTAAAACTCGGTCAGCAGTCGGCAAAAATCTCATTCGATGATGAAGTTGCCGTCAACCGTGTGAACATGTCGTTCAGCGAGCAGTTGATACAATTCGTGTCAAGCCCTGAGATTGCCTACCTGCTGCTCTCCGGCGGAATGATGGCGATTTTCTTCGAGGTCATTACACCGGGAGGCTTCATCTTGGGTACAACTGGCGGTGTAATGTTATTGCTCGGCGCAATCGGTCTCAAAATGCTGCCGTTCAACTGGGCCGGTATTGTTCTGATTGTCGCTGGAGTAGTGTTGATGGCGGTTGACTTAATCGCTGGGACTTCGGGATTGTTGACGCTCTTGGGACTTCCTGTGATGTGCTTGGGCGGAGTGTTTTTGTTCAGGGCTCCGGGCGGTGAGCTTCTTCAAATATCGCTGTCATTCATCGCCGGAACTGCCATAGCTTTGGGAATATGTTTCGGTGTAGTGGCGTACTTTGTGATTAAGGGACTAAGGCGCAGGATTTCAACAGGCAAACAGGGAATGATAGGTTTGACAGTTGAAGTTATTGCTGACGGTCAGGTGAAATGTCACGGAGAGATATGGCGTGCTAAGTCTGACGAGGTTATGACGGTCGGCGAAACTGGAATTGTTACGGCTGTTGACGGAATGACATTGACGGTGAGACGCAGTGCCGGTTGATTCTGACACTGCGAATCACCTCAACGCAAAATTTTATGCTTCTTTCAGTTCCATCAGCATGGTGTAGAACTCATGAGGGAAACCCTTGTACCTAAACTTCAAAACCTCCATTGAGATAAAGCCGTTTCTCAGCTCATCATAGCTAATGAAATCAGTTTCATCAGAGAACAGCCCTTTATAAGTGCGTACGCCGTCATCGCAGAAATAAACGCCGAACCATGTCAAGCCGGCATATATCCAGCTCGTATAGACCTTATGGCCGTCTCTGGTTTCATTATCTCTGTGGGTGAAACCATATTCTTCGGTTATCAGCCTGATCTCCCAATCTGTTAAATCTCGTTTGCCTTCAATCAGTCCATTCTCATTTCTCCTGTACTTGTTATTTGAGATTTTTTTGACTGATCTTCTTGCGGGCGTGCCTTTGCGCTTGCGTATGACAATTTTCTTGACGAGGCAGAGAACAAAAATGAGAGGAACTCCAACACAGAGCCAGCCCAAAATCTTGACCGGCGTATTGTTGATCCAGCCTAAAGATGATGTGATGAGTTCCGTTATTCCGCTGGAAATAGACTCTCTAGGTACTTCAGCCGCATATGCTAAACTTAGCACCCCCCGTGTTATACAGAAAAAAGAAGTTATAACAAGAATGGAGACAACTATTTTAACATAATCGCGCAAGAAGTCTCCCGCCTCTTTAGGCGGTGAGATGAATTGCGCTAAATTATTATATTTTTTGTGATAAAATCTCAAATATTGAGATATAGTGCAGACTACAAGAGCCTCAAAATTCTGCATAATCTAATCTACCGTAGGTGCTACGGGAAGTTACGCCTTTGGAGAGGGTGTAAGACGTATCAGCTCTTGAGGTTGAGCGCAGTCCTCGTTGAATTAGGAAGCCGAGTTCACCCGATAACTTCATTTCCGACACCTGCACTTGTTTCAGAATTATTTTTATTATAACAAAAAAACCGTCCCCCGACTCTTGAGGGACGGCAAAATTTTTTGACCTAACGTGAAATCACAAAGCCCTCAATCACTGCCAGCACTCCCGAAGCGATTAACACTCCCGAAAGAATCATCATCACTGAGAAAGTACTGCTCAAAGGCGCAGCGCACATCAACACCGCAAACGCAATCATCGCAATTCCGCTCACGAGAATCAGCCACCAGCCCGGTACGTCAGCACCGCCAAGCCAAAACGCAGCGCATGTTCTCGACATTCCGGCACTGAAAAACCAAAGCCCTATCACAAACGGAAGAAGGAACGCTGAAATTCCCGGCTGTATCACAAGGATTAACCCTGCGATAACGTCAATCACTCCCATGACGATGAAGCGTCTCAATCCGAGCCAGTGCCAGCCCGAAATCTGATTCACTCCCGACACTATCAGGCCGACTCCCAGAATCATTCCTGCTGACAATATCGCCTCAATAGGGTATCTCATCATCAAAAATCCGAGTACAATCAAAATTCCGCCCGTTACCCACAAATTCATTCGCAAACTTTTCATTCTTTGTTCTCCTCCAATAACTTCTCTAAATCTCTCTGTGTCTGACTCAATGTCCCAAAATGTATCGCTTTGTAACCGAACTCCCTCGCTGCCGTAACGTTCCTTTCAAGGTCGTCAATGAATACGCACTCGGAAGGATTGAGATTGTATTTCTCAGCAAGTGCAGCGTAAATTTCACGGTCAGGCTTGATGAGTTTCACATCACACGAGAATATTCCGCCGTCAAGCAAAGGCACAAAGTCCAATACTTCAGGGTTCTTGCTCATGACGTAGCGTGAGTAGTTCGACAGGTAAAGCACCCTGTAGCCCCTCGCCTTGAGACCGTTGATCCATGAGGGAGTCGAGTCTCGTTTCTTGAGAGTGTCGCCGACGTTGGCGAAAACTTTTCGGAGTTCCTGTTCACGATGAGGAGCATGAGCGATGATTGAGGCGAAAACTTTTTCGGGATCGTCTCCAGCATCGAGTCTGTCCCATCGTCTTTCGCCCCATACGGCAGCGTCAAGTTCGGTGATTAACTCATCACGTCCGGGAAACATTCTCCTCATGAAGCCCTCCCAGTCAAAATCAATGAGTACTCCGCCGATGTCGAATATCACAGTGTTAATCATTCGATCACGGCTCCCATTGCTGACAGTTCATCAAGAGTCTTGTGATGATTTTCTTCGTTGACCCAGCCGAGCATGTCGGATTTTACCGTAACTTTTCGGCCTGACTTGATGAGAGCGATGACGCTTTCTTTCACGCAGAACTCAGTAGCGATTCCTGTAACGATTACTTCATGGCCGAGTACATCACATAATCTTCTGCCTGATTTGTTCTTTGCCTCGAATGCTGAATACTCTTCGACCGAGTCATTCTCGCCCTTGTAGTAAATCGTTGAGTCGTTCGGACGCTGTGAAGTGTTCTTGATGTCCCTGCTGAAAGACTCGTGAAGTTCCGCACCGTGTGTCCCTGACTGACAGTGAACCGGCCATGTTCCGCCGTTCTGGGTGTAACTGCAATGATTGAGGCTGTGATTGTCAGCTGAGTAGTAAATCTTTGCGTCAGGGTTGGCATTGATGAAGGCGATGATGTTTTTCACGGCCTCCTGTGAATGTCCGCAGGCCAAAGTTCCGTCAATGAAATCGTACTGGCAGTCAACAACTAAAATTTCCATGAATGACACTCCTTTTCATAGTTCCTGAAATTTTCCCATACTGTTTATTATAGCGAGTGAGTCGTCAATTATCTGCATCATAATTGCGCAGCCTGTACCTTCGCCGAGTCTCATTCCAAGTTTCAGAGGCGGAGAAATTTTCATGAACTCGGCAGCTTTGGCATAGGCAGGTTCAGCAGACTCATGAGACGCAATCATATATTCACGGGACAAAGGCTCAAGCAAATACGACATCAACGCGCCAGCAACGGCTATCACTCCGTCAATTACGACAGGGACATGATAGACAGCTCCGCCGAGAAACACTCCTGTCATCGCTGCAATGTCAAGACCTCCGACACATGAAAGAATGTTCACAGGGTCATTGAGGTTTTCACTGTGAAAATTGAGAGCGTCAATGATGACTTTCTTTTTGCGAGCGAAAGCCTCATCATTGAGACCTGCTCCCTTTCCGACAAGAGAGTCATCACGGGACTTTAACGCTGACATTATGCAGGCACAAGCAGGAGTCGTATTGCCCATTCCGACCTCGCCGACTCCGATTATGTCAACGCCTTCGGACTTCATGCCGTTCACTAAGTCGATTCCGAAAGCGATAACATCTCTGACAGTTTCAATGGTCATAGCACGGCCATGAAGGAAATTTTCTGTACCGTTCGGCAAAAATTTTCTGGTGATGATATTTTCACGTGGAGAGAGATTTTTCACGCCTAAGTCGAAAACTCGAAGCTCCGCGCCTGCCTGACGAGCGAGAATGTTAATGCCAGCGTTTTTTTCACCGGCGTAAACTTCCATGAGCCTTCGTGTAAAATCCTGCGGTGCTGAAGAAACGCCTTCGTCATAAATTCCGTGATCTGATCCGAAGAGGCATATTACTTTTTTGCGGGTGTTATTGTGTACTTGTCCTGTTATTCCGGCTAACTGTATTGTAATTCTTTCGAGTTCACCGAGACTTCCTGAAGGTTTGACGAGTTGAGACTGAAACTTTTCGGCCTCACTCATTGCGAGAGAGTTTAACGGAGTGATTGATGATATTCTATTCATATTTGACGGAGGAATTTTGCTGCTAGTTCTGATGCTACTATGAAAATATTTTCGCGTATGTTTTTGCTCATTGGTCTTGTGAATAATTCGATTATACCTTTTGCGTTAAGTGCTGAAACTTGTACGAGCAGGCGTATTTCGTCATCATTGAAGCCGTTGGTCTTGTGGAAGTCGACAATATCGGGAGCGAGTCCCCATAATTCGATCCACTGCCACATGAAACGCCAATCCGAAACGTGATAAGGTACTGACTTGTTAGCGAGTAATTTCATGTTCCAGTAAAGTTTTGTGAGTAATTCATCATCAGGCTGTTCATGAGGCATATATTTTATGAGGAGATTTGACCAGTTCATAGCGGTCTTAATAGTTTCACGGCTTCGTCTTAAAGAGAGCATGTCATCTTTAACGTCAATATCTGTAACGAAATATTTTGAACTCTTCGCATTTTTTGTGAAACTATAAATTGCCCACACAAAAGGCTCAGAGTCGCCCTTAAAATTTTTTGACGATAGACTTGCTACGCCTTCACCCTCAAGAAAGAGCCTGACCCAGAGTCTGCTTTCGCCTGAATGTTCACGTGAGAGGGTTACGCCTTTAGCCTTGATGGAGTCTTCGCCGTTGAACATGAAATTACCTCTGGCCTTTCTTGAATGCTCCAGCGATGACGGATATTCCCTCAACTATTGCCGAAATTAGTGATTTTACTCCTGCTATGATGTGAGGCATTGCCATAAGTGCGAGAATGATTGAGAGTGTCCAGTAGTTCCAAGTGTAAAGATTGCTCACGTCATGTTTCAGACCTGTTATATCGTTCTGAATTACTATAACGTCAGTCCTCAAATCCTTAATATCATTCCTGACTTCTGCAAACTCCTGCTTGACTTCGGCTTTGAAATCTGCGATGTCTTGTTTGACTTCAGTCTTGAACTCTGTGATGTCCTGCTTGACGTCGGCTTTGAAATCTGCGATGTCTTGCTTGACTTCGGCCTTGAAATTTGTTATCTCCTGCTTGACTTCAGTCTTGAAGCCTGTAATATCCTGCTTGTTTTCTGTCTTGAAGTCTTTGAACTCCTGCCTCATTTCCCGTCGGAACTCCGCATTTTCCTGCCTCATCTCCGACAACTGCCGCTCCGTCCTCTCGTAGAACGAAGCATTATCCCTCTTCATTTCCGATAACTGACTGAGTATAAGCGTCAGTATTTGATTGTCTCCGCTAGTCATTCTCTCTCCACCTCTTTTTGATAATTATATTACATCATTCTGCACTGACTGAAATTTTTGCGCTTGTTACGTTATAATACAGTCAATTCCAACCTATTGAGGGGAGTGTTTATATCACGATGAACCTGCCTACATTCATTGGGGGAGTACATCCTCCAGAAGGCAAAGCTCTCACGGAAGGTAAAGCCGTAGAAACTCTAAGGCCCGAAGACGTGAGAGAGTTCGTTTATCCGCTTGGACTGCATATAGGCGCACCGTGTTCACCTATCGTGAAAAAGGGCGATGCTGTTCTCGCAGGCCAAAAAATCGCCGACACTGACGCTTTCGTATCAGCTCCGAAATATTCGGCTGTCTCCGGCACAGTCAAGGCTATCGAGCCTCGCATGGCTTTCACGGGAGCTATGGAGCCAAGCATCATCATTGAGAGCAACGGGAAATATACCCCTGCTCCTTCGCTTCATGACATTCTCGGTCATAAGCCGCAGCCGTCAGAATACGTCAAGATTATACGAGAGTCAGGTCTTGTCGGTCTTGGCGGAGCATGTTTCCCGACTCACGTCAAACTTTCACCGCCAAAAGGTAAAGTCATCAAGTGGGTTATCGTCAACGCTGCTGAGTGTGAACCGTACCTCACATGCGATGATAGACTCATGCTCGACAGCCCTGACGAAATCCTGAAGGGTCTCGAATTTGTCCTCGAAATTTTCCCTGAAGCCTGCGGTGTTGTCGGTATCGAGAGCAATAAGCCCGAAGCCATCGCTACAATGACAGCTCACAACAAAAACCCAAAGATTCAGATTATGCCCTTGAAAGTCAAATATCCTCAGGGAGCGGAGAAAATGTTAATCTGGTCGGTAACTGGTCAGGAAGTCCCGTTAGTTCCCGCTCTTCCTGCTGATGTCGGCTGTATTGTCCTCAACACTCGAACAACGTGGCAAATCTATGAGGCAATCGCTGAAGGCCGTCCAGTAACAGAAAGAATCGTTACTGTAACAGGAGACGCTGTAGCCGATCCCAAAAATCTCAGAGTCCCTCTCGGCCTCAGTGTACGTGAGCTGATTCACGCCTGTGGAGGCTTCAAGGAAGAACCGGTGAAGATTCTTTCCGGCGGTCCGATGATGGGAATCGCTATGCGTTCGATTGATGTTCCTGTCGTGAAAGGCACTTCGGGAATTTTGGCACTCACAAAGAAACTCGCCTACATTGCCGAAGAAAGTGCCTGCATTCGCTGCGGTAAGTGTGTCGAGTCATGTCCCATGCACCTCAACCCGACTTACCTCGACCAAGTTGTCAGACGAAGAGATTACGGAGCGTTCGAGGCCTACAACGGCATGAACTGCATCGAGTGCGGAAGCTGTTCGTACATTTGCCCGGCATCAAGGCACCTCGCTCAGACATGCAAGCAGGGTAAAGCCGAAGTCAACGCGTTAAGACGCAAAGCAGCTCAGGAAAAACAGGAGGCGAAAAAGTAATCATGTCAGGAAAACTTGTAGTATCAGCATCTCCGCACGTTCACTCAGAGTTCAGCACACGGAAAATAATGGGCATGGTGATATATTCGCTCCTGCCTGCCGGTATCATCGGCGTATACATGCTCGGTTTACGCTCGCTTCTCGTGATTATCGCCTGCGTTGCCGCCTGTGCTTTGAGCGAATTGGTCTGGAACAAGTACATCATGCACCGTAAGGACACAACCGGAGATCTTTCGGCTGTTGTTACAGGATTATTGCTAGCGTATAACCTGCCCCCTACGATTCCTATCTGGATGGCGATTGCAGGAAGCATCTTCGCAATAATCATCGTCAAACAGTTCTACGGCGGTATCGGCTGTAACATCGTCAACCCTGCTCTAGCTGCACGCGCAATGATGCTCATCTCATGGCCTACAGCGATGACGACATGGACAGTTCAGGGAGTCTCAGGCGCAACGCCTCTCGCAGCCATGAAGGCCGGGACATTACCGGCGAATCTCTCGTGCTGGAGCCTGATTGCTGGCGACATGGGAGGCTGTATCGGTGAGACCAGCGCAATTCTTCTCATTCTCGGTGGAGCTTATCTCGTTTGGGAAGGCGTAATCAGCGCAAGAATCCCTCTGACTTATATTTTGACAACTGCAATTCTCTCGGCACTTTTCGGACACGGCGGAGGAATGTTCCCGATTCACGAGATTTTGACGGGAGGATTGTTACTCGGCGCAATCTTCATGGCCACTGACTACACTACATCGCCGATGACCGAGAAAGGACAATTCATTTACGCTTTCGGCTGCGGACTCCTCACGGCTTTGATCAGGACATGGGGCGGTTATCCTGAAGGCGTTTCGTTCTCAATCTTAATCATGAACGTAGCTGTCCCGTTAATCGACAAGTACACCGAACAAAGAACGCTCGGTGCGCCTAAGAGTAATTTCTTCAAGAGAATGGGGGGCAAATCATAATGTCGGAAAAAGTATCGTTCAATGAGGCATGGAAAAAAGCCCTTCACTTGGGAGGGACTCTATTTGCCGTAACAGCAGTAACAGGAATAATACTCGGACTTGTCGAAAACGTAACAAGCAAGGCAATCCTTCAGGCTGAAATCGCTGCACGTAACGAAGCATATCAGCTTGTTATGCCGGCAGGAAAAACATTCGATGAAGTTGAAACGAAACCGGACGATTTTGTTACCGGAGTCATCAAGGCTAGCGATGAGTCAGGGACTGTTGGCTGGTGCGTCAACGTAAGCTCAAAAGGTTACGGCGGTCAAATCGGTTTCGTTGTCGGAATAACGAAAGAAGGAACTGTCAAAGCCATCAACATTTTGAGTCATTCAGAAACGCCCGGACTCGGTGCTAAGTCAACAGAGCCGGAATTTTACACACAGTTCAACGACAAGGATAAATTACCGCTGAAAGTCGTGAAAGGTTCCGCCTCGAATCCTGACGAGATAGCAGCGATTTCAGGAGCTACGATAACATCGAACGCTGTAACAGACGGCGTGAACGGTGCGGTCAAATACTGGTCTGAAAACTTGAAGGGGGCTGAATAGAATTGAGCCAGAGCAATTTCAGAATCATAACAAACGGAATACTCGCCGAAAATCCTACGTTCGTTCAGTGCATAGGATTATGTCCGACATTGGCGGTAACAACAAGTGTCGCCAACGGTCTAGGAATGGGAGTAGCCGCTACATTCGTTTTAGTCGCGTCAAATATAGTCATCTCTCTTTTGCGTAAAATGGTGCCTGATGAAGTTCGTATACCGATTTTCATCGTGGTCATTGCAGGTTTTGTTACCGTGATTGAGTTCCTGATGAAGGGATTTGCGCCGGAGCTGAATAAATCGTTGGGCATATTCATTCCGTTAATTGTCGTCAACTGTATCATTCTCGCACGAGCTGAGGCTTTTGCGTCAAAGAACGGCGTATTCGCTTCCGCTCTTGACGGTATCGGAATGGGATTGGGCTTCACGATTGCGCTGGCGTTTCTCGGTGCAGTGCGTGAAATTTTCGGGGCTGGAACATTTCTCGGCAATCCTGTCGTGAGCTTTGAACCTGCGATGTTAATCGTACTTGCTCCGGGAGGCTTCATCGTTCTTGGGTGCTTCATGGGAGCATTCAGAGCGTTACAGGCGAAGGCAGCGAAGATGAAGGGACTCGGCGCAGTACCTGCTGAGGCTCGTCCGATGGGCTGCGGTTCGTGCGTAATGGCGAAGTTCTGCAAGAAGGACGCTTCAGAATGCGAGGAGGCGAAATCGTAATGACAATGACAGAATTATTCCTGCTCTTCGTGAGTTCAATCTTCGTTCACAATATCCTGTTGTCGAGATTCTTGGGTTGCTGTCCGTTTATGGGAGTCAGCTCAAAACTCAAGACCGCTCAAGGAATGGGAGCCGCTGTCGTGTTCGTCATAATGCTAGCGTCATTGATGACGTGGCTGACGTACAATTACCTTCTCGTGCCGTTGCACCTTGAGTATCTGTACACGCTGTCATTCATACTGGTCATAGCCGCGCTTGTTCAGTTCGTTGAACTTGCTTTGAAGAAATTGAATCCTGCGCTGTACAAGTCATTGGGAATCTTCCTTCCGTTGATTACGACAAACTGCGCTGTTCTCGGCGTTGCAGTCCTCAACATGAATGAAGGTTACGGACTTGTTCCAGCACTCGTCAACGCTCTCGGCTCATCGCTGGGCTTCCTTCTGGCAATATCGCTGATGGCCGGAATACGTGAACGAATCGAGGACAATGAAGGCGTGCCTGACAGCTTGAAGGGCCTGCCGATGGCGTTAATCACGGCCGGTTTGATGTCGATAGCCTTCATGGGCTTCACAGGAATCATAAAGTAGGGAGGCGTTCAACATGGACATAATGCACGTAATGGTAACACCTCTTGTGTTAATGGGCGTAATGGGCGGTGTATTCGGCGTACTTCTTGCGATTGCTTCAATCGTCTTCAGGGTACATCAGGACGAGAGAATCGGACTTATCCGAGCCGCTCTTCCCGGCGCGAACTGCGGAGGCTGCGGTTATCCCGGCTGTGACGGTTACGCTTCGGGAGTCGTGAATGACGGAGCGTCGGTCAACAAGTGCAACGTAGGCGGTGCGCCGGTAGCACAGAGAATCGCCGAGATCATGGGAGTTGAGGCAGGAGCAAGCGTACCGATGAGAACGTTCTTGAAGTGCAAGGGAACATGTGAGGCAGCACCGAGAAAGTTAATCTATGACGGCGTTCAAGACTGCAAGAGCGCATCAGTAATCCCGGGCGGTTCGCCTAATTCATGTCCCTTTGGCTGCATCGGCTTGGGTACCTGCGTGAGCGTCTGCGTTTTCGGAGCTTTGTCGATTGGCGATGACGGACTCCCGAAGGTTGACCTGTCGAAGTGCGTTGGCTGTGGTACTTGTGTCGCTAACTGTCCGAAAGGCGTTCTGACTCTCATTCCTAGAACGGCTGACGTTGTTGTGGCGTGTAATTCTCACTGGAAAGGGCCTATGGTCAAGAGCGTTTGCAGTGCCGGCTGTATCGGCTGTACTCTTTGCGCTAAGAAATGCCCGAAGCAGGCCATCGAAATCGTGAACGATCTCGCAGTGATTGACCAGAGCAAATGCGTGAAGTGTGGGATTTGCGCTAAGGTCTGTCCTGCAAAAGTCATCAGCATGGGCGAGAAGTGCGCGGTTGTCGAAAAGTCAGCGTAAAATTCAGAGCTTCATTTCCACCGTCTGAGTCGAAAAGATTCAGGCGGTTTTTGTTTGCTTAGAGTCAAATTCAACCTGTATAATTCCCGAAAAAATTACAGGAGCAAAATTCTATGTTCAATCCTTTCGTATTAGTACCTTGCTTGATATGCCTCTACACCGTCATCAGTGCCGTTATCCCTCTGAAAGTTACGGCTCTCGTGAAATTCGCTCTGGCTTTGCTGACGGTCTCAGGGGTCGCAAAACTCTTCATGATGAGAATGACTCCGGCAGGCTTCGACATCACGGAGCTTCCCAGAAATTTCGCTCTCTTCCTGTCAGCAATGTTCAGCTTCATGATCGCCGCCGCTATTCTCTGCGTCATCAAGGACATCGCTTTCATCGTGTGGAAAATCTTTTCACGCTCAAAATTCCCGGCTCATTGCGCTTCTTTGAGCGTTCTTGCCATTGCCGCTGCTGCTACGGTTTACGGTGTCTATCAGGGAACGAGAGTACCCGATGTTGTCGCACATGATGTGAAAATTTCAGGGCTTGGGAAAGATCTTGACGGTCTCAAAATTGCCATGCTTGTTGATATTCATGTAGGCTCGGTGAACAGAAGAGACTTCGTTCAGTCTGTGGTCGAAAAAACTAACGCATTGAATCCTGATTTGATATTGATACCGGGAGATTTTGTTGACGGCCATGTTGCGAAGAGAAGCGGTGATTTGGAGCCTCTGTCGGAGTTGAGAGCAAAACTCGGAGTCTATGCAGTAACAGGAAATCACGAATATTATTACGACCTTCACGGCTGGCTAAAGACTCTTTCAGGCTTCGGGGTGAAATGGCTACACAATGAGAACGTCATCATCGCTTCGGGAGATTCTCAGCTCGTCATCGCCGGAGTTCCTGACCCTACAGGCGGTAATCACAACACGCCCAAAGCCCTCGAAAATTCCCCCGTCAACGTCCCTGTCATACTCATGGATCATCAGCCGCGATTCGCCCGTGAGAATGCGAAACTCGGAATCGCCCTCCAGATTTCCGGACACACTCACGGAGGACAGATGCCGATAGTTTCGCAGATAGTACAGAAGGTGAATAGAGGCTTCGTGAACGGCTGGTACGATGTTGACGGAATGAGGCTCTACGTCAGTCCGGGTACGTCTCAATGGGACGGCTTCCCCGTGAGAATCTTCGACCCCTCAGAAATCACTCTGTTCACCCTTCGTGCTGATTAAGTCTACTTTCTGAAAAATTCCTTCATCTTCGATACTAACGCTTCCTGCTCACTTTCTTTCAGTCCCGGAAAAACAGGAAGCGCAAGTACTTCATCGGCTAATTGTTCGCTCACTGGAAAATCGCCTTTCTTGTAACCCAAGTACGAGAAGCACGGCTGAAGATGCAACGGCAGCGGATAATACACCCTCACGGCGAATCCTTCAGCGTTCAAAAACTCCATAAGCTCATCACGTTTCGACTTCACACGAACAACATACTGATGATAGATGTGATAATTCCCGTCAAGCTCAACAGGTGCGGTGATGAACTCGTTGATGCCGTTTGTCTTGAATAACAGCCTGTAGTAATCGGCAATCTTTCGGCGTTCCTCGTTCCACGTTTCGAGACGCTTCAGCTTTATGTCGAGTATTGCAGCCTGCAAAGCGTCAAGACGTGAGTTGATGCCGATCTCGTCATGATAGTATGTCGTCCCGGAACCGTGAACACGCAATCGCCTCAGACGTTCCGCCCTTTCGCTGTTACGGGTTACGACAAGTCCGCCGTCTCCGCAGCCTCCGAGATTCTTCGTCGGGAAAAACGAGTAGCACCCGACATCACCGACAGCCCCTGCACGCATTAACTCGCCGTCAGCCAAACGAGTCGCCCCGAATGCCTGCGCTGTGTCCTCAATCGTCAGCACTCCTCGTTCATGAAACTCCTTCACAGCTCCTTCAATCGGTGCCATCTGTCCGAACAAGTGAACGGGAAGAAATGCTCTCGTCTTTGATGTTACTTTGCTCAAAGCGTCATCAATCTTGATGTTGTAGGTTGAAGGGTCAACGTCAGCAAACACCGGCACAGCTCCGAGTCTCGCAATCGTTCCCGAAGTTGCGAAGAACGTGAACGGCGTAGTGATGACTTCATCGCCCTCGTGAATGTCGCAGGCCATCAACGCCAGCAATAACGCATCAGTCCCGGAAGCACAGCCGACACTAGAGCCCTCCGGGAGTTCAAGATATGAGTCGCAATGTTCCTCAAAAGTTTTGACCTCTTTGCCGAGTATGAAGCTCTGAGCGTCAAAAATTCTCTCCATTGCCGCGAATACGTCAGCTCTTATTTCACCGAACGAACGTGTCAAATCTAAAATTGGTACTGTCAATTTGCTATCATCTCCATGATAATTATCACGTTTAATTGTATTATATTGTCATTACTCGACAGGAGGATATTTAATGGCTAACACGGCAATAATCATAGCTGGCGGTGTAGGGGCGAGAATGCACTTTGACATTCCCAAACAGTTCGTCAACGTCAACGACAAGCCCATCATCATCTACACTCTAGCGGCGTTCCAGAAACACCCGGACATTGACGCAATCGAAGTGGTATGTCTCGAAGGCTGGCACGACATTCTCAGGGCTTACGCTAAACAGTTCGGTATCACCAAGCTGAAATACATCGTTGACGGCGGAGCATCGGCACAAGAGTCAATCCGTAACGGTGTCTTCAACCTTGAGGGCAAATGCGAACCTGACGACATCGTGATAATTCATGACGGAATAAGACCGCTTGTTGATGCTGACGTTCTCTCAGACGTTATCATAAAGTGCAGACAGTACGGCAACGCTGTAACATCGCTCCCATACAATGAGCAGATTTTCATCATTGACGATGAGATTTCGACAACAAGATACATTCCACGTGAAACTCTAAGACGTGTCTCGACTCCTCAAGCCTACAAATTTTCCCTGCTTGACGAAAAATATCATGAGGCTTTCGACAAAGGCATAGGCATTTACGGTTCATCATACACAAATACAATGATGGCTGACTTGGGCGTTAGATTGTATTTCGCTGCCGGTTCTGATAAGAATATCAAGCTCACGACTCCGGACGATCTCGAAATGTTCAAGTCATTCGTGAAGAAAGAAGGAGGCTCTCTCTATGGTATTTGACAATTCGCTTTATGTTGACGATGTGAATTACGCTGTTGATTCAGCCAGCATGAATCTTGACGGAAAATCATTCCTCATCTCCGGCGCATCGGGGTTAATCGGAAGTTTTCTCGTTGACGTTCTCATGACGAAGGGAGCGAAAGTTCTCGCTCTTGGCCGAAACATCGAGTCGGCAAAAAAACGTTTCAGCTCATACCTTGACGATGAACGCTTCACTTTCAGCGTACACGACATCAACAAGCCTCTCACGGTTTCAGGGAGCTTCGACTACGTTATTCACCTCGCCAGCAACACTCACCCTATCGCTTACTCGTCCGATCCTGTAGGCACAATCACGGCCAACATCATCGGTCTCAACAACATGCTTGACTTCGCACACAGGAACGGGACGGAGCGATTCGTTTTCGCTTCATCGGTGGAAATTTACGGCGTGAACAGGGGAGATACTGAATACTTCAGCGAGGACTATTGCGGAGAAATTGACATCAGCAAGGCTCGTTCAGGTTACTGCGAGGCGAAGAGGTGCGGTGAAACTCTCTGCCAGTCGTATATTCAACAGTACGGGCTTGACGTTGTTATACCGAGATTCTCAAGGACTTACGGCCCTACGATGAAACTTGACGACTCGAAAGCAATCTCACAGTTCATCAGGAAGGCGGTCGAACGACAGGACATCGTGTTGAAGAGCGAGGGCAATCAGCTCTACTCATACAGCTACGTTGCTGACGCTGTTACGGCACTGATGAAGATTCTTGCTGACGCTGAAACTGGACAGGCCTACAACATCGCTGACCCTGAATCCGATGCGACTCTGAAGGAACTTGCCGGGATTGCCGCAGGTTACGCAGGACGCAAAGTAGTGTTCGATCTTCCTGACGAGAAGGAACGAAGGGGTTACAGTGCCGCCGTGAAAGCAGTTCTCGATTCGTCAAAGCTGAAGTCTCTCGGCTGGACTCCTCGCTACGACATCAAGTCAGGAATGACTCGGACTCTCGATATTCTCACTACTTCCCTTTGAAACGCTGAGAGTCTTGGTCGGTAACAAAACCTGTTTCATGATCTGGGGGCAGAAGAATGTTTTTGGGGTCTTTTGCCCATTCGACTGTTCCGCCCCTGTAATTTTTGATTTTTGACGATGAGAAATTGAAGCGTCTCACTAACTGATCGGCTAAACGTCCCGATAAAACTCCCGTGTTGCAGTAAATTATTACGGTCTTGTCATCTGTTATGCCTTCTTTGGCCAGAAGAGCCGACACGATATGAGGCCGTGAGCTGAGATCTTCAGGCGGAAAATTCACTGCTCCCGGAATATGTCCGCCGGGAAAACCCGGACGAGGTGATTTTCCCAGAAACGACTCCAGCGGTCTTGCGTCAACAAGAACGTAGCCTGCCTTGCCTGTATGAGCTTTGACATAAGCTGCGTCAACGTCTTCAACATGAGGTTCAAGCCGTGAAAATATCATTATCAGCACGAAAATAAACGCGAAAACTATCGGTGCTGTTATCTCTAAAGGGGGATATTTTTTCTCCATTGCTTAGAGCCTTCCTTAATGAATAATTTAATGAGTACTCATATTATACATTTTTTATTGTCAACTAAAAATTTTCATATTGTAAACCGAGCAGAATCGTTCTTGCATTTTTGCACTTTGTGTTATAATTCTTGCACTTTATGGTAAGAGGGCTGAGATTTTGAGGAACAGGCAGCCTGTGGTTGCTTTAATCGGAGCTACGGCCGTAGGGAAAACGGCTCTTAGCATTTCATTAGCAGAAAGGTTAGACGCTGAAATTATCTCTGTAGACTCGCGTCAAGTTTATCGTTATATGGACGTGGGTACAGATAAGGTTTCGGCTTCTTTACGGCGTGAAATACCCCATCACCTTATTGACATTGCAGACCCCGATGAGAAGTTCACAGTATCAGATTTCGCAGAAAGAGCCGCTCAAGCGGTAACGAGGATTTCCGCACGTAAGAGAATCCCTCTTTTTGTGGGCGGGACTCCGTTCTATTATAATGCCCTGTTTCATGCCTCGCTCAATGCCGATTTACCTTCTGACTCGGACGTTCGAGGAAAATATGAGGCACTCGCAAATTCACAGGGGGCTGAACTTCTTCACATGAGGCTTGCTGAAGTTGACCCTGACACGGCCGGAAGGTTACACAAGAATGACATTCAGAGAGTTACGAGAGCTCTTGAGATTTATGATCTGACCGGTAAAGCACCGTCAAAAATTTACAGCGAGGGCGAAAAAAGAGATTACGGTTTCGATGTACTATATATAGGACTGTCAAGAACAAGAGAAGAATTATTTGAACGAATCGAAATCAGGCTTGAACAGGAATATTCTTCAGATTTCCCCGATGAAGTCAAGTGGCTTTTGTCTCACGGCTACGATGATAGGTTCAATCCGCTGAAAGGATTGGGCTACAAAGAACTCATTGATTATCACAGGGGTAAAACAACACTAGATGAAGCACTGGAAATTTCAATTTCAAGGACGAAGGCATTTTGCAGACGACAGCAGACGTGGTTCAAGAAATTTGAGCCAGCGATGTGGTTTGATATGGCCAAGTCCAGTCATGAGGAAGAAATCATAGAAGCAATCAACAAACATTTACACAAAGAGGACGATCAGTAATGGTAGTCATGGCTGAACATGCCGGTTTTTGTTTCGGTGTGAAGCGTGCTGTCGGAGCGATTTCTGACGCACTGAGGACACATGATGAAGTGTGGACTATAGGACTTCCCATTCATAACCCTCAGGAGGTCGGGAGACTCGAGTCTCTTGGCTTGAGAGTCGCAGAGAATGACAGCGAGATTCCAGCAGGCGCGAAAGTCTTGATTCGTGCTCACGGCGAACCTCTTGAAGTTATAGAGAGACTGAAAGCACGAGGCGTTGACGTTGAGGACATGACATGCCCGTTCGTGAGGAAGGCTCAGGAGAAAGCAGCGATGTTATCACGCGAGGGCTATCACGTTGTCTTGTTGGGCGACAGGAATCACCCTGAGATTCGCGGCATTCTCGGCCATGTCGATGACGGCTCTGACGCTGAAGTTATCGCTGACGAGTCCGAAGCGTTGAACGTTCAGTTCCACGCAAAAACAGCGTTAATCTCACAGACTACACAGCGTGAAGAGAGGCTCGAAAAAGTATCGGCCATCTTGGTCGGAAAGTCTCAAGAGCTTCGAGTCTGTAACACAATCTGCAAGGCTACGGCACAGCGTCAAGAGGCCGTGCGTGAACTGGTCAGGAACAACGAGCTTGACGGAGTCGTTTTAATCGGCGGAAAGTCAAGCGCAAACACAGGAAAGTTGCGGGATATATTAGAGTCAGAGGGCGTTAATGTTCTCTGGGTTGAGGACGAAAAAGAAACTGAATCGAGTTCTGAATGGTTCAGCGGCAAAAAAATGATTGGTATTGCTGCGGGTGCAAGTACACCTGAATGGCTTATCGATAAACTCAAAAAAATCATTGCGGCAAAGCAGTAAGTACAGGGGGTATAGTTTCACTGATGGAGAATCAGCAGGAAATTAGTCAGGTATCACAGGAAGATCAGGTTCACGAGCCTGAGACAATGCAGGAGGCACTAGACCAGTACGGCGACAACGTGCATCTTAGACGCGGAGAAATCCGCACAGGTACGATAATCAGCAGGAATGACAGCGGATTTCTTGTTGATGTCGGCTTCAAGTGCGAGGGAGTCCTTCCGATGAAGGAATACACGAATCACTCGCTCATCGAAGACGCTGACTCGGAGCCTAAGCCGGGCGACACGATCGAAGTTGAGATCGTAAGCGTGAGGGACGGCGATGACGCACAGTTATTGCTTTCACGATGGAGGCACGAGTTCGATAAGAGATGGGACGCTCTCGACGCTGCCGTCAAGGACAATCCCGTTCTTGATGTCAAGGGAGTCAGCCGTGTTAAAGGCGGTCTCATGGTCAATGCGATGGGGCTGGAGGGGTTTATACCAGTATCACAGCTCACTCTCGCAGGAAGAGGCGCGAACCCTCAGAATTTTGTCGGACAGGACCTGAAAGTAAAAGTCCTCGACCACGACAAGCGCAAGCACAGACTCGTATTCTCACGCAGAGCCTTGCTCGAAGAAGTTGAGAACGAGCGCAAAGCGAAATTCTACGACAGAGTCCACGAGGGCGATATTGTAGAAGGCGAAGTGTCGAGCCTGACGGACTTCGGAGTTTTCGTGAACTTGGGCGAAATGGACGGTCTTGTTCACCTGACTGAGATAACATGGAAACGTTCATTCAAACTGAAAGACATGTTCAAGAAGGGCGACAAGGTAACTGTCAAAGTCATCGGCATTGAAAAGGACAAGGACAGAATCAGCCTGAGCATGAAGCAGGCAGCCGGAGATCCTTGGGACACAGTGGAAGAGCGCATACACAAGGGCGATGTTATTCATGGAACAGTAACGAATCTGACTGACTTCGGAGCGTTTGTTGAACTTGAGCCGGGCATCGAGGGTCTTGTACATGTCGGCGATATTTCGTGGGCAAGAATCAAGAAGCCTCGTGATATTCTCAAGAAGGGTCAGGAGCTTGACGTGCTTGTTCTTGATATTGACATGGACAAGAAGCGCATCAGTCTCGGAAGCAAACAGCTCAATGATCCTTGGAACGAGATCGACAAGCGTTATGTACCCGGACAGGACATTCAGGTTAAAGTCGTAAGGCTTGCAGACTTCGGAGCATTCGTTGAAGTTGAGGAAGGCGTAGAGGCACTGATTCACATTTCACAGCTCAGCAAGAAGAGAGTCGAGAAGCCTGCCGATGTCCTCAAGGAAGGTCAGGAAGTTACAGCGAGAGTCCTTGAGGTCAACCCCGAACAGCGAAGAATGAGACTCTCACTCAGTGCGCTTGAGCCGGAGCCGGAACCCGAAGCAGTCCCTGAACATGAAGCGCAGCCTCAGAGCGTACAGAGACCCGAAGCCAAGCCGGAACGTACCGAACGCCGCGAGCGCAGGAGCAAGAGCCGTCAGCGTAATCTGCGAGACACAGCCGGTTACGAGGACGATGGCGAAGCGTTGGAATACAACCCGTTCGCGGAAGCCTTCAAGGGCGCGGACTGGTCAAGAGAATAATCACACGAAAATTTCAGCGGTCTCTCTAATTTTCACGGGGAGGCCGTTTTTCTTCTGTGCTAAAATCTGATTATATCAACAAAGGAGGATTCAGCATGAATTTTTCAGAGTTAGTGAAGTCTCGTTACTCATGCCGTAAATTTTCGGACAAAGCCGTTGAAGATTACAAGCTCACGGCGATAATCAACGCAGGAATTTCTGCGCCTACAGCCAAGAACGTTCAGCCCGTGAAAATCTGGGTCATCAAGAGTGAAGAAGCTCTCGAAAAAATCAAATCATGTATGCCGTTCACGTGGACGAAGAATATTAAAATCTTTCTGGTCATTGGAGGCACTGAAGAAGGAGCGTTCGTAAGGCCGTCGGACGATCGTAACTTTAAGGACGTTGACGCTGCGATTGTAGCGACTCACATGATGCTTGCCGTTGAAGATGAAGGACTCGGCACAACGTGGATCGGATATTTCGACACTGTAAAGACGAAAGAGCTTTTCCCCGAAATGAAGGATTACGACCTTGTAGCCATCTTCCCGATCGGTTATCCTGCTGATGACGCTATGCCTTCTGACCGTCACCACGTCAGAAAAGACATGTCAGAGATGGTGAGCTGTCTTTAGGGAATGGCCGAGTTAATACGCTCATTTGTCGCTGTGAAGATGCCCGGCGAGGCTGCCGACATTCTCGAAAATTTTTTGGCTGACTTGAGACCGTTGGCGAAAATACGATGGGTCAGGCGTTCACAGTTTCACATAACGCTGAAATTTTTGGGCGAAAACACACGTTCCGTTACCGAAGATGTGATTGACGCATTAACGCCGATGAAACACTTTGAGCCTTTCACGGTTGAACTGTCATACATCGGAGCTTTTCCGAATCTCAATGTCCCAAAAGTTTTGTGGCTTTCCGGCGAAAAAGGAGCTTCCGAACTTTCTATCCTGTCGAAAAAAGTCAATGAATCTGTTTTTGACACTGCCGGGATTGAACGAGACACGAAAAAGTTTCAGGCACATTTGACGCTTGCGAGGCTGAAGGAGTCGAGGCTTCCCGAAAATTTAGTGAGAAGGCTCGGAGAAGTCCCAAAAATTTCGTGGACATGCTCCGAACTCTGCTTCTTCAGAAGCGATTTGAGACCGTCAGGACCAATCTACTCACAGCTTTTGTGATTGACACGCCCCTTGAAGCTCAGGGGGCTGTCGTCTGTCCTGCTTCAATCTCTCCGAGTTTCTCCTCAAATCCGTAAATTGTCGGGTCAATCGTGTCGACTGTCTTGTTCAATTCGTCCATCAATCTGAATCTTCTCGATGACGGAAGACGGTTGGCGAATCTTTTGACCTTCAACAGTGCCTGAAGGTAATTGCGTTCGTACTGTAGAATCAATTTTGCGGCCATCAATGCGCTTGGGTTTCCTTCGTCAAGGAACAATCTTGCCATTTCGAGATTCTCTTCTATCAACATTTCGTCATACCAAATTTCAGCGAGTATCTTCATGAATTTTTGCCGGTTGCTTTTTCTCGTGATTTTTTTCGCTAGAACGTCAATCTTCTTCATGTCCTTCTTCAATTCACGAAGGACATACTCAGCTTCCAGCGACGGCAGAGAGTAATCAGCGATGTATTCGGCTTCGTCCTCAATGAACACCTGTTGACGCAGTAAACGACCGTATGAAGGAGTGAGTCTGATTACGGCCTGTTCTGACTTCTTCGCCATCAACTGACGGAATATCGGCCCTGTTCGAAACTGTCCGCATTCAAACTCAGAATCCTTCAGGAAAGTTACATAGCCCGGGTCAAAAAGACCTTTCCGCCCTGCACGCCCTGCCATCTGCAAAAATTCATTCCTCGTTATAGGCTGATAGTTAAAGTAATTCACAAGCTGTGCGAAAACTACATACTGAGCCGGAAGGTTGACACCGAGTGAAAGAGCGTTAGTTCCGCACACGACATCAAGCAGTCTTTCACGGAACGCCGACTCGACTAACAGCTTCTCTTTCGGGAGCATACTACCGTGATAGATTCCTACACCTTTGTAGAGGCCGGGCAAAGTTTTTTTGACATCAAGAATTTTAGCGAGCTGATTGATTCTGCTGATGCTTCTTGGCGGAAGACGCTTTCTTTTCTTGGCAATCTCTTCGGCAAGCTCAATCACTCCCCGCTGCGAGAACAAAAATACTAATGCGTCATGCACCGTGTGAATATAGGCAGGTTCGTTCGGCTGGAATATCAATTCTGTTACTCTCTTTCGTCCTGCGTGAATCACAAAATCCCTCTGGCATATGTCAGAGAGATACATTCCTACATTTTTGACTCCTCCGAGTGTCGCCGACATTACGAGAATCTGCGTGCTTGGGTCAGTGTTCCTTATTCCGTCAATGTAATTTCTTGCCCTGTTAGAGTCCGTGAAAATATAATGAAACTCATCAACGATTAACTTCTGGTCAGGAACACGGGAATATTTCATCGTGTAAATTTCCTGAGTACAGCAGATTATATTCGCGCCCTCATTACGTTTGAAGTCTCCTGTCTCAATACCGACATCGAGTCCCATTTTCCTCAAATCGAGATAGCGTTCATTGCTGAGAGCTTTAATCGGTGCCGTGAAAATTATTCGTGAGGCTTCTGTATTTGTGTTGATCTCGCCTTTAAGATTGAGAATGCCTGCCCAAAGATAAGCGACTATAGTTTTCCCTGATCCTGTAGGAGCTGATAATACCGCGCTGTTGTTCTTGATGTGGTTGTATGCGCGTAACTGCCAGTCATAAAATTTTATACCCAATGTGCGAATATTATCCCTTCATGATATAGCGGGCAGCCCTTAAGCCGGGTTCTGTGAATGACGGCCATTTATCTGGAAGATTCCTCGCGGAACTCCTCAAGCGATCTTACCCAGAGGAAACCGGGCCGGTTTAACCCTCGCTATTAGATCTTGCTTCAGATGGGGCTTGCATAGCTCATGAATTTCTCCATGACTGGTGGGCTCTTACCCTCACCTTTTCACCGTTGCCGTTAATGGCTGTATAAATTTCTGCTGCGCTTTCCCTCGAATTGCTCCGGCCGGACGTTATCCGGCATCTTGCCCTGTGAAGCCCGGACTTTCCTCGACTGAACTAATCAGGCGCGGCCGTCTGGACTGCCCGCTGAAATTATTTTATCACGCAAAAATCTCCGTGAACATGTCAACCGCTGTCTCCAAAATATTATCGTTGAAATCGTAACCGCTCGTGTGAATGTCGGGGTAATCCACGCCGTTCCCAATGTAGAAAATCGCTCCGTGTATCATCTTCGTGTAGATACCGAAATCCTCTGAGGCTCTTATCGCTTCGGCCATGTCGATAACGTCAAGCCCAAGATTTTTCGCTGCATTCCTGACACGTTCAACACATCGTCTATCGCTTGATGTCTCCGGGAAATAATCGCTTGTCTTTTTCGTCAGAGTCAATGAATGTTCTTGCGCTAAATTTTCGGCTCTGTTGATGATTTTGTTGTAGGCACTGCGCATATCGGCTTCATGTTCGGCTCTGACTGTCAATGAAATTTCACCGTCAGCCGGAGAGATTCCGAAATTTTTACCGCCTACGCTGATGTTGACGATTGTACATAAAACTTTGTCCCTCATCGACTCAATCTCACTCACTAATTCGGCGATTGCGTAAGCCGGATTGATGCCCTTTTCGGGAGTGCTAGCGTGTGAGGCTTTGCCCTCGAATTTCAGCGTGATTCCTGCTGACGAACATTGACACACGCCTTCACGGACGATGATACTTTTTTCGGGGAAGCCGCTCCAGTTATGGAAGGCGTAAATTTCGCTGATGCTTCTCTCACGAAGAAGGCCGGAACATTCCCTCGCTCCCTGTCCGTTTTCCTCAGAGTGCTGGAATATCAGGTAGACCGAACGTGTTAGCGGCACAGCGTCAAGTTCGAGGGCGAGTCCGCAGAGTGCCGAGCAGTGTCCGTCATGGCCGCATTTGTGAGACACTCCGGGATTCGTTGAGGCGTGAGGAATTGAGATCGACTCGTCCATCGGCAGAGCGTCCATGTCCGCACGGAATGCCGTTGCCTTTGTGCCTTCAATGTAACGTGATGCGTAGAACCATTTTCCGCAGTCAACAACAGCGAAACGTGTCTCTGACTCGATGAAGTCCATCAAGAGTCGTTTTGTTGCCGACTCATTGCCGGAAAGTTCTGGGTTTTTGTGAAGTTCATGACGAAGACGGATAATTTTTTTCAGGTTGTCTTTGTTCAAGTTTAATCACCTCGTTCACAGTATATTACAGTTCAGCTACTCTAAGCGGTAATTCTTCGTCAATGTCATCAATCATTTCACGAATCGTTTTACCGTTCAGAGGGTGCCGCCATTCAGCCGGGACTATCTGTCCAAGAGGCACAAGAACGAACAACCTCTCAGGTATTCTGATGTGAGGGATATTAAGTTCTTGAGACGAAAAAATTTCATCGTCAATCAGAAGAATATCAATGTCAATTTTTCTCGCTCCCCAACGTACTGACTCGACTCTTCCCAATTCACGCTCAAAATTTTTCACAGTCCTCAAAATTTCAATCGGCGAAAATTCTTCTTCACTCTCAATTTTCACGCAGGCATTCAAATAATCAGGCTGAGGGACTCCGCCCCATGCTTCAGTCTCAAAAACATCGCTGGCTTTAACGATACGTCCAAAAAATTTCAGCTTCTCTTCCGCTTCTCTCAAGTTCTGCAATCTGTTCCCCAAGTTAGAACCGAGACCAAAATATATATTCATGTTTACGGAAAAATTACACTCCTTGCATTATAATTTACACACTTACATTATCCCCGAAAATTCATTCATGGAGGCGTTACCACATGGGCAAATTCTCATCAGACGCTAAGGAACTTTTAGCGGCTATCGGCGGTAAAGATAATATTACTGCCGTCTCTCACTGTATAACTCGTATGCGTTTCGTTTTGACTGATCCGAAAATCGCTGACATCAAACGAATCGAGTCGATTCCTTCCGTCAAAGGAACTTTCACTCAAGCCGGTCAGTTTCAGGTCATAATCGGCAATGAAGTCGCTGACTTCTACAAAGATTTCAGCGATGTGTCAGGCGTTTCGGGCGTGTCAAAATCCGAAGTCAAAAGCATGTCGAAACAGAACCAGAATATCATTCAGCGTCTAATGACCTCAATCGCTGAGATATTCGCTCCGTTAATCCCTGCAATCGTTGTGGGCGGTCTCATTCTCGGTTTCAGGAATGTTATTGACAGCATGGAAATTTTCGGCGGTGCTACGCTTGTGAGTCAGAGTCAGTTCTGGGCAGGCGTTGACCATTTCTTATGGCTTCTCGGCGAGGCGGTCTTCCACGTCGGAATACCTGTCGGAATCTGCTGGACTATCATGAAGAAAATGGGCGGTACTGAGATGCTCGGACTCATTCTCGGTCTCACTCTTGTATCTTCACAGCTCACCAACGCTTACGCAGTCGCCGGAGCAATCGCCAACGGTACGATCAATCAATGGAACTTCGGTTTCATCAAGGTCAACATGATCGGTTATCAGGCACAAGTACTCCCTGCAATGTTAGCGGCGTTCACTCTTGCTTACCTCGAAAGATTCTTCAAGAAAATTATTCCGCAGGTCGTTCAGATGATTCTCGTGCCGTTCTTCAGCTTACTGTTTGCGGTAATGGCTGCTCATTTCGTTTTAGGGCCTATAGGCTGGAAGATAGCTTCATGGATTTCCGCTGCTGTCTACGCTGGAATCTCCGGCTCTTACAGGGTAGTGTTCGGAGCGATATTTGGCTTCTTTTACGCTCCTTTGGTCATCACGGGATTGCATCACATGAGCAACGCTATCGACATTCAGCTTATCGCTGACTACGGCGGAACAATGCTTTGGCCGATGATAGCACTCTCGAACATCGCTCAGGGCAGCGCAGTACTCGGAATGATTTTCTTGCAGAGAAGAAGCGCGAAGGCTAAAGAGCTGAACATTCCTTCATGTATTTCCTGTTACTTGGGCGTTACTGAACCGGCCATGTTCGGCGTGAACTTGAAGTATGTTTTCCCGTTCATCTGCGGTATGACAGGCTCATGTGTCGCCGGAATCATCAGTACAGCATCGAGTGTTACGGCCAGTGCTATCGGTGTCGGCGGTCTTCCGGGAATTTTGTCGATAAAGCCCGGTTCAATAGCAATGTTCGCAGTCTGTATGGCTGTAGCCGTTGCCGTGCCTTTCGCTTTGACTTACATTGCAGGAAAGAAGAGAGGCATCGACAAGGAAGCCGAAGACGAAGCCATGAAGGAAGAAGCAGAACTTAAAGCAAAAGCTGAACATGCTCCCGTTGATTTCATGGCGTTCTTGAGCGGTAAGACAGTGGCAATAACTGACGTTCCTGACGCTACATTTGCCGAAAAAGTTTTGGGCGATGGTATTGCGATTGAACCGACTGACAATATTTTGGTGTCGCCTGTTGACGCTGTTGTTGAACAGACTATGGAAGGAAGTAATCACGCTATCGGCCTCATCATGAACAACGGACTGGAAATCTTGTTGCACATCGGACTTGATACAGTAGCGATGAACGGCGAGGGCTTTACGATTCACGTTAAAGAGGGCGACAGGGTTAAAACAGGTCAAGAGTTAATCACGTTCGACCCTGAGAAAATTAAAGCAGCAGGACACCCTCTCACAACAATCATGGTCGTAACGAATGACTCAGGCTACGAGGCTTTCAGGTTTGACATAGGGCTTGAAGTCAAAGCAGCCGAAAACGTCATAGCACATGCGGAGTGATGACATGCAGGACAAATTCAAGAGCAGTACCGTTTACCAGATATACATAAAATCTTTCTGCGACTCAAACGGAGACGGTATCGGCGACATTAACGGAATCCGCTCTAAGCTGCCCTACATAAAATCGCTCGGTGTCAAATACATTTGGGTTACTCCGTTCTTCTGCTCGCCTATGGCTGACAACGGCTATGATGTTTCGGACTACAGGAACGTCAACCCTATGTTCGGAACTATGGAGGACTGCGAGAAAATGATCGCTGAGGCCGATGCTTTGGGAATGGGATTCATGTTCGACATGGTATTCAATCACACGTCAGACGAACACGAATGGTTCAAAAAAGCGTTGGCAGGAGACCCGGAATACATCGACTACTACATATTCAGGGACAATCCGCCGGAATGGACATCAATATTCGGCGGTTCAGCGTGGAAGTTCGTTCCTTCACTCGGTAAATCGTATCTTCATTTGTTCGACCCAAAGCAGCCCGATCTGAATTGGGACAATCCGAAAGTCAGGGAAGAACTGAAAGACGTTGTGAGATTCTGGAAGGCTAAAGGCGTTAAGGGCTTCCGCTTTGACGTTCTCAACAGAATCTCAAAGCCTGCTGACCTAGAGTCGCTGCCGTCAGGAAACGGAGGAGCATTCTGCAAGGACGGTCCGCACGTTCACGAGTACATTCAGGAACTTGTGAGGGATACGGGAATCGGCGACATGATTACAGTCGGCGAAATGGCATCAACGACTCTTGAGCAGTGCATAAGATATTCATCGCCTGAGAGTCATGAGCTTTCGATGTGTTTCAACTTTCATCATCTCAAGGTTGACTACAAGGACGGCGACAAATGGACTCTAATGCCTCCCGACCTCAAGGAGTTACGGCGAATTTTCTCCGAATGGCAGGAGGGAATGTCGAAGGCCGGGAGCTGGCAGGCGTTGTTCTGGTGCAATCATGACCAGCCGAGAGTCGTTTCACGTTTCGGCGATGAGGTGAAGTACTGGAAGGAGTCGGCGAAAATGCTGGCAACGTTCATTCACTTTCTGAGGGGAACACCGTACATCTATCAGGGCGAGGAACTTGGAATGACCAACGCTCACTTCAACAGCATCTCTCAGTATCAGGACGTTGAAGCCTTGAACTATTACGAAATCATGAGGGACAAAGGAGTCTCGGAGTTTGACGCACTGAAGGTCTTAGCCTCGAAATCACGAGACAACGGACGGACACCGATGCAGTGGAACTCAGGACACGGAGCAGGCTTCACTGACGGCGAGTCATGGCTCGGCATTCCGATGAATTACACTCGCATCAACGTTGAGACAGAAGAGCATGACCCCGACTCTATCCTGAAATATTACAGGCACTTAGTGAAGCTCAGGAAGGAATACAGGGTTATTGCTGACGGCGATGTTAAATTTCTCGACACTGGAAACGATAACGTCATCGCTTATGAGCGCACGTCAGGCACTGAACGACTCGTAGTAATCTGCAACTTCAGCGGTAATGACGAGAAAGTTACGGGCATCGACATCAAAGGCAGAGTCCTAATCGGCAACTATTCAGGCACTCACAGAATGATGAAACCTTATGAAGTTCTCGCAATCCTTCAGGCGTGATTGACGTGAAAATTTGGGCGTTCCTGTCAAATTGAGGGGACGCTCTTTTTTTGTAGTACAATACCTGAAAATTTTGTGTTGAAAGAATTTATCGAGGAGCTGAACTAATGAACAAAATAAAATTTGAGACCGATTATCAGGAAGGAGCATCACCCGAAGTTCTCAGGCTCTTAACCGTAACCAACCTTGAGCAGACTTCAGGCTATGGCGATGACGTTCACTGTCAGCGTGCAAAGTCCCTCATCAGAAAGGAAGCCGACAAGCCCGACTCAGCCGTCTACTTCATGGCCGGAGGCACTCAGACCAACACGACAGTCATTAAGCACCTTCTCACGCCCTGCGAGGGAGTCATCTCAGTGTCAACAGGACACATAAACGTTCACGAGTCAGGAGCGATTGAGTCGACCGGCCATAAAGTCATAACACTTGAAGGCGTTGACGGCCTGATGACCGCTGAGAGTATTCGTGAATACATGACAGCGTTCAATGCCGACCCAACGAATGAACACATGGTACAGCCCGGCATGGTATATGTGTCTTACTCGTCAGAACTTGGGACTCTCTACACTAAGAAGGGACTCGCTGAAATAAAATCAGTGTGTGAAGATTTCGGATTGAAACTTTTTGTTGACGGCGCAAGGCTCGGAGCTGCTGTTACGGCTGAAGGTTCTGACATTGACATAAAGACTCTCGCTGAACTCTGCGATGTGTTTTACATCGGAGGCACTAAGAACGGAGCGTTGTTCGGTGAAGCTGTAGTGTTCCCGAAACCTGAGACGGTCAACCTCAGACAGTTCACAACTATCATCAAACAGCAGGGAGGACTCTTGGCGAAGGGGAGGCTGCTTGGGTTACAGTTTGAGGCACTGTTTGAGGACGGCTTGTATTACCGCAACGCTAAACACGCAAACACTCAGGCCATGAAGATTAAACAGGCTTTCAACGAGAAGGGAATACCATTCCTGATTGACTCGCCGACAAATCAACAGTTCCCGATTCTGACAAGTGAACAGAATGATGAGCTGTCAAAAAATTTCAGCTATGAGTCATGGCAGCCGTTAGAGGACGGAAGAGTCGCCGTTAGATTCTGCACGAGCTGGGCGACTGCTGACGAAAGTGTTGACAAACTGGTACAATCAATAAAACAACTATAAACAGGAGAAACAATGACTACAAGAAAACGCAACAGGAATTTAGACAAGAGTTACACGCCCGATAACATCGAGAAGAAATGGTATGACGAATGGATTTCACACGGTCTCTTCAACGCTGAAATCAACCCAGACGCAAAAGCGTTCTCAATCGTAATTCCTCCGCCGAACGTAACAGGCTCGCTTCATGTCGGACACGCATTTGACCACACGTTTCAGGACATAATGTGCCGAACAAAGCGCATGGAAGGTTACAGCGTCTTGTGGCTTCCCGGAACTGACCACGCAGGCATCGCAACACAGAATGTTGTAGAGAAGGATTTAGCGAAGAAGGGAATCTCACGTTACGATTTAGGGCGTGAAGAGTTTGTGAAAAAAGTCTGGGAATGGAAAAAGATTTACGGCTCCCGGATAATCGAACAGATGAAGAGACTCGGCAACTCCTGCGACTGGAGGCGTGAGAGATTCACGCTTGATGAAGGACTCTCAAGGGCAGTGAGGGCAGTTTTTGTGAGACTGTACGAGAAGGGACTGATTTACAGAGGCAAGTATATTGTCAACTGGTGTCCGAGATGCGCAACGGCGATTTCGGATCTTGAGGTTGAATACGAAGATCAGGAAGGCAGCTTCTACTATGTCAAGTACCCTCTTACTGATGCTGAAGGTTATATTCTTGTCGCAACAACAAGACCTGAAACAATCATCGGAGATGTCGCTATAGCCGTTCACCCTCGTTCAGAAAAGTACAAGCACCTCATCGGAAAACATGTTCGAGTCCCGTTGACTGACCGAGTGATTCCTATCATTGAGGACAATATGGTTGACCCTGAGTTCGGTACAGGCTGCGTGAAGATTACGCCCGCTCATGATCCGAATGACTTTCTTGTCGGACTGAATCACAATCTCGAACAAATACAGGTAATCGACTCACGAGGAATAATGAACGAGAACGCCGGAAAGTATCAGGGAATGACAATCGAAGAGGCTCGCAAAGAGTCAGCCAAAGACCTTGAAGGACTCGGCTTGTTGGTCAAGACTGAGAAAATCTCTCACTCTGTCGGACACTGCCAGCGATGCGGAACAACTGTTGAGCCTTACTTGTCAGAACAATGGTTCGTGAAGACCAAGCCGCTTGCTGAACGAGGAGTGCAGGCGGTGAAAGACGGCCGAATCAAGTGGACACCGGAACAGTGGGAGAAGACATATTTCAACTGGATGGAGAATATCCGGGACTGGTGCATATCGCGTCAATTATGGTGGGGACACAGAATCCCTGCTTGGGAATGCAAGGACTGCGGACACATTACAGTGGCGGAAATTGACCCGACAGAATGCGAACACTGCCACAGCCACAACATCGAACAGGAAAGCGATGTACTTGATACGTGGTTCAGTTCAGCGTTGTGGCCGTTCTCGACGATGGGCTGGCCTGACGATAAGCCCGAACTGAAATATTTTTATCCGACATCGCTAATGGTAACGGGCTTCGACATAATATTTTTCTGGGTCGCAAGAATGATCATGATGGGACTCGAATTTATGGACGATGTACCATTCAGGGACGTATACATTCATTCACTCATCAGGGACGAACACGGAAAGAAAATGAGCAAGACGAAAGGCAACGTCATCGACCCTCTTGTGATGATCGAGAAGTATGGAGCTGACGCTTTGAGAATGACGCTTGCTGCGTTGTCGGTACAGGGAAGGGACATTCTGTTATCGTCAACAAGAATCGAGACGTACAGATTCTTCATGAACAAGTTGTGGAACGCTTCACGATTCGCATTGATGAATCTTGATGACGAAGTGAGAGGGATTGACGCGGACCAGTTAGAGCTTCACGACAAGTTCATTCTCACACGGGCTCAGGAAATGGCAAGGAGCGTCCGTGAACAGATCGACTCTTACGACATAGGGACAGCGGCAAGAGGGCTTTATGATTTTGTTTGGGGCGACTTGTGCGACTGGTACGTTGAGATGAGCAAATCGGCACTCAAAGGCGATGAAGGCGAAGCGAGGAAGCACACGACACAGGGAGTGCTTGAGCATGTATTCAGGACAGTGTTGCCGTTACTGCACCCGTTCATACCTTTCGTGACTGAAGAGTTATGGGCTGCTTTCGGCTTCAACGATGATTACATAATGCGCTCGTCATGGCCTGAGCCTGTGAAGGAGTACGAATTTGACGGCGTTGTTGACGAGATGAAAGTGTTTCAGGAGACTGTGAGAACTTTGCGAAACTTGAGGGCAGAAGCACACGTTCCGCCACAGAAGAGACTCTCTAAGGCGGTAATCAGAGTCAGTTCTGGGACTAAGACGGCTGAAATTCTGAGAGCGTCATTGAGTCAGGTTGAGGGACTGTGCAAGGTTGACGATGTGATTCTTGAGGAACCGTCAAGCGAATGGGGCTATGGGCCTTCACTGTCGAGTGTCTGCGGTGATGCTGAAGTGAAACTGCCTGTAGGCGATGTTCTTGATGTGCCTGAGGAGATCAAAAGGCTTGAGAAGGACATAACAGCGATTGAGAAAGCTGTAGCGTCAAGCGAGGCGAGATTGTCGAAGGCTGATTTTGTTTCTCGTGCGCCTGCTGAAGTTGTCGAGAAGGAACGCGGCAAAGTCTCTGAAGGCAAAGCACAGATTGAGAGGCTCAGGGCTAATCTTGAGAGTTTGAGTCGGTAACAAGAAAATTATTTCCCCTTCACCGAAAAAGTGAGGGGGAATTTTTTTACGGAGGAAAATTGAACGCCCCATGAAATCATGCTAGAATAACAAAAATTTCCGTACTTACCGACATTATGAAAGAGAGTGTAGGCAGTGAAGAAATATATTCTTGCGTTACTCACGGTTCTTCTGTTTTCCGGCGTAGCTTATTCTGACAACATAATTCTCAAACGAGGTACTGAAGTCTTGATCAAGCCTGCTGAGAAAATCAAATCCAATCAGGTGAAATCAGGCCAGACAATTCGCTTCTTGGTTGAACGTGCTGTGAAAAACGAAAACGGTTTCACCATGATAGAGCGTGGAGCGTTCGCTTACGGAAAAATCACAAGGGCTTCATCTGCCGGAATGATCGGTGCTAAAGGTTCGTTGAGTTTCTCGATTGACTCTGTCGAAGCCTTCAACGGTCAGATTATCCCACTGACAGGACATCAGGACACTGACGGCTCAAGCAGTACAGGTGTCGTTGTGGTCAGCGCAATTTTTCTGACTCCTCTTGCACTGCTCTTCAGAGGCGCGAACGCTGTCATTGACCCCCGAACTATATACCCTGTCTACGTGGCTGAGACTACCGTTCTTGAGGGCGATTTCATCGGTGTGCCAGACGGAACATCAAGTCAGGTGTCATCATTGTCATCTTCGTCTTCAGGAGGAAACAGCGAAATCAGCAGTATGCTTGAAAATTACAGGCAGAAAAAAGAAGAAAGAAAGAGAAAGAACTAATGTCAAAAAAATTATCCGCAATCATTCTCGCTGTGATTTACGCTCTTTGCGGTCAGGCTTCTTTCGGCGAGACTTACAACAGCGTTAAAGACAAAGGAGCCGAACTTGCTGACACAATCTCTTACTTGGCCTCTCAGATCATCACGAACAATAAACACGTTCTTCAGGTCAAACTTACCAAGAACGAACGCACTCATGATGTCGGCGGAAAGTCTGTCGTCTCGCCTTACACTCTCAATAGAATTTGGGCTAAAGATAGTACTGTTGTCTGCGGCTGCGCTAAGAAGGACAAGAAATTTGAAGTCGAACACATGGTCACAAACGATAATAAATTCTTCTTCGCCGGTGGGATTCACGTTGGCGATGATTTAGGAGTGTTCACTGAATTTTTGGGCGTTCCGTTGACAGAAGCCGCTGAATTGTGCGAAGGAAGGGGCGCAGGCTGGGAGATTAACCACACGTCAAAAGGCGGTACGGTAACGTGGAACTCTGCTTCAGAAGCTGCCGATTCGTTCGTCCTCTATTACAACGAGAAGGGCGTAATCACTCAAATAGAATACTTCACCAACAAATCATACATGCCGGTTTCCGATAACGCTCTTGACTTCTTCGAGTCAAAACTGAGAGAACTGAGAATATTCCGCTGACATCATATGCTCCGCCACAATGTTGTCAAAAATTCACCGAAGCTCTTAACCGTAAACGTTCTCAACATGAAAGCTATCAGGGAAATTACGACACAGCAAAAAACAAAGCTCTTCTCTCCTCGACTCATCTCTCCAGCCTTCTTGGCCATGTGGAAAACATGAGTGCCGATACTCCTCTTCCACGGCAAAAGAAACGGCACTGTCCCGCACCAAGCGTCTTCAAGAATGTGAAGCACACAGCCCATCAGCCAGAACCCAGCGCATGACCATACGTCAAAATGCGCGTTCTTCCCGTCAACCAAAGCCGACAATCTCGGCACTATCCACCCTGAACGCTCAAAGCACACCAACGCCATCACCAGCCACGGAATAAACCAGTGTGTATAACGCCTGTGATACCTGTTGCGCCTCTTGCCGAAAAATACATACTCTGACGAATCAGGAAACGTACTCCCAAGAAAACTGAACACCGCTGCCACAGGTGAACCAGTTGCACCAAGAACAAATGAAAATGTCGATAATCTATGTCCCTTTCCCGTCATGATTTGACTCTCTCCAGAATTTTCACAAGTATTAGTATCATTACGTTTGACAGAATTACACCGGCTCCGGCAGGTATGTTCACGATGAACGAGAGCATTAACCCCGAAACAAACGCCGTCAATGACAACAAGCCCGAAATTATTACGAGCGAAAGGAAGCCTCTTGCTATGATTTTCGCTGACACTGCCGGTAGTATTATCACTCCTGAAATCAATAGCGTTCCCGTTATCCTCATTCCCATCACTACGACAAGTGCCGTCAATATTGACACAATAAGCTCGTAAATTGACGTGTTTATACCAAGTGAACGGGCGTAATCTTCATTGTAGGTTATCAGAAAAAGCCTGTTGTAAAGCAAAGTGAAAACAAAAATCACTACCGCCGAAAATATCACCGACAAAATCAAATCTCCCTCGCTCACTGCAAGAACGCTCCCGAACAAGTAAGCACTCATGTTTGACGATTTCCCTGAAATTGATGATACCGCTATTCCCAACGCCAGCGCAGCCGATGAAGCGATCGCTATCGCCGTGTCTCCTGCCGTTCTGTACTTTCGGCTGATGAATATTATCACGAACGATGCGGCTATGACTGACGGTGCAGCTATCATCATGGGCTGAACGTTCAGGACTCCCGACAATGAGAGCGATGCGAAACCGATCTCACTCAATCCGTGACCGATGAGCGAATAGTGTTTCAACACCAGTATGACTCCCAAGACTGAAGCACAGACGGAGATTAACGACCCTGCGATTAACGCCCTGTAAGCGAAAGGATACGTCAGAATTTCGAGAATTTCATTCATGGCCTGCAATCCTTCCGTGTGAGATTCGGATTATCCTTGCTCCGCTGATGCCGTCAATGTCTGAAACGTCATGTGTCACCATCACTACAGCACAGCCTTCAGCGAGAAGAGTCCGAAGTATTCCGAACAACACTTCATGACTCTGAGCGTCAAGCCCTGCGCAGGGTTCGTCAAGAACTAACAGCTCAGGTTCTCCGCAAAGGGCACGAGCCAAAAATACACGTCTCAACTGTCCGCCCGATAACGTCCGAATCTGTTTGTCGGCAAGAGCGTCAATGCCCAAAAGTTTCATGGCCTTCTCAGCGTTGAGCCTGTCGCTTTTCGTGTGGAATAATTTTCCCGGTCTCTGCGTTCCAGTCAAAACTATTTCGGCGACACTGGCAGGAAAATCACGGTCAGCCTCTTCGTATTGCGGAACATAACCCATTTTCCCGGTGCGTTCGACAGTGCCTGACGATAACGGAAGAAGCCCGGCGATTCCTTTGGTCAGCGTTGACTTTCCCGAACCGTTCGCACCCGTTATGAATATCATCTCGCCAGCTTTGGCCGTCAGAGTTATTCCGTTGACCGCCCGAACATCTCCGTACTTTATCACAGCGTCCGTCAGCCTTAATCTTTCAGTCATTCATGGCCTCTTGAACGTGATGATAATTTTCCGTCATCATGCCGATAAACGTTGTGTCAGTGTCGGGGACATTGTGTCCTGTCGCAAAAGTGAGTATCTCCGCTCCTGATTGACTGCTGATTTCTCTTGTTACCGGCGGGATTGCTCCCGTGTCCGTGAAAATGTAGCGTGTCTTGTGTTCTTTGATGTATCTCAAAATTTCGGCCATTCTTTTTACTGACGGCTCATTTTCGCCATCGTAAGCACTCACATAATCAAAGCCGTAACGCCTCATGAAGTAACCTGCTGAAAACTCTCCGGCAAAGACTAGAGCTTTATTCTTCTTCATGTTCATGAACTTAGCGTCAATTTCGTCAAGCCTTTCACAGAATTTGTCGTAATTATCACGGTATGAGCTTGAATTTTCCGGGTCAACAGAGCAGAGAGCCTCAAGAATGTTTTTTGCCATCTTCTTTGACAGGGAAATATCAAGCCACACATGAGGATCATTATTGACAAGGGCAATTCCTTCGGAGGCGTTGACTTTCTTTGTGTGTGGAAGCGAAATTTTCGCGCTCCATGCTTCCATCTCAACACTTGTGAAAACGAAAACGTCAGAATCATTCAGAGCCTTAATATCTCTCGGAGACGGTTCGTATTCATGAGGTTCAATGCCCGGAGGAAGCAATAATTTCACGTCAGCAAGAGTGCCGGTGATGCTCCTTGTGAAATCGTAAACGGGAAACAAGCTGCAAGTAACCGAAAGACCTGCAAAGGCTCTTGAAGATGTGAGAGAAAAAATTGCGAGAAAAATTATTGTCTTGAGTTTCATAAATTTTACTGTCCTGATAAAAATTTTAGGCTATTATAACAGAATGATGATATTGATTGCCGGAACAGCAAAGAGCGGAAAAAGCCGTTACGCTGAAACGAGACTTGATAATTTGTCAGGCTCACCGAAAATTTACATGGCCATGTCAAAAATTATTGATGACGAAATGAGGGAACGTGTCAAAAATCATCAGGCCATGAGAGCCGGAAAAGGTTTCGTTACGGTTGAAGGCTTCGTGATTGATGAAGTGCCGAGAGATTCAGCGGTCTTGATTGAGAGTCTCACGGCTTGGACAGCAAATGAGATGTTCAACGATAACGGAGCTGTTGACCGTAATGTTGTCGTCAAAAAAATTTTCGGCGATATTTTGAGACTGAGAGAACGTGCCGATGATGTCGTGATTGTCAGTGATGATATTTTTTCTGACGGAGGCGGTTATGATGCTCTCACTGAGGAATATGTGAGGGCTTTGGCTGAATTGACGGTAAAAATTGCCGGGACTGCTGATGAAGTTGTTGAAGTAATTTCGGGAACGGCAGCGAGGCTGAAAAGTTCACAGCCCCATGACACCGAACATTATCACGCCAGCAACAGCACTCAGCATTAACACTTTCGGGATTGAGACATGAAACTTCAACAGAAGCACCAAGTCAACAAGACCAAGCACCAATGACGGAATACTGACCGCACCGCCGTCAACATAATTCGACAGCATCAAGTCAATCACGACTCCAGCGACAAGTCCCACGCACGCCGGGCGGACTCCCGTCATGATCTGTCCGAGTCTCCTGTTCTCCTTGAAGTGTTCAAAGAATACAGCGGCTGCAACACAGAGCGTGTATGTCGGACTCAACGCCCCCATGTTCGCAACAAACGCCCCTAAAATCCCTGCTGCCCTCATTCCGGCGAACGTTGCGCAGTTCAAGCCCAATGGGCCCGGAGTCATCTCGGCTATTGCTACTATGTCGGAAACTTCTTCGGCAGTCATCCAGCCGTGTGAGATCATTTCGGACGATATTAACGGTATCATCGACAGTCCCCCGAAACTCGTAAAGCCTACTTTCACGAAGCTCCAATATATTTCAAGCAATATCATTCTTACCGCTCCTCTCGTAGTACTCACAGATTAACACGCCCAAGAACGCTCCGATTACAACAAGCCATACAGGACTCATTCTCATGAAGAAATACAGAGCGAACATCGCAACGGCTACAGCATAACACGGAGGAAACTTGAAGGCACTCTTAATCATTCCCATTAAGGCACTTATTATCACAGGTGCTACGGCTGTTCTCACTCCCTTCATCGCTGAGGCTACCCATAAATTATTCTGGAACGCCGTGTAAAAACTTGTTATCGCTATCAGTACAACGAACGGTGCCGTTATCATTCCCATCATGCAAGCAATGCCTCCCCAAAACCCGGCCATGCGGTGGCCGAAGAACATCGCTATATTCCCGATCATCGTTCCCGGCAATGAACGCCCTATGCTTGTTATGTCCAGTAATTCTTCATCGGTCAAAACTTTTTCGCTCTTAACGTAAATTTCTCTCATCTGCGCTACAATGCTCCAGCCTCCGCCGAATGTGAACGCTCCGAACTTCAGGAATTGAAGGTATAATTTCGCAATCATAATTTTTCCTCTACTTAAACTCTACTATCGTTACGCCGTAACCGCCTTCGCCCTCAACGCCAAGCCTGTAGCTTTTTACGTAATTCAGCCTTGAGCAGAGAGCGTGAACTTCTCGCCGTAAAATTCCTTCGCCCCGTCCGTGTATCACCGTAACAACTGAGTGATTAGACCTGTAAGCCTTATCGAGATAATTCGCAACTAACGGCAACGCTTCAGCCACTAACATTCCACGAACCATGATTGATGACGGGACGCTTTCAGGGCGTGGGAGCTTTGTAGTGTCAACAACAGGCGAAGCGACTTGAGCTTTCTTGTCGGTGGCAATCAACTGGCTCACAGGGACATCAACGCTCATCGGTCCGGCGGTCATGTATGCGCGTCCGTTTTTGATCTCGTTGATGACTCCGACAATACCGCTTCCTGCTATCATTGCAGTAACTCCCGGCGCAGGCTCAAAAGGTTTCGGGCTGTTCTGAATTTCACGCTCAGTCCGTTTCTTCTGTCTCTTGTCGATGAGGCTCCGTAAAGTTTTCAGCTCTCTTCTTTTCACGTTGTAACCTTTCCTTGCTATGTCTCTTGCTGACTCTTCAACGCTCCTGATGATTTCTTTTGAAGTCTCTTCGGCTTGAGCGATGAATTTTTCGGCTTTTCTGTCGGCAGCCTGCATGATTTTATCCCGTTGAGTGTCGATCTCTTTGACACGGCTCTGATACGCCTGCTTGAGCTGTTCAGCTTCCTTCATGGCCGAATGCACTTCACGTTCAGCTGAGTCGAGAGCGGCTTTACGTTCGTTGAGTTCGCTCATTATGTCCTCTGCTGTAACCTCACGCGAGTCGAGTTCGCCCTGTGCGAGTCTCAAGACGCTTTCGGGCATTCCGTAACGTTTAGCGATTAACAGCGCACTGCTCCGGCCGGGTATGCCCATGAGCAATCTATATGTCGGCTGTAACTTCTGAATGTCAAACTCCATGCTTGCCGTCTCGACTCCTTCGGTCATCAATGCGTATTGCTTCACCGGGTTGTGATGAGTCGTTGCGAGAGTGATACAGCCTTTCTCCTTGAGCGTCTGCAAAATCGCAACTCCCAACGCTGCTCCCTCGTGAGGGTCTGTGCCTGCTCCGAGTTCGTCAAGCAAGACAAGCGATGAGTCAGTAGCGTGAGTGAGAATGTGAATGATTTTCCGTAAGTGTGCGCTGAACGTTGAAAGATTTTGCTCTATGCTCTGTTCATCGCCTATGTCCTCGTAAATTTCGTCAAAAGTCCCGATTACTGTTCCGTCTCTCGCTGGCAATGGAAGTCCCAGCCACGCAACCGCAATCATAACACCTGCTGTCTTGAGCGTAACAGTCTTTCCTCCAGTGTTTGAGCCGGTGATTACGAGTGTCGAGAAGTTTTCACCGCATGAGACCGAAACGGGAACGGCTTTATCCTTCAACATCGGGTGTCTTGCGTCAACAAGCCTGAAGAATTTTTCTGCTGACAGTTCAGGAATGACCCAGTGCTTGTTACGTATCAGGTCATCGCAGACGCATAGCAGGTCAAAAGTTCCGATGACTCTCTCAGCATTGATGACGGCGTTTTCACGTGAAAGAATGCTCCGTGTCAGTTCGAGAAGTATCAATCTTTCCTCGTCCTGTTCGTCTTTTGTCTTGACGATGAGTTCATTGTTGACACGAGATAAGGCTCTTGCTTCCATGTAAACTGAATTTCCTGACGCTGAACGTTCAACGGCGAGTCCGGGAAAACGGTTAATGTATTCCTGCCGTACCAGTAACAAGAATCTTCCTTCACGCCATGAGAGCGATCTTTCCTGTAACATGTTTACGATGTCGGGGTCTTCAAAAAGTTTTTGGGCAATCCTACGGCCATTCCGCTTTAAGTTTTCGAGTTCCTCACGGATTATTGAGAGTCTGTGCGATGCGTTGTCGGCGAGTCTTCCTGAGTCTTCGATGACATTGAGAGCGTCAATTTCGGGCGTGAAGTCTCTGATTCCTCGTCTCAAGCTGTCGACACTGGGGTAATCAGCCGCTAAAGCCGCAAGCCCTTCACGGATTTGACGAGCTGAGTTCAACACCGCCCTGACTCTGAGCAGTTCTTCACCGGAAAGAATGCCGCTCCTTTTTGCGTTCGGGAACATCGGCGAGACCGCTTCGAGTCCTGCGTTGAAGGCAAATTCGCCGTTATGGTCAGTGAGATCCAGCCACTCACGCAATAATTTCTCACGTTCACGGAGAGAGTTGAAATCCTCAGCAGGTCTCAACGAGTCTAAAATTAACTCCCCTAATCCGCCTCTCAATCTTTCACGGAAGGGGAGCAAATTTTTCTCAAGTTCTAAAATTTCCGCTACATTCTCTGAAATTCGCATTACATTACACCAGTCAACGCAGAGAAATCGACAAGATCATATTTCTGGAGCAAGTCCCTCACATACGGCCACACATAAGAAGCTCCCTTCATGAACCAGCTTTCAGTGAGCCAATCTGACGGAACTATTTTCGGGAATGCCGACAAGAGAGCGTAAACGATGATTGTGATGAAACAAGTTTTGAGGAAACCGACAATCATTCCGAAAACGTGATCTGTTATTGAAAGCTGAGTTACTTTGACGACAAACGACAAAATGAAACCGATGACGGCAAAAATAATTTGAACCGTGAAGAAAATTCCGAGCGCACAGACTAACGACAATATATTTTTGTCAAAAGCGGGATCAACGTAACGTGAAGCCAATTCGACAGCAGGGTCAACGAACTTCCAAGCGCAGAAAGTACTGACAGCAAAGCCGACAAGGCCTATGACTTCGCCGGAGAAGCCGTTGACAAGACCCTTGTACAAAAAGAATATCAAGATTATTCCGAGAACGGCATCAATGATTAAAGCAGCATTCAATTTTTATCACCTTTCTGTTAATTAACGCCTTGAGGGGCGCGGTAGTAATTTATTTTTAGGTTAGACGGACTGACGGCCATGTTGATATTTTTTGCTGACAGTTCACACAATGCAAGCATGTCAGGTTTCACGCGCATAATTTCAACGTCAAGCCCTGTTCTTTCGGGGTCATCGGAAATTATCGCCGTGTCAGGGTGGACATTCAGCCAGTCAAGAATTTCACTGTGAGAATATTCCCCAGCCTTGAGGGAATTTTCACACTCTGCGTAAACGTAGCCGTGTCCGGCGTAAATCAGCGTCAACGGAGGCACGAAAAATCCATGAGACAACACACTGAATGTTGACACAGGAATGACCATCGCCCCCGAAGCGTAAGCAATCCCTGAAGCGTAAGAAGCACCAACACGAATCCCAGTGAAGTAACCCGGTCCATTCGTCAACGCTACGTAATCAAGCTCATTCCACGAAAGACACGCCGACTTCATCAGCCTCTCACACATCAACGGAAGCTCCGATGACTGCTTACGGCCTAAATCGCCCTGTTCATGGCCGACAATCTCACCGTCAACCATCAAGGCAGCTCCCGTCAATTTCAAGCAGCAGTCAACCGCAAGAATTTTCACGCTAAATCACCCTCGATTCTGATTTCACGTTCCGACTCGCTCACAGAGTCAAAATAGATTCTCACAGCGTCATCAGGAGGATTGCTCCATCTTTCCGGCCATTCGACAAAAACTACAGCGTCATCATCTCCGGCGTACTCATCAAGGCCGATTGCGTTCACTCCGTCAGAGTCAAGCCTGTACAAATCCGCATGAATCACGTACAGTCCCGACTCTGACTCGTATTCGTTGATGAGAGTGAATGAAGGACTCCTGACTCCAGTAACGCCGAGAGCCTCAGCAGCTCCCCTGACGAAAACAGTTTTTCCAGCTCCCAAGTCCCCGAACAGCAAAACAACCGTTCCGCCCGTCAAGCCTTCCGCAAATTCACGGCCAATGTTGCGAGTCTCAAGCTCAGAGCGTGAAACGTAAATGTTACTTGTCATGTTTTCGCTTCTCTGAACGGTGTTTCATGATGACACGGAGAATCACGCAGGACACACAGAACAACGCCGCGAATAAAACCGTCTTGGGTATCTCAATGTCGGCACCTGTTGAACGACTCATTCCGAATATGAACGCTATGGCCATTCCGAAACTCAATAGGCTCATGAAAAGACCACGCCTCCGAATGTTCTCGGTCTTGCGAATCTCCTCGTCCCAATCTATTCGCTTGCGTCTCATTTTCCTGCTCTCAATCCGTGAATTACTTTCCTCAGAGTGTTAGCGATCTCTGAAGCCAGCACGCCGTCAACGCCTTCACGCGCTAAAATTTCCCCTGCGAGTCCGTGAACTGACGCTCCCAACACGGCAGCATCAAAAGCGTTAAGCCCTCCGGCCAAGAACGCAGCGATACAGCCCGAAAGTACATCGCCTGATCCCGGTACTGAAAGCTCCGGGCCTCCGTAGGGTATCTCGGCGAATTTCTCGCCTGACGCAACGAGTGTGTGATGACCTTTGAGGACGACACAGCCCCAACGCTCGGAAAGTTCCCGGACCGCTCCGGGTCTGTCGGCTCTGACCTGTTCGGGAGTGATGCCGAGTAACCTTCCTGCTTCGGCCTCATGAGGTGTCAAAACTGAGTCTCTTCTCGGCTTCAAGTCATCACGTGAGACTGCGAGTGCATTGAGTCCGTCACCGTCAACAAGAATCTTAGCTCTCCATTCACGCCACATTCGGGACGTGAAAATTTCGGCTGCTACGCTCCTGTCCAAGCCCGGCCCTATAACGAGAGCGTCAATGTTCTTTTGTGCCAACGCTATTTCCTTCCACCTGAATGTGTCATCGTCAAAACAGTAAATCACTTCGGGAAGCCTCGCAGCGCAAGCCTCACAGACTTTCAGAAGCGATAAAATTGTTACGACACCTGCACCGCTCTTCAACGCTCCAAGTGCGCTCAAAGCAGGCGCACCGGGATAACGCATTGAGCCTCCAGCGATAAGCACCCGTCCACGATTGCCCTTGTGCATGTCATCGGGGCGTTGCGGAAGGAGTTTCTTCAGTTCCTCAGCCTTCATTAGGCTTTCACCATCTGCGGAGGTTCTTTGCCGGCGAAAACTGCCTCAATGTTCCGTATGACCATGAGTCCCATTTCTCGCCTTGTTCCGAATGTTGCCGTGCCGATGTGAGGAAGAAGCACGACATTCTTTAACGTCTTCAGCAGTGGCTCAACTTCGGGTTCATTCTCGTAAACGTCAAGCCCTGCACCGGCGATGACACGTCTTGAGAGAGCGTCGGCAAGTGCTTTCTCGTCAACAACAGGCCCTCTCGAAGTATTGATGAGTATTCCGTCAGGCTTCATCTTTGCGAGTTCATTCGCTCCGATTAGGTGTCTTGTCGAATCTGTCAAAGGCACATGAAGACTCACGAAGTCCGAACGTTCGAGGAGTTCTTCAAGTCCGACTCTCTGCGCTCCTACTGATTCGAGGTGAAGAGAACTGCGCCTGCTGTAGTAGAGTACCTTCATGTTGAAGCCTCTAGCGGCCTTTATGCCGAAGTTGGTACCGATTCTTCCGGCACCGATTACGCCGACTGTGCGCCCTGTTATGTCGTAACCGAGCATGTATTTCGGTGCCCACATGAACGAGCCTGTTCTGACGATGTTGTCGCACTCTATGACTCTTCTTGCTGCTGCGAACATAAGAGTGAACGCTGTGTCAGCCGTAGCATCAGTGAGAACATCGGGAGTGTTCGTAACGTAGATTCCTTTTGCCGTTGCAGCTGCGACATCAATATTGTTGTAACCAACGCCGTAATTGGCGATGAGCTTCAAATCCGGGCCAGCCTGATTGATTAAATCAGCGTCAATCGGATCGTTCAGCATTGTTATGACAGCCGCGTAATTCTGGAATGCGTTGACGAGTTCTTGACGTGTAGCTTGCCTTTCCTCGCTGTTAGCGTCATATTCGCAGATGTTTCCGAGCGTCTTCATAACGTAAGTGGGAAGAGTGCGTGTTACGTATACTTTTTTGTTCATTGTGTTCACTCCTCTATGATTGTGATTGTCTTGATTGTTACGTCTTTAACTGGTCTGTCCTGCTTGTTGGTCTTTGTGTGTCCGATTTCCTCGACAACGTTCATTCCCTCGATGACATGGCCGAAGATGGCGTGATGACCATCAAGCCACGGGGTTGGAACGAGAGTGATGAAGAACTGAGAACCGCCTGTGTCGGGCCCGGCGTTAGCCATTGAGAGAATGCCCGGAGCGTCATGCTTGAGACCTTTGCCGAACTCATCGGGAATGACGTAACCCGGACCGCCTCTGCCTGTTCCTGTAGGATCACCGCCCTGTATCATGAAACCGTCGATTACGCGGTGGAAGATTACGCCGTCATAGAAATTCTTTTTTGCGAGGGTTGTGAAATTGAGTACAGTGTTGGGAGCGAGGTCGGAATAAAGTTCGACAGTGAAATCGCCCATTGACGTTTGGAATTTTGCGAGCGGACGTTTGACTGGTTCTTCGGCAAAAGCTGGAGAACATGCCAGAGCTAAAGCGAGTAACTTGCAGATTAACTTGTACATTGTGAGATGACTCCTCCTTGATGTAATGATTGCATATAATATCACTAATCACAAAGCTGGAAAGGATAATGAAAATGAATTTGATACTGCCTGAGTTAATTGGTACAAAATACAGAAGTCCGTCACAGATAATCCGGGTAACGAGTGAGTTATGGCTGTCTAAAGAAATGTATTGCCCGTCTTGCGGAAATGAGTCGCTCTACTACCTTCCGAACAATTCAAAAGGGGCTGACTTCAAGTGTGAACAGTGCGGTGAAATTTATGAACTCAAAAGCAAGCGTAACAGAGTCGGCAAAATGATACTTGACGGAGCATACAGCGCAGCAATCGAAAGAGTAACCAGTAACACTAACCCTAACTTGTTTGTAATGTGCTACCGTATGAATCTTGTTGAGACGTTGACGATTATACCGAAATATTTTTTCACTCCTGACGTTCTGAAAATTCGTCCTGCTCTTGCTCCGACTGCGAGACGTGCGGGTTATGTAGGCTCTTGGATAATGTACAGCGAGATTCCAGAGAGTGGAAAAATTCCGGTCGTCGAATCTCACAATGAATGCGACAAAGAGTCGGTGCTGAAAAATTTTGCTCAAGCCGTGAAACTGAAAGTTACGGATATAAAATTGCGTGGTTGGCTTATGGACATTCTGAAATGCACTGATAAGATCGCTGACGATATTTTTTCAACTGATGACATTTATTCATTCAAGGACGAATTGAGTCAAAAGCACCCTGACAATCACAACATCGAGGCGAAAATTCGTCAGAAGCTGCAAATTTTGAGGGATAAGGGCTTCATTGAGTTCTTGGGCAACGGCAGGTACAGAAAGATTCGGAGGCAGTGAAATGACATTTGACGTGCTGATAACGGAGACACTCGAAGATATTGTTACTGTTGAAGCGGAAAACGAATCGGAAGCGTTACGGAAGGCAGAAGAAAAATGGAAGGAAGGAAGCTATATTCTCGGCTCTGAGAATTTCACGGGCGTTGAGTTTAAGTTATGGTGACAAAAAAATTTCCCGAAAGAATTTCTCTTCTCTCGGGAAATCTCAAATTACTTTCTCCGCCGTCCTGATGACGTTACAACAAAACGCTGTATGCAGATGAACAGCAGCAGCAGTAACCCTGTCGCAATTTTTCCCCACCATGAGAGAAGATTCCCGTTGAACGTAATCAGCGCAGGAATAACGGATTTCAACAGCACTCCGAAAAGCGTTCCTATCATGTAGCCGACTCCGCCCGTCAATAACGTTCCACCGATAACAGCGCATGTTATCACTTCGAGTTCGCCGCCCTGCAACGACAAATTCCAGCCGCTTTTAACGTACAGCGCGTAGCTTATTCCGGCAAGAACCGAGCATAAGCCGTTGAAGCCGTAAACCAAAACTTTTGTGCGTCCTACGGGAAGCCCCATTAGTGAAGCTGACTGCTCATTGCCTCCGATTGCGTAGATGTTCCGGCCGAAACGGGTACGCTGAAGAATGAACGCTCCGATGATTATCATTACAATGAACAGTATCACGTTGAAATTCACGAAGGCTATCCAGCAAGCTTCATCAAATATATTTTCCAGCCTGCCAGAGCGTCAATCATCGGGTGATGAATGTCAATAGATTCACGGCTTATCAGGGCGCATACTCCCCTAGCCAAAAACATTCCCGTCAATGTCGTTATGAACGCAGGGACATTCAGGTAATGTATCACCCAGCCCATTAACAGGCCGAGACCGACACCGACAACAAGAGCGAAGACTATGCAGGTCATCGGGTGAAGGTGCAAAACGCTTGTTCCATAAGCGATGAACATTCCTGTCAAAGAAGCGACAGCACCGACTGAAAGGTCAATCCCTCCCGTGATGAGTACCATTGTCATTCCTACAGCAGAAATTCCGAAATAGGCGTTGTCAATGAAAAGATTCACGAACGTTCTAACCGTCAAAAATCCCTTGTCGCCGTAAAGCATTGCACCGACAGCGTAGATAACCAGAAAAATTCCAATCGTTGCGTAAACCATGATGTATTTCGGGTTTGTAAGACGCGCAAAAAGTGTCTGCTTGTTCTTCATGCCCTCGCACCTTCTTTCATGGCCGCACGCTTAGCGAAATACTTTCTCACTGGCTCTGACTGAAGCACTATAACTACAGCGATGATTAACGCCTTGAACGCCATAGTTGCCTCAGCGACAATCCCGAAGTAATACACAAACGTTACAATCGTTCTGATTATCAGCGAGCCTATCACCGTTCCTGCGAGGCTGAATCTTCCTCCGGCCATGTTAGTTCCGCCGATGACAACGGCTAATATTGCGTCCATCTCAAAATTGAGCCCTGCGTTGTTCGAGTCGTTCGACATTATGCGGCTTGAGTAAATCAGTCCTGCTATGCCCGACAGAAGCCCCGTTATCATGAACACGATTAGAATGACATTGCCTGCTTTAATTCCTGACAGACGGCTCGCGCTGGGATTGACTCCGACAGACTCGACAAACGCTCCGAACGCCGTTTTTCTCGTGAAAAGAGCTACTGCTGCGACAACTATTATCGTGATGATTATCGGCATCGGCAGACATAAGAAACTCCCCTGACCGATTACCCTGAAAGGCGAGTAGCCTGTTGTGAACTGCTTGCCGTCCGTCAAAATCTGAGCGACTCCGCGTCCGCATACCATTAAAATTAACGTTGCTATTATCGGCTGAATACCGCCTTTTGCGACAAGGAAGCCGTTAAACAGTCCCATTAACGCACAGGCTATCAAAGGCACAGCGATAACGAGGACATACGGATAGACTGTATAATCTCCGGGCGTTGTGTAAGTGAGAACGTCCCAGCGCAGGAACTTCAAAGCGATTGCACCGGCAACGGCAACGAGTGCGCCGACTGACAAGTCAGTGCCTCCGAGAGCGATAACCAGAGTCATTCCCATCGAGATTATTGTGATTTCCGCTGAACGGTTAACGATGTCAATCAAACTTCCGTAGAGCATTCCTGTCGAGGGCTGATAGCTTATGCTGAAGAAATCCGGCCTTATGATGAAGCACACGAGGAGAATTAGAGCTTCAGCGATGACCGCCCAAGTTACTTTTGACTGCATTACCCCTGAGAGGCTGAATTTTTTTGTCATTTACGCTGCCCCCTCCGCTATTATTCTCAAAATGTCCTGCTGAGTGCATGACGCTCCGTCAACTTCAGCGACCTTTTCACGATCCCTCATGATTATGACTCTGTTTGAGCATCGAATTATTTCGTCAAGTTCGGAACTTATGAAGATTACTGAGACACCGTCACGGCACATTTCCAGCATTAGTCTCTGAATTTCGGCCTTCGCTCCAATGTCAATGCCTCTCGTGGGCTCATCGAGTATCAAAACTTTCGGACTTGCTGCAATCCAGCGGGCCAATATGACTTTCTGTTGATTACCGCCGGACAGCTCACCGGCTTTTTTCTCGCAGTCAGGAGTAGCGATGCCGAGAAGAGCTATATACTTGTCTGCCAGCTCTGTCTGTTCCTGACGCGTCATAGGCTTCATGAAACCTTTTCGAGACTGCACGGCAAGCATGATATTCTCACGTATCGACAAGTCGCCGATGATGCCGTCCCTTTTTCTGTCTTCAGGGCAAAAAGCGAGCTGTGATTTTATCGCGTCAAAAGGCTGTTTGATTTCGATTTTTTCACCGTCAAGATATATATCGCCCTTAACAGTTTTGACCGCTCCGAAAAGCATTTCAGCCGTCTCAGTTCTTCCGCTCCCCAAAAGCCCGGCGAAGCCGACAAGTTCCCCTCTCTTTACAGTCAAGGAGATGTCATCAATTTTTGAGCCGTCGCCGATATGTTCAGCCTTCAGCATGACGGGGGCATCGGGCGAAACTTCAGCGCGTTTGAGGCTGAATATAACGTCCATGTCCTTTCCGACCATTTTTGTTACAAGCTCAACCTTTCCGAGTTCGTCAATATTGTAAGTGCCGATAAGATGACCGTTGCGCAAAATCGTCATTCTGTCAGAAACGGCGTAAATCTGATCAAGAAAGTGAGTGATGAAAATTATTCCCATTCCTGACGCTTTTAACTCTCTCATGACGCTGAAAAGCAGCTGCACTTCGTTTTCATCAAGGGAGCTTGTCGGCTCATCGAGTATCAACACTTTCGCTTGAACGTCAACGGCTCTTGCTATTGATGTCATCTGCTGAATTGCTGTCGAGTAATAAGACAGAGGGCGCGTAACGTCAATGTCAAGATGAAAACGATTCATCAATTCTTCGGCTCTCTTGTTGATTTCGTTCCAATCGATTCCGCCGTGCTTCATGGGCTGACGGCCGACAAAAATATTTTCCGCAACGCTCAGATTCGGGCATAGATTCACTTCCTGAAAGACTGTCGAAATTCCAAGAGACATCGCCTCGTTAGGTCCTGAAGGGTTAATTTCATGGCCGTCAAGAAGAATAGTGCCCGAGTCTTTTTTGTTTACACCTGTGATGCACTTGATTAGGGTAGATTTTCCTGCGCCGTTTTCGCCGAGAAGCGAATGAATTTCACCTTCTCTCAGCGTAAAGTCAACACCGTCAAGAGCCTTAACGCCCGGAAATTGAATCGTTATACCCCTCATTTCAAGAATATTTTTTCCCGGCATTATACTCACTCCTTATTTGATGACTTTCAGTGCTTTTCTGTCAATCGTGAGAGCTACGAAAATCAGGAATACAACGCCCTTGATTAACTGCTGTGTCGCCGAGTCGTAACCGAGCATGACCAGTCCGTTATTCAAAACTGTATACATCAAAGTTCCGACAACGATATTAGAGAATCTGACTTTTGAACCGCCCGTTATCGGAAGGCCTCCGAGTACGAGAGAGATTAGAATCTGTGTCTCAAGCTGATTCCCTGCTGTTGAAGTGATTGAGCCTACTTTGATTACGTTGACGAAAGCTGCAAGACCCGTCAAAGCACCGGCAGCAACGAACGCAAAAAATTTCACTCTGTCAGTCCTAACGCCTGAGAATCTCGCGGCCGTTTCTCCTGAGCCTGTAGCCTTGACATCATTGCCGATTCTCGTGAACTTGAACAGGAAAAACGCAACGATAAGCACCGCAAGGGTTATCCCGATTTTCAGGTTGTCGCTGTCGAGTGCCTTAATAGCCGCTGAAGCAGGTACAGCCGTTTCAGTCGTGAAGTAAGCGCACACGCCCCTAAATAAATACATTGTGCAGATCGTAACAATGAAGCTCTGTAACCTGAATCTCACGTGGAAAAATCCATTTACGGCACCGATAGCAGCTCCCGTCAAAATTCCTCCGACAACCGCAAGAGGAATTGAATAAAATGAAAGCTGTGAAATCACGATTGAAGCAACGCCGAGCGTAGAGCCCTCTGTGAAATCAATCGAGCCGAGAGTCATAACGAAGAAAACGCCCGTAGCAACTATCATAGGGTAATAAACCTGTGAAAGAAGGAGGCGCAGTCTTTTCGGCTGCATAATTCTTCCGTCAGTAAGCCAATACATCACACCGAGTATCACAACGAGGCCGATAAACGGCAGAAGCCCTTTGAACGTATCACTATCAAGAATTGACGGTCTCATTTCATCATTTTTAGCCATAATTTTCACCTGCCTATACCATTTTTGCGATTAAGTCCTCTTCACTGAGAGACTCGCTGCGCATAAATTCCCCGTTAATCTTTCCGTCCTTCATGATTAGTATTCTGTCCGACATTCCCAATAATTCCGGGATTTCCTCGCTAATCATGATGATAGATTTTCCCTGCGCCGTTAACTCCTGCATGAGTGCGTAAATTGCCTGCTTGACTTTTACGTCAATGCCTCTTGTCGGCGAGTCGAGAACGAGAATATCGCTCCCCTTTCCCAGCCATCGAGCCAATACGACTTTTTGTTTGTTTCCGCCTGACAGGTCGCTGACGAGTTGATGAATGCCCTGCATTTTCGTCTGCATTTTTTCGGCGTACTCCTGAGCAAAATGATTCAGCTTACCGGCCTTCAGCAAGTGAGACTCCGCAAGGTCATCAAGAGAAGGCAGAACGATATTATTTCTGATCGACTCGTTGAGGATTATTGACTCGTTGTCGCGGTCCTTCGAGGCGTAAGCTATCGAGTGCTTGACTGCTGACGGAATGTCATTGATTGCTGTACCGTCAGAGAGCGTTACAGTCCCTGACCTGTCAAGAGAAGCACCGAACACGGCTTTTCCGACCTCGTGCATTCCGCATTCGCTTAGACCGCCGAAACCGAGTATCTCGCCCCTGTGAAGGTCAAAGCTGATGTTCTCAATCTGCCCGGGCACGGTAACATTTTTGACGCTGAGTACAACTTCGGGGGATATTGCTTTCCCGTAGTCTGTCCTGTAGTAGGCACTCCCGATTTCACGCCCGACCATTAAGCGTTTCAATCCGTCCTCGTCAATTTCGCTGGCCTTCACGGTGTCGATGTATTCGCCGTCTCTGAGAATGCTGATTGTGTCGCAGTGCGTCAATATTTCGTTAAGGTCATGGCTGATGAATATTACGCTGCGTCCGTCAGCCTTCACCGAGTCCATTATCTTGTACAGTTCGAGTCTTCCGTTCTGGGACAATGCCGTTGTAGTTTCGTCAACTATCAAAATTTTCGGCTTCATGTAAGTTGCCTTGACGATTTCCACTAACTTTCTGTCCTCAAAGTTATAGCTGTCAATCATCGCTCCTGCCCTTATGCTGTTGAAGCCGTAAGCGTCAAGAAGTTTCTGGCCTTCACGGATCATCGCTCTTGTGTTCTTGATGCCGTGACTCATGAATGGCTCTTCATGTCCCAAGAAAATATTTTCAGCAACGGTGAGACCGGAAAGAGTTCCCATTTCCTGAACGATTATTGACACTCCGAGCTTGTTGGCTTCAACCTGATTTTTGACGTTGACGACTTGACCGTCAAGAGTGAAAGTGCCTCCGCCGATTGTGTAAATTCCGCACAGCATTTGACAGAATGTCGATTTGCCCGAACCGTTTTCGCCGATTAACGCTCTGATTTCTCCTGCTGAAACATCAATGCTCACATCGTTCACGGCGTGAGTGATTCCGAAACGTTTATCAATGTGTTCTGCTTTGAGTAATACGCTCATAATCAATCACCCTTTCTACTTGATGACGGAACCTCGTCCGCCGCGTGCCGTCAATGTAACAATCGCAAGAAGCGCGGCGCCTGTAACAACGTTCTGAATAGTTGTCGGTGCGCCTAAAGCAACAAAGCCGTTGAAAATTATTGCGATGATAAACTCTCCGATGACTATCGCGCTTATCGGGTTGCCGTATTTCCTGAAAGCAACTCCGAAGAACGTACCCATTAGAGGCTGAAAGTTCCTGCTCATTGTCGACATGCCCGTTAACGCCGTCATTGTTGTTCCGTAAGAGACGGTCAAAATTGCCATGATGCCGACAAAAAAGTGAAGCAGAGCAAAGCCTATGAGCTTATATTTTTTGACATCAATTCCCATGTTCTTTGCTGTAAATTCGTTGCTTCCGATTGCGTTGCAGTAAGTGCCGATTCTTGTGTAATTCAAGATAAACCACATTAGAGCAAACGCGAGGAAGGCAAGAATAATATTGCCCGGTGCGCCCGAAAAGAATCTCAATTCCGGAGCTAACGTCTGTTTTACGCCTCCTGCCGCAAAAACCGCAACGCTCTCAAGAATCAGCATTATTCCGACAGTAACGATCATTGACGGAACGTTGAGACGGTTATAAAGCATTCCGATTATGATTCCTATCAGCGTTCCGCAGCCGAGACAGCCAACGATGAAACCGGCGTAACCGAATTTTTCGGACAGTATGACACCGACTATTGACGACAAAACGATATTCGCGCCGACAGCGAAGTCAAACAGTCCCATAACAACAATGAAATATAAACCGCAGCCGCCTACGGAATAAATGATTGATGACTGGAAATACGAGAAAAGATTTGCGGGGCTTCCGAAATTTGACGGTGAAAGGAATTTGAATACCGCGTAAAAGAACAGAACCATAACGGCCAGAATCATGAAGCCGAAAAATTTACTGTTCCTGAAACTTTTGCCCATGAGTTAACACTCCTTTATTATGCAAAAAAAATGAGGCCGGAATCGTGTCCGACCCCATCAATTTATGACATCACTACTTTGAATGACGCGATACAACGTCTTCAACCGAAAGTTTTGCACAGGCTGCTGCTAACTCGTCATAGCTGAGTTCGGCAAGCGCTTTGATTTCTTCCTCGTTGTAGGGAAGCTGATCGCCCGTGAAGAATTTTGCGTATTTCTCGTAGTCCTCAGGGGAGGCAACATACATGTACGGGAAGACCATATCGTGGAAGCCGTCAGTACTTGCCGCGAACTTTCCGCGAATCGTGTTGTAGACCATCAGGAACGCGAAGAAGGGGTCTGCGTAATGTCCGCCAGACTCGGCCGCCATTGCACCGCTCTTGAGTTTTGCGTCAAGGTCGGGAAGGAAGTCGGTCGATACTACAGCGATTTTGCCTGTGAGACCTTTTGCTTCGATTGCCGCGATTGCTCCGAGAAGAGTATCCCCGCCGCCGCCTGCCACGATGAGAGCGTCAATGTCCGGGTTAGCGTCAATGATCGCTTCGGCTGTCGCGCGTCCCGTGTCGGTGGTTGTGCGTCCGTACTGAGGATCAAGCAGTACTACTTTGTCATCAGGGTGTTCAGCGTTCCATGTCTCAACACCGGCCTTGTAGCCTGCCCAGCGTCCCAAGAACGTAGCATCGCCGGGTTCCCAGCCTTCGAGACCGATTTTTCTGCAGCCCTTCTGACCTGCGAGAATGAGAACGAGGTTTTTGCCGTTGTCGAACTCTGACTCGTGGACTGCTCCGACATAGTACTTTGACTCACATGCCTGCTTGTATTCGTCAGGGTTAGCGTCTTTGTCAATCACTCTGAAGAACTGAGCTACATACACTTCATTCTCATCGCATGTCTTGATGACTGAGCCCATTTCCGCGCTTGCACTGTTGCAGATGATCATACCGTCGCAGCCGGCAAGGGCGAGAGTTTCCGCGCTTGATGTAACCTGCTCAGAGATATGAGCCTGATCGACCCACTGAGTCTCAACGCCGAGTGCCTTCGCTGCTGCGTCAATCATTCTTTTGCACTCACTGCCGAGAGTGTCAGTTGATGACCAAATGGAGATTCCGATTTTCATCGGTGCTGCGAAAACTGCCGGAGCTGTCCCGAAAATCATCGAGACCGCAAGAATTGAAGCGATTAACTTTCTTTTCATGATTTTTTTTCCTCCTGAATGATGAATTAGTACCTGCGCTGTGAAATAACGTCAGCGGCTTTCACTGACTTCACTGAACCTAAATCGACTCCGCCGTCCATGTCGAATACGCCCTCTTCAGGGTGAACAACTGTTTTGTCGAACTTCTCGCCGCGTTCAAGTGCTTCAATCGTGGGAACAACAAACGCGCCGTAAAGCGGAGTGCATTCAACCGTACAATTCATTTCGCCCGCAACGATTGCGTCAAAAGCTGCTTTGACCGAGTCACAGCCGACAATGATAATGTCCTTTCCGGGAACTTTTCCGGCTGCTTTGATTGCGTCAATCGCGCCGAGTGCCATGTCATCATTCTGAGCGATGAGTACATCAATTTTCGGAATCGACTTCAGCCAGCTTTCCATTACTGCCTGACCCTCAGCCCTTGTGAAGTTTCCTGACTGCTGACCGACAAGCTTCAAATGCGGATATTCTTTCAGTGCCTTCAGGTTCCCTTCAGTGCGTCCCGTCTGAGCCGATGCGCCTGTTGTGCCTTCCATGATTACGATGTTGACATCTTCATCACCGCGACCGGCTTTCTTGAGGTACTCGCCTGCCCAAGCGACCTGCCTTCTGCCTTCTTCGACGAAATCACCGCCGAACGCAGCAACATAGTCAATCTTGTCTGCGCAGTCGGGAAGCCTGTCGATTAAAAGCAGAGGGATTTCAGCTTCGTTGACTTCCTTCAAAACTTCGTCCCAGCCTGTTGAGACAACGCCCGTGAAGAGTATGTAGTCAACATTCTGCGTGATGAAATTTCGGAGAGCCTTAATCTGATTCTCCTGCTTCTGCTGGCCGTCATCGTAGACGAGTTTCCAGCCCGGGTGATTCTCGATTGCCGAACGCAAATCGTCAGTGTTGGCAGTGCGCCAGTCTGATTCCTGACCGATCTGTGAGAAGGCGATCACAACGTCCTTCGCGCTGGCAGCCGAAACGCCGACAAGCAACGCAAGCAAAACGGTGAAACAAAAAACTTTCTTCATAAGAAAATTTCCCTCCATGCGTAAAATTTGTATAATTGAAATGTCTGAATGCTACACCAAACTTGTGAAAATTTCAATTTGTAAGGAGGCTGAATTTTTTTATGACGGAAAAAAGTTTGTTCGGCGTTCTGTCGAGCGGTCAAAAAGTTTTTAATTACACTCTCACAGACTCGAAGGGTCAAAGCGTTGTCATGTCTGAATACGGCTGTGCGATTCTTGAGATTAACGTTCTCGGCAAAGACGGAAGGCTTCACGATGTCGCGCTCGGTTATGACTCTCTTGAGGAATATGTGAACGATAAGTGCAATTTCGGTTTTACTATAGGACGCTACGCCAACAGAATCGCCGGAGGAAAGTTCACGCTCAACGGAGTAACGTATCACTTGCCGAAGAATGACGGTAACAACACATTACACGGAGGCTTCAACGGATTCAGCAAGAAAGTTTTTGACTCACGATGCGAGAATGACGAAGTTATTTTCACGCTGAACAGTCCTGATCTTGACGAGGGATTTCCGGGTAACTTCACGCTGAAAGTAACAGTGTCGTTCAATGACGGAAGACTGACGATGAGATACGATTATGTTTGCGACAAGGACACGCCAGCGAGCATCACCAATCACAATTACTTCAACTTGAACGGTCATGGACACGGAACAATTCTGAATCACTTCGTCAAAATCAACGCCAAAAAATATTGCCGTGCTGATGATGAATTACTCGCTCTTGCGCCTGCTGTTGATGTTGAGGGAACGCCGTTTGATTTTCGTGAGGGCAAAAAAATTATTGACGGTCTCACGGCTTATTCGCCCGAAATCATCAAGGCCATCGGAGGCTATGACCATTGCTTTGTTGGCAACGAAGCGAGAGCTACAGGAGATGTTACGGGAATCACATTGACGGTGAAAAGCGACATGCCTGCTCTGCAATTCTACACAGGGAATCAGATCGGCCATGTTCACGGGAAGAATGGAGCGGTCTACAACAGTTTTGACGGATTCGCTCTTGAGTGCCAGCAGTACCCGAACGCAATAAATGAACAGTCCTTCCCTGATTGCGTAATCAAGGCAGGACAGCCCAAAAGTTATTTCATTGAGTACGGTTTTTCATGCTGAGTGATTATTCGAGGGAGTGCTGTTAGTTTTGACGGGACTCCCAGAATTTTTTACTTGGCACTCAAAATCCTCATCAGTTCATCGTCATGGTGATGACTCACTGTCGGCTCATCGTCAAACAACATCGTTGCTCCTCCGTCAAGAGTGTACGCTTCCCAACCGGGATTGCCGCTTCTAGCGAACTCAACCCAAGCATGACTCACCTTGTCCGCCAAAGCCTGAGCCTTTTCGCCGCCTCCTGTAGCCATCTCAGACAGTGATACATTGTTGAACACGAACGGAAGTTCAGAGCAGTGATAAGCCATCGCAAAGCCTCCCATTATCGGAGTCTCCCACGTGAAAACATAAGCGTAAACGGGTGCGCCGTTCTGTTCTGCCTTAGCGTTAAGCGTTCTTATCGCTCCGAGTCTCAGCCTTGTGTCAACGTACAAAGCATCTGCCGCTTTCTTGTACGGGTATGCTTTGAGGAATGCTTTTACGACATCGTCAGCTTTTGCTCCGTATTTTTCCGTGAGTTTAGCTTTTACCTGCTCATCAGTCCAGAAATTTTTGTTGTCGCTCTGAGTCCGTGCCATGTCAGCAAGCAGAGGCATCGTTACCCATTCATTGAGCGCACTTCCTGCCATCATGGGAATGTTCTTTGACTGTTCAGTGAAACCGCCTGCTACAGGGTCGGCGATGACACATTCACCGTCAACAACAGGAGACCATGAGAATATCTCCGAGCCTTCAGAAATTGCCTGAGACATTGCCTTTGCTGCTGCGTCACTCAGTTTTTCGTAAGGTACATTCTTCAGGTCTTTAACGTCCGTGATGCCTAAGTTCTTGAGCGTGAGTTCAGCGACTTTCCTTGTTGCGTTCTGACGGGGGAGAGTTATGCCCATGAGGTTTACCGCTCCGCTCTGCTCGATTGCTTTGTGGAAGAGTCCATTTGCTTTCGGCATGGCCATTAACGTTAAAATCTTCGCGCCTCCTCCTGACTGTCCGAACAATGTAACGTTATCGGGGTTGCCTCCGAACGCTGAAATATTTTCCTTCACCCATTCTAGAGAAGCTACGATGTCAAGCATTCCGAGATTGCCGGAATATTTGTATTCCTCTCCGTACGCTGAAAGGTCAAGAAATCCCAAGACGTTCAATCTATGGTTGACCGAAACGACAACAACATCGCCGGTTCTCGCTAAGTTCTCACCGTCATAGATATCTTCAACATTAGCTGACCCGGCCATGAAGCCGCCGCCGTGAAGCCATACCATTACGGGGCGTTTAGCGTCATCGAGTCCAGGTGTCCAGATGTTGAGATTCTGACAGTTGTTGCTCTGAGGCTGATTGCGAGGCTCCCAGTGAGGCCAGTACCAATGATTCGGGAACATGTCTTCAGCTCTTGATGTTCCCTGCGGAGACTGTGCGCCGTAGGTTACGGCCATTCTCACACCGTCCCAAGCCTTGAGCTTAGTCGGCGGCATGAAGGGTTCGGCTTCAGCGTAAGGGACTCCGTGATACGTGAAAATTCCGTTACGGATATATCCCTGAAGTTTTCCGCCTTCAACGTCAACAACAGCAATTCCCGAACCTGCGAGAATCTCAGCATAGGTCGGAAACGCTGACATTACAGCAATAATAACGATCGCAAAAATATTTTTTCTCATCACTATAACCCCCTTGATTTAAGCCAGGACTCTATGTGTTCGGCTATCTTGTCATTGTTCAGCTCCTGAAACATGAAATGGCTGTTGCCTGTCATGCCCTCGTCAGGAAGACACACTACAGTTGCGTCACCGCCGTCAGCATTGTAATGTTTAGCGAAGTCCCTGCACTGGTCAAGAACACTCTTCCAGAACGCAGTACTCTTGATGTCGTCCGGGCCGTTCTCGATGTAGTCTCCGAAGTAGAATATCATCGGTATCTTTGCTGCGACAAATTTCTTGTAGTTATCGCTTCCGACTTCAGGAGCGAATCCCGGCTCAATGGCAACGATTGCGGCGATGTTCTCTGTGTCAGTCTGCCAGCCGACTCGACCGCCTTGTGAGTGAGTGATATACACGGCTTTTTTGCCGGTCATCTTCTTAACGTCAGCGAGAACGGCGGAAAGAGCTTTTCCGAAAACTTCAACGTCATAATTTCCCGTGCTTGGAGTCATCTGTCGCAAGAATTGATTTAACGCCTCACCGCCTGCCGGAAACTGACTGCCCTCGTAACGGTTAGGAGTTCCACGCCCTATCCTGAAATGTGTGTACCATGCCTGATCGCCGGGGTTGAACTCGGTACCGTTTGAGCGTGTATCCTGTTCACCGCTGATGACTTGAACGGTATTTCCTGCTTCACCCCTTCGAGGCTGGTCAACGAGGAAAGCAGCTCTTCCCTTTCTCAGGAAAATATCGCTCCAGCCTTCTCAGCCGTCTGGTGTGGACTGCCAGCCCGTTCGTGTCTGACCGTAACCGTGAAGGTAGACGATCGGTGTTGAGTTTTCGCCGTCTGGAATCTGGTAGAAGGTGTTTGCGTGGTCAACGTGTGATGTGTTTCCTGCTCGTGAGAAGTCGAGCCAGTTTTCCGAGACGTTGAAATCTCCGGGAAGCGGTGCTGTTACCGTTCCGCCAGACGAGAACACGCCCTGCTTGAGTATCACTAGGGGAGCTGCTGAAACTGCCGGGACCGTGAGAAACACCGACAGCAGTAACGCCGCTAAAAGTTTCTTCATAATTTGAACCTCCTGTTTTGTGAAATGATATGATTATAATAACCGACAGTTAATCACGGTCAAGGAGTAGTAACGATGATGCAGGCTTGCAGGGAAACGGGAATGACTTATCACGGACTCAAATTCTACTGCAATGAGGGACTTGTTCCCAACGTCAAGCGAGACAAGCTCAACAGGAGAATATTCGATGAGCGTGATATAGCGTGGATAAAAAGTCTTCAATGTCTCAAGAAATGCGGAATGACTATCGCCGACATGAAAGAATACATGAATCTCTGTCTCAAAGGCACGGAATCGATTCCCGAACGCAAAATCATTCTCGAACGTAGAAAAGCCGTACTGCTTTCACAAATTGAGGAACTCGAAAAATCAGCGGCTTATATTGACAGTAAACAGAAATTTTATGATGAAGTTCTTTCGGGGAAAAGAGAATATTTCAGCAACTTGCTTCCTTGTTCGTGCGCTGACTCTTGACCGATAGCAACTGCCGCTTTCTATACTCCTTTTGTTCAATCCAATGAAGGAGGATTTTTGTACAATGAGGTTACTTTTAGCACTGTTCATCATGATGTTTGCTTGCGGTTCATCATTCGCCGACATGAAGCCAGCGTCATCATTCACCGAAAGGCAGCCGAAAACTCACAACTCAAACGCTTGGGGACTTGTTTACGCCGGAGCGATAACCGAGAATGTTCACGGTAAAGTCAACATTCACCCAATCGCTTACGAGCTTAACGGAATAACCATCGCCGCAAATCTCTACACTCCAGCCGGTTATGAGCCGTCAAAAAAATATCCTGCCATAACTGTGGCGCACCCTAACGGCGGAGTCAAAGAGCAGGTTGCCGGGCTGTTCGCTCAAAAATTAGCTGAGGCAGGTTACATCACCATTGCCGCTGACGCAGCGTTTCAGGGTGAAAGCGGAGGCTCACCGAGACACACTGATATTCCGTTCTTCAGGACTGAGGACATTCACGGAATGGTTGACGTTCTGAGCGTCTATCCCGGTGTCGACAAAAACAGAATCGGCCTTCTCGGAATCTGCGGAGGCGCAGGCTATACCCTCAACGCCGCAAAGTCCGAGAAAAGAGCGAAAGCAGTAGCGGTCTTGAGCATGTTCAACAGCGGGCGTGTAAGGCGTGAAGGTTACATGAGCCAGCAGGTTAGGGACGTTCAGGAAAGACTCAAACAGGCTTCGGAAGCGAGAGCCGTTCAGGTTGAGAGGGGAGAAATTATCCCGGCGGGTACGGTTGATTTTGACGCTCTCACTGACGAGTCGATTGCCGCTATCACTAATGACCTTTACCGCGAGGGAATGCAGTATTACGGAAGGACTCACAGACACCCTAACTCAACATTTGAGTACACACGTTCAAGCCTAATCGAGTTGATGCCGTTCGATGTCAGCGACAACATTAAGCTCATTAACGTACCATTGCTGATGATGGCCGGAAGCCTTGCCGACTCCCTCTACATGTCTGAAGATGCCATCGAGAAGGCAACAGGCACTGACGACAAAGAATTATTCCTCGTTCAGGGAGCGCATCATATCGAAACTTACTGGAAGCCCGAATTTGTTGAGCAGGAAATCTCAAAGCTGAAAGAATTTTTCGGAAGGACTCTTTAACTGTACTAACAACACCTCAAAAAGAATCCCCCCGTCATTTTCGTGGGGGGATTTTTGTTCACGTTCTAATTTCCTTGACCGTAATAAGCGTTAGGGCCGTGCTTGCGTAAATAGTGCTTGTCGAGAACGTATTGTGGAGCTG
>CAJODC010000002.1:79366-84988 GCA_905233215.1 uncultured Synergistales bacterium
CCCCACGTGAAAGGCCCGTGAGACTTGCAGATTACGCCCGGAACAGCAAGGGGATCAAGTTTTCGTCCGGCGAAAGTCTCGGCGATAACTTTACCCGTGTTCAGCTCGTAATCCTCTTCGACTTCCTGAGCCGTTAAATTCCTCGTGCATGGTACAGAGCCGTAAAAGTAATCGGCCTGAGTCGTTCCGTAGCAGGGAATATCTTTGCCAGCCTGCGCCCAGCCTACAGCGTGAGGGCTGTGTGTGTGGACTATTCCGCCGATCTCGGAGAATGATTTGTAGAGTTCGACATGTGTTTTTGTGTCTGACGAAGGATTCATTTTGCCCTCGACAACGTTGCAGTTCATGTCAACGATAACGAGATTGTCGGGCGATAAGTCATCGTATTCGACTCCTGACGGCTTGATGACGACAAGTCCCTTCTCACGGTCGATTCCTGAAACGTTGCCCCAAGTGTAGACGACTAAGCCCCGTTCAGGGAGTTCCATATTAGCGCGGTAAACTTCTTCGCGTAATTCACAGAGGAATAAATCTTTTTCGAGGCTCTCGGTTGTTGTGTCCTTGCTGATTCTGACGAACTCAATATCCATCATTCTCGCCCAGTCCCTCATCATTTCTGCGTCAGCGTCATAGCTCAAAACGGTATGATGCGCACCGCCAGCGAGTATCCAGCACTCTAAGCCTGTTTTAAGATTTGGCATTGAACGCCACATTACACGTGCAACAGGTAAATTCGGCATAGGCATTATCGGCTTGACGCATTCAATATCCTGACAAATGAGTCTAAGTCTTCCGCCCATGTCAACGAGACTCACGGCGACCGCTTTACCTTCATGGCCTTCAAAAACGAGTCGTGCAGGGTCTTCTTTACCGCCGATTCCGAGAGGGTGAACTTCGATTCTCGGTCTTCCTGCCGCAACTGACGGGCAGACTTCCAGCATGTGCGCTCCGAGACTGTATTCGCTTCCCGGCACGAGGTGATACGTGTAATCCTCCATGAATGCGCTTCCGCCCTTGAGACCCTGTGTCATGAACTTGATGATTGATGTCATGGCCGCAACTTTCCAGTCGCCTTCAGCACCGTAGCCGTAACCTGTAGCGAGTAAGTGCTGAGTTGCGATTCCCGGTAACTGTCTCATTCCGTAAAGGTCTTGGAAAGTGTTTGAGAACGCCTTGCAGCCTTCGTCATCAAGCATCTTTTTGATTGCGATTTCTTCACGTGCCTGATAACGTACTGCCTCGATGTTATCGGTTGCGATGTCGTAAAGCGACTCATACTCTTTCATGAGAGCGTCAACTTCTGAATCTGTTACGGCGTTCATAGTGTCAACAAGTTGTCCGACCGGCCATGTGTTGACCTGCCAGCCGAGTTTCGCTTGGACTTCTACTTTGTCGCCTTCTGTTACTGCAACTTCACGCATGTTGTCGCCGAAGCGCATAACTTTTAGGGACTTCGAGAACTCTGCGCCTGCTGCCGATCTCATCCACTTGCCGAGTCTCTCCTGAACGTCAGCGTCCTGCCAGAAGCCAGCGATGATTTTGCGTGGAGCGCGTAATCTTGCGCCGATGAAACCGTGTTCCCTGTCGCCGTGAGCTGCCTGATTGAGGTTCATGAAGTCCATGTCGATTTCGTCATTAGGGATTTCGCGGTTGTACTGAGTGGCGAAATGACACCATGCTTTCTGGAGGCTTGCGAGGCCGTTGATCCACATTTTAGAGGGGCTGAAGGTGTGACACCACGTGATGATTCCGGCGCACTTTGTGTCATGGTTAGCGTCTCGGATAACGTCAGTGATTTCTGCGTTGGTCTTAGCGGTTACTTTGTAGATGATTTTGCAGGGAAGTTTGCCGGAAGCGTTGAGGGTGTCGGTCATTTCCTGCGCTCGTTTTGCGACTGTCTCAAGAACTTCGGGGCCGTAAAGGTACTGGCTTCCGACAACAAACCAAAATTCATAATCTTTCAGGGTCATTTTTATTCTCCTTTGATGAATGTTGTACAAACTGGACATGAAATATATTAGTCCAAAATTCTCAGAAAAGGAAGAGTCAATAATACAAAATTTCCTGTGAAGTGTTGATATAATTTTCAGTCAGCAAAAAAATTCATGGAGGTAAATTTGTGATGCCCGATCCTTTTCTCAACGACCCTATAGCTCAAACGCTTGGCACATGGTCGCAAGGCATAAATTTTTACTCGGTAACATTCAGAATAATTACAGCGATAATACTTGCTTCACTTGTCGGCTGTGAACGTTCAAGCAAGAGACATTCGGCTGGCTTGCGTACATTCATTGTTGTGTCGATGGCTGGAACAATATCGGCCATGCTCGACACGTGCATAATGGCGGTCAGTCCCAGAAACATTCCGATAATCTCGGCAGCCTCTGTAGTATCGTCAGCAATGTTGAGCGGAAACTCGATATTATTCAGCTCCAAAGGCCAGATCAAAGGCTTGACGACATCTGCGGGGCTGTGGTCCTGCGGAATAATCGGACTTGCCATAGGCGGAGGACTCTACACGATAGCACTTGTCTCGTTTGCTGCGCTGATATTCTGTATATCGCAGCTGCCAGCGATTGAGACGATATTGAAGGACAGATCGAATCATTTTGAGCTTCACTTAGAACTGAAGAACAGCTACAACCTTCAGGATTTTGTCATGACGATACGCAAACTTGACATGAAGATTGACGACATAGAGTCCAATCCTGCTTACGCCAATTCGGGACTCAGCGTTTACTCGGTATCAATGACGATAAGCGAGAGGGATTTCAAGCGATACAAGAAACACAGCGATATAATAGAGGCACTGCGCTCACTTGATTATATTCATTACATCGAAGAGATGAATTAGCATTATAATATTCACGAAATCATACGAAGGAGCAAATTTTCATGCAGATTAGTATCACAAAGAATCCGCATCCGGGAACAATGCCGCCGGAAAATGAGTTAGGTTTCGGAAAAGTCTTCACGGATCACATGTTCATGATGGACTACACAGACGACAAGAAATGGCACAACCCAAGAATAATCCCCTACGGCCCATTATCGCTCATGCCGTCGGGCGATGGGATACAGTACGCCAACACGGTGTTCGAGGGAATGAAGGCGTACCGCTGGAAGGACGGAAGCATTCATCTTTTCCGGCCGATGGAGAACGCCAAACGCATCAACATATCAGCCGAGAGAATCGGACTTCCCGAAGTGCCGAACGAAATTTTCCTTGAGGCAGTCCGGGAACTTGTCAAGGTCGACTCGTCATGGGTACCGTCAAGCGAGGGAACATCACTGTATATTCGTCCGTTTATTTTTGCGACCGATGAAGAACTTGCACTGCACGGAATACACAAGGCGATTTTCGTGGTGATACTTTCACCGAGTGCGAGCTACTTCGCTGAGGGCATCAAGCCGGTGAAAATTATGCTTGAGACCGAAGACGTTAGAGCCGTGAGAGGCGGAACAGGTTACACGAAGTGCGGAGGAAACTACGCAGCGAGCAACAGGGCAGGCGACCGAGCGATGGAGAAGGGATATTCGCAGGTGTTGTGGCTTGACGGAGTTCACAGGAAATACATCGAGGAAGTCGGAGCGATGAACGTCATGTTCAAAATTGACGGCACAGTCGTAACGCCTTCACTCGAAAACGGATCTATACTTGGCGGAATAACCCGTAAATCGTGCCTTGAAGTTCTGAAACATTGGGGCATTCCTGCCGAAGAGAGATTACTGAGCGTTGATGAACTTATCGGGGCAGCTGAGAGCGGAAAACTTGAGGAGGCATTCGGAACGGGAACGGCGGCGGTAATTTCGCCTATCGGAGAACTTTTCTACAACGGGAATAAGTACACGGTCAACAACTTTGAGATCGGTGAAGTTGCGCAGAAATTGTATGATGAGCTTACGGGAATACAGTGGGGGAAACGTCCTGACCCGTTCGGATGGACTGAATGCGTTTAATACTGCCGACATTTGCGAAACTGAATTTAACGCTGCGTGTAGTGAACAAGAGACCTGACGGCTATCACAATCTTGTATCGACATTCAAGAAGATAGCGTCAGGCGATGTTCTGTATATTTCTGACTCAACGGCTGGAATAGACATAGTGAACGCCAACATACCGTTGAAGGGCGAGAACATTGTAACGAAAGCCTTGAGGATAGCGCGTGAAGAAGGCTTCAAGATACCGCCTCTGAACGTGAAGATACACAAGAGCATACCGCCGGGCTCAGGATTGGGAGCAGGTTCGGGCAATGCTGCGGCGGTGTTGAAACTGTTCGGAGCAGAGAGAGTTGCCGCGAAGGTAGGAGCTGACGTGCCGTTCTTGTGCTCAGGGCTTGACATGGCGATGGTGTCAGGGATAGGGGATCACATAGAGCGTGTAAAGCAGCACGACATACATGGAGTGATAGCGATACCGAACTGGGAGACTAACACGAAGACTGCGTACGAGGAACTTGACTCGCTGGGCTATGAAGTTGACATAATGCTGGCACGGACAGAGTCGCGTGATATATATCATGCGAACGCTGGGAAGAGAGTTGGTCTTTTGCCGAATGACTTTCTGAAGATATTGATGAAGTCGCACCCGAAGTACAACGAACTATTCAGAATGTTTGACCGTGCTGGAGCTGACTGCTGGGGAGTAACCGGTTCAGGTAGTTCGGCGTTTTGCGTACTGAAAGAGTCGGTGAAATTCGACTGGCCTGATTATGTGAAGCACGTGCTGTATTTTTAGCGGCAAAAAATAAATCCCCTCTCAAAAAATCCGGGAGGGGAAATTTTTTATCTGCGAATTTAATGCTGTTCTATGCTTTGCTGTATTCAAACACAAAAAAGAGAAGTCCATTCACGAAACGAACTTCTCTCAATCCTTAATCTAAACTGGCAGCGGCCTGCTCTCCCGTGCGTACCCCGCACAGTACCATCGACGCTCGCGGGCTTAACTTCCGCTTTTAACCTAAGCAGTTTTAGTATTTTTTATTGGGCTTTGGTATAATCAAGCGACAAAGCAAAGCTAATAAACCCACCACAAACAGTATCACTAACACAACCGCCCCCAGCCAAACAAATGGACGTACAATTCCTGACAAATTCATTTCTAGTAAAAGCTGATCGGCAAACTCCCTTGCAATCGGTATCATAAACCTAAATAGTGTTGCTGCTACAGTAGGAGATAATATACTCGAAACAAGAGCAACACGCACATCAGCATTCATCAAATTCATCACCTTTTATTTACCAAAAACTTTGTTGAATACCTGATAGCCTATGAATCCGCCAACTACAGCTGGTACAGCAGCGACAAAAACACCTGCTAACATTCCTCCGCCGATTAAACTTCCCATAGCAGCCAATCCTGAAGTAATTCCTGCGGCTGAAGTTCCGGCAACAGCACCGCTAGCAGATATAGCAGCAATAGAAGTTCCGATGCCTGCTCCAGTCCCTGCTACTGCGCCAATACTTCCTGCAAGTTCTTTAAGTTCTTTTCCTGATTTTTCCTCTGACATAATAAATATCACCTCAACATAAAAATTTAATTTGCGTGAATTATTATATGACAAGGGGGGGAGTATGTCAATGAAGAGATAATAAAAAGAGGAAGTCCACCAAGTGAACTC
>CAJODC010000003.1 GCA_905233215.1 uncultured Synergistales bacterium
GAACTCTGCGTGAAAGGTCCGGGAGTCATGCTCTGTTACTACCACAATCCGGGAGCGACTCATGAGACATTGAGGGACGGCTGGCTTTTCACGGGCGACATGGCCATGATGGACGAGGACGGATTTGTTTGGCTTGTTGACAGAAAGAAAGACGTAGTAATAACGGGCGGTGAAAATATTTATCCTGTACAGGTTGAGAACTTCCTGATAACGCACCCGAAGATTCATGACGTTGCAGTTATCGGACTTCCTGAACCGAGACTCGGAGAGATAGCAGCTGCTGTGATTCAAGTGAAAAAGGGAATGACATGCACTGAAGAAGAGATCAATCATTTCTGCTTAGGTCTTCCGAGATACAAGAGACCGAGAAAGATAATTTTCGCTGACGTTCCGAGAAACCCGACAGGAAAAATCGAGAAGCCTAAACTCCGTGAGATGTACGCGAAAGGCAGCAGCTTCTACACTGAAGAGAGAGCGAAATAATGTACTAGCTCAGGGGTAACGCCAGAAGTCCAGTGAGAATCGGCCTTGAGAAATTTGACGGCTGGTATAATTTTGCGTGTATTCATGCAAAAGGGGAAAAATGATTCGTGGAAACTTTGATTGACTGGCTGAGAGAGGCTAGAGAGGAAATTATAGCGGGGTTAGTGCTTGCGTTGCTGGGTTGGTTGTACAAAGCGTTGTTCAAAAAGAAAGAGCAGACTGATACGGACATTCAGCAGGTGCTTAAAGACCTTGAAGAACAGCGCAGGAAAGAGGCTGAACGCAGAGCAGAGTTAGAACTTGAATTAGAGCAGAAGCGTCATGAGGAGGCGTTGAGAGCTGCTGAGGCTCAAAAGGAAGAAGCAAGGAAACTTGAAGAGTCTCTCCAGCACAATCAATTTCGGCAGGACAGCTTTTATACGAGCGATGGAGAGAGGCAAAACCGACACACTCAACCTACTCCGCAAATACGGCGCAAGAGAATAACACAAAGAGGTGATATATATGACGTACATTTTAGGGACAACAAACAAGACAGTACCGTTTTCAGCGTTCAATGAGGGAAAAGCCGCTGAGATTTTCGCGGAAGTCAGACGCTCCGGCCCTCGCATCGTGATGAATCACAACACGCCTGAATGCGTCCTAGTGCCGATGAATGAGTACGAGATGATGACGGCTGACCATGACGACATGAAACTTATGGCAGTCGCTCAAGAACGCTTGAGTCATTTCGACCGCTCAAAGCTGATTCCTGCTGAAGAAATTTACCGGGAATTTGGCATAACTCAGGAAGATATAGAAAACTGGGAGGACGTAGAACTCGAATGAACTGGAAACTGGAATTTATCCCGGAAGCACGGAAGGATTTGCGAAAACTTGACGGAAGCCAAAGACAACGTGTTATCAAAGCTATTGACAAGACGCTGAAGAATCCTCTTCCACGCAGTGAAGGCGGTTACGGAATCGAACTCGGCAACAAAGGCGGTGTCAATCTCACGAACTGCCTCGAAATTAAACTACGTGGCGCAGGTCTCCGTGCCATATACAAGCTCATTCGCACAGATACGGAAATGCTTGTTATCATCGTGGACGTTCGGGAAGACGAGAAAGTCTACACTGACGCGGAAGAACGTATCACACACTTTAACGGGAAAAGGGCGGGGGCTGAGTTCCTCCGCTCTTTCACACCATTAGCATCACAGCCCGTGTAACCCATGCAGCAATCCACGCTACGACACACTGCCACAACACAACGCCAGCAGCCCATTTTCCGCCCATCTCACGCCGTATTGACGCTACAGCAGCAACGCAGGGAGTGTAAAGCAGGCTGAACACAAGCAATGAAGCAGCCGTTTCAGATGTCATCATCGAGGCTGCATTGTTCCCGAAAAGAACGCCGAGTGTCGATACAACGCTTTCCTTCGCCATGAACCCCGTGATCAGTGATGTACATATCCTCCAGTCGCCAAGCCCTATAGGACTGAACAATGGCACCAACATTCCGGCAATCCACGCCAATATACTCTGGTCAGGGTTCGGAGCCAAGTTGAAGCGCAAGTCAAAGCTCTGAAGACACCACACAACCACAGTAGCGATGAATATCACCGAGAACGCCCGCTGTATGAAATCTTTTGACTTCTGCCACAATAGCATGAATACGTTTCTCGCTCCCGGCAGTCTGTAATTCGGAAGCTCCATAACAAACGGCACTGCTTCCCCTCTAAACAATGTCTCTTTGTACAACAGAGCAACAAGAATCCCGATCAATATTCCCAAAACGTAAAGCCCCGTCATTATGAGTCCGCCGTGTTCGGGAAAGAATGCGTCAACAAAAAACGCGTAAATCGGAAGTTTTGCCGTACAGCTCATGAACGGTGTCAGCAATATCGTCATTCTTCGGTCCCGCTCACTAGGAAGCGTTCTCGTTGACATCACAGCAGGAACAGTACAGCCGAAGCCGATTAACATCGGTACAATGCTCCGCCCTGAGAGCCCTATTTTACGTAACAGCTTATCCATGAAAAACGCAACCCTCGCCGTGTAACCGCTGTCCTCAAGTACTGACAGGAAGAAGAAAAGAGTTATGATTATCGGAAGGAATGACAAGACGCTCCCTATTCCGGCGAAAATTCCGCCCGTTATCAGTCCGTGAATTACCTCGTTGACTCCGGCATTAGTCAGCAACGTGTCAGCATATTCGGTGAACATGTCAATCCAGCCTTCGAGGATTTCCTGAAGATACGCGCCGATTACCTCGAAAGTCAGCCAGAAAATTCCAGCCATAACAGCAATGAACAAGGGAATGGCCGTGTATTTTCCTGTCAAAATGCTGTCGAGTTTCTGACTCCTCAAGTGTTCACGGCTCTGTTGAGGTTTTACGACTGATTCATCGCATACTTTCCTGATGAATGAAAATCTCATGTCAGCCATCGCTGCGTTACGGTCAAGACCTCTCTCGTGTTCCATCTGAATTATTATGTGTTCGAGCGTCTCAAGTTCGTTAGTTTCGAGGTGTAACTGTTCGAGGATTAACGGATCATTCTCGATGACTTTGCTTGCTGCGAAACGTAAAGGGATTCCGGCTCTCTTTGCGTGGTCTTCGATTAAGTGGCAGATTGCGTGAATTGCACGGTGAACGGCTCCGTCATGGTCATTCTCTCCGCAGAAATCGTAACGCTTCGGCTTTTCCTGATACTTTGCGATATGGATAGCGTGTCTGACAAGTTCGTCAACTCCCTCGTCCTTCAACGCTGAAATCGGCACAACAGGTACGCCCAATAACGCCTCCATTCTGTTTATGTCGACAGTACCGCCGTTACCGCTGAACTCGTCCATCATGTTGAGGGCGACAACGAGAGGTATCTGCGTCTCAAGTAGCTGAATAGTGAGGTATAAATTTCGTTCGATGTTAGTAGCGTCAATGATGTTGATGATTGCGCTGGGCTTGTCGTCAAGAATGAAGTTCCTCGAAATTATTTCCTCGCTGCTGTACGGAGACATTGAGTAAATTCCGGGAAGGTCAGTTATGAGAGTGTCATGATGACCGCGAATTTCACCGTCTTTTCTGTCGACAGTAACGCCCGGAAAATTTCCGACTCTCTGCGATGATCCTGTGAGCTGATTGAAGAGAGTAGTTTTGCCGGAGTTCTGATTGCCTGCGAGAGCGAACGTCATCAGCGTGCCTTCCGGAAGAGGTTCAGACTCGCCGGGAGTATGATATTTTCCTTCCTCGCCGAGTCCCGGGTGTTCGATGCTGTGAAGAGCGGTGATGAATCTTTCGGCCGACTCTGTATCACTTGCTGGCGTTATCGTGATTCTTGCAGCGTCCGCAGCCCTGAGCGTCAATTCATAGTCGTGTATTCTGAACTCTAACGGGTCTCCCATAGGAGCGGGGCGAATCATTTTGACTTTTGCGCCGGGTATTATGCCCATGTCGAGGAGGTGCTGTCGTAAATGTCCTTCTCCTCCAACTGTGTCAATTAGGGCTGATTTTCCTGCTGATAGTTCATCGAGTGTCAATGCGAAAGTCTCCTTTTGTGAAAGTTTGTTTTATAATAACACTAATTTTTGACTAGGAGGAAATTTTTTGACTTACACACTAAAGACTGTTCCGAGCCGGGAGGCTTTGAGCAGTTTGTAACACCTTCAGGGCCTCCCAAGAGTACACACAAAAAACTTGAGGAGGACGAATAATGAACAAGCGCAAAGAGTACAGAACGCACCCACGAGAAGACGGTTTCACTTGCAAGGTATGCGGCTGGAAGGTCAACCCTCCTGTTTACGGCGAACGACACAGGAATCATTGTCCGAACTGTTTATCGAGTCTTCACCTCGACAATGAACCCGGCGACCGTGAAGCTGACTGCGGAGGGATAATGGACGCAATCGGGGTATGGGTCAGAAACAATGGCGAATGGGCAGTGATACATCGTTGCAGAAGGTGCGGTCATCTCAGCTCGAATCACGTTGCGCCCGATGACAACCCCTTGAAGCTGATCTCAGTCGCTGTGAAACCGATAGCGTGTCCGCCGTTCCCGATTGAGAGAATTGACGAGATGATGAAGAGCGGATTGTAAATGGCAAAGGCTTCCCGATTTCTTCGGGAGGTCTTTTTTCATGAGAAATTTTTTCTGTTTACAAAAAACATAATAATGGATACAATTTACATCATCATGATAGGATTAGAACTCAGGAAAAAATATAAATCAGGAAGTGCCGCCGAAATCATCAGAGACGCGATATTGTTCGGAGAGATTACTGGCGAAATAGGCCAGAATGAATTTGCCGACAGTCTCGGAATTTCAAGAATGCCGGTACGTGAAGCGTTAATTACTCTCGAATATCACGGACTGATTGAGAAGCTGCCCAATCAGCACGTCAAAATAGCAGACATTAACGACAGAGCCGTCAAAGATTCATTCTCTGATATGTCATTGCTTGAACTTGAAGTGATAAAGAATCTCCCTGCCGAAAAATTGAAGTCCCTCTCAACATTGAGTCAGATAGAATTTCACAGGGCATTGTATAAGAATACCGCCTCGCCTTTACGCAGAACATTTCTCAGGATAATCACTGAAACTTACTTGATGTTTGCCGTTGAACATTCTGACGGAAGAAAGCTAGACGCAGTGTTCGGAAACCTAAGACTTTCGCTCGAAGATCAGAGCATGTTGAAGGCAGGTTACGCGGTTTACTCTGAAGCCTTAGCCGCTGAAATGATACGAATACGAAAAGACAAAAGGAGAATTAAACATGCTGAACCTTAAACCCGTTAAGTTAATGCCGATTCGAGAACAGGCAGCTTCATCAATCCGTGAGGCGATAATCTCCCGTAACCTTAAACAGGGCGAAACTCTGACCCTTGAGGCTACGGCGCACGCTCTCGGAATTTCAGCGACACCGGTTCGGGAGGCGTTCCAGATTTTGGCACGTGACGGACTGATTGAGCTGTCTCAGAATCGCGGGGCAGTGGTCTTGGGCTTCAACGAAAAAAATATCCGTGAGCATTACCAGATAAGAGCAGCCCTAGAAGCCGAATCATGCAGGCTTGTGTGTGAGAATAATTCCTCACTTGAAGGGGTCGAACACTGCATAGTTCAAGCCCGGAAAATTTTGGAGACAAATCCCGAAAAATATCCCGATTACAATCAATCATTCCATTACAATATCTGGTCAGCTTCCGAGAACACAAGACTGATGAACATGCTGTCCGAATTATGGAACGGTTTATCTCTCGGACTGAGGACGACAAGAACGGAATACTTCAAAAATTCTCACGCTGAACACGAAAATATTTTCTCAAAATTACAGGAACGAGACTCATCAGGAGCTTATACGGCAATGTATGACCACATTGTCCGCAGCATGAACGACACTCTCACACGATACCAGTAAAAATTTCGAGCTGATTTTTCATAAAACCTATTGACAATTTTGACTCTGGTAGTTATCATTGTGTTCATTCAACTTATGGATACATTATCTTAAATCTAAAATTTGTCAGGAGGTTTCATGTTCAACATGAGTCCAGCAGTAATTACCCTGTGTTTCCTCGTGTTCGCAATCATCATGTTCGTAACCGAGAAAATTCCTCTCGGTCTCACCGCAATGATCGTCTGTGTCGGTCTGGCTGTTACTGGAGTTCTTGATGTCAAGTCGGCGTTCTCGGGCTTCATCGACAGTAATGTTATTCTCTTTGTCGCAATGTTCATCGTTGGAGGGGCATTGTTTGAAACGGGAATGGCTAACGAAATCGGCGGAATCGTCACGAAGTTCGCAAGCTCAGAAAGAATGCTGATAGTCGCAATAATGACAATCGTCGGACTTATGAGCGGCGTTCTTTCGAATACCGGCACGGCAGCAGTGTTAATACCTGTTGTGATAGGCATAGCCGCAAAGTCAGGGTTCAAGCGTTCCAGGCTTTTGATGCCCCTAGTCTTCGCGGCTGCAATGGGCGGCAACCTATCCCTAATAGGCGCACCCGGTAACATGATAGCACAAAGCACCCTGTCGAAAGCAGGTCTTGAAGGTTTCGGCTTCTTCGAGTACGCAATCGTAGGACTTCCTATTCTCGCTGTCGGTATAATTTTCTACGCAACGATCGGGTTTTGGCTTCTTCCGAATCATGATCCCAAGTCTGAAGGAGTCTTTGATGTTCAGAAAGATTTCTCGTCAGTTCCTCAGTGGAAAAAAAATCTGTCGCTCATAATTCTTGTTGCGACTCTTCTCGGAATGATCTTCGAGAAACAGATTCATATTCCTCTCAGCGTTACCGGCTGTGTCGGTGCTATCCTGTTGATAGTCTGCGGTGTAATCTCGGAAGATGACGCTCTGAAATCTATTGACCTCAAAACAATTTTCCTATTCGGCGGTACTCTCTCGCTGGCTACAGCACTCGATAAAACAGGCGCAGGCCGTATGATCGCTGAGAAAGTAATCGGAGCGTTAGGCGAGAATCCTTCGCCGACAATGTTTACGTTCGTTGTGTTCATTCTCTGCTGTGTAATGACTAACTTCATGAGCAATACGGCAACTACAGCTCTCATGGCTCCGATTTGCCTTTCAATCGCTCAGGGCATGAACGCTGACCCGAGAGCCGTACTCATGGCGTGTGTCATCGGAGGCTCATGCGCTTACGCTACGCCCATCGGTATGCCTGCCAACACAATGGTTGTCGGAGCAGGTGATTATACGTTCATGGACTACGTGAAATCAGGACTTCCGTTAATCGTAATCGCAACAATCATAAGCATGATATTACTGCCGATCGCTTTCCCATTCTTCCCGGCGGCATAATATACAATTCATTCAAGGGGGTAAAAAATTTATGACTCAGGTCGAAAAAATGACTGACATGATTGCGAAGTTTGTCGGGCATACCGCCAAGAAACTTCCTGATGATGTCATCGCAAAACTTCAGGAGCTTCGTGCGAAAGAAGACAGCCCTATGGCAAAAGTAATCTATGATACGATGTTCAGGAATCAGGAACTGGCCGTAAAACTTGACCGTCCTTCATGTCAGGACACTGGAGTACTTCAGTTCTGGGTAAAATGCGGAACAAAATTCCCGCTCATCGATGATCTTGAAGCCCTGCTCAAAGAAGCCGTAATCAAAGCAACATTTGAGACACCGTTACGCCACAATTCTGTCGAAACTTTTGACGAGTACAACACAGGCAAGAATGTCGGCAAAGGTACTCCGACAGTGTTTTGGGACATAGTGCCTCATTCGGACAAGTGTGAGATTTACACTTACATGGCCGGAGGCGGCTGCACTCTTCCTGGTTATGCGATGGTCTTGATGCCCGGCGAAGGCTACGAGGGAGTAACAAAATTCGTTCTCGACAGAATGACCACTTACGGACTCAACGCATGTCCTCCGCTTCTTGTCGGAGTCGGAGTTGCTACGTCCGTTGAGACTGCCGCTCTTCTCTCGAAGAAGGCTCTGATGCGTCCGATAGGTTCGCATAATCCCAACGAGAGAGCCGCTAAAATGGAGAAGCTCCTTGAGGACGGCATCAACGCAATCGGACTCGGCCCTCAGGGAATGGGCGGAAATTACGCCGTAATGGGCGTGAACATCGAGAACACCGCAAGGCACCCGTCAGCAATCGGCGTAGCTGTCAACGTAGGGTGCTGGAGCCACAGGAGAGGTCATATAATTTTTGACAAGGATCTCAACTGTGAAGTATTATCACATTCGGGGGTGAAGTTCTAATGTCAGTTGAAATCAGAGACGGCAAAAAAATTCTCGTAACTCCGATAAGTGCTGAAGACCTCAAGGACATCAAGATCGGCGACATCGTTTATCTTTCGGGAAGCCTGACGACATGCCGTGATGTTGCGCACAGGAGAGTTGTTGAAGAAGGCAGGGAGATTCCTGTTGACGTTCGCAACAACGCTATACTTCACGCAGGGCCGATCATCAGACCTATTGACCCTGACAACGGAAAATTCGAGATGGTCTCCGTAGGGCCGACAACGTCAATGCGCATGGAGAAGTTCGAGTATGATTTCGTCAAGATAACGGGAGTCCGTGTCATTATCGGAAAAGGCGGAATGAAGGAAAACACTTCAAACGCCTGCAAGGACTTCGGAGCGATACACTGCGTCATTCCTGCCGGTAACGCCGTAGTCGCTGCCGTGTGCGTTGAGGAGATCGTGAAAGCAGAGTGGCGAGACTTGGGAATGCCCGAGACGCTCTGGAACTGCCGTGTAAAAGAGTTCGGCCCGTTGATTGTGTCGATTGACTCTCAGGGAAGAAATTATTTCGAGGAGAAGAAAATCGAATACAACAAGAGGAAAGATGAACAGGTCGCAAAAATAAGCGAGCAGGTAAAATTCATAAAGTAGAAAATTAAACACGGCCGGGACGCTTTGACGGTGTCCCGGTTTTTGTTACATCGGTGATTTTCTCCGGCTCTTTGGGAGAACGTCTGCGCTCTCTTCCTTCCATAGGACATTGAATCCGTAATCGTCAAATTCTTCTCTCGCTCCGACAAAATCAATCACGGCACGTCCGATCTTCCGCAAATCCCTCAAACGTTCCTTGCTTAGTCCGTCAAAGTCTAGTGTCTCCAACAATGTCTCATCGCTTCCGGCGTAAGTTACTTCAGTTCTCTTTGAGCCCGGAGCAATCACATAAAGAGGAGCGATACTGAGACTCGCGAGTCTGGTAACGCCTTCATCATCTTTCACGAACTCTGCTGAAAGTATCATGCTTCGCTCTCTCGGCAATGTCCTCTGAAAAGAAACGAAATTCCCAAGCGACCACGCTACAGCCTTCACCGTTCCATCGTCATTGACTCTCACTTCAACAGGCTGTAACACATGAGGGTGTGTGCCTACGATGAGACTCGCTCCGTTGTCGAACGCAGTATCAGCCGCTTTCTTCTGGTGGACGTTCGGTTGATAGTGGTATTCATTGCCCCAGTGGAACAACGCTATTATCACGTCAGGACTCAACGCTCTCGCTCTGGCCATGCTCTGAACTATATCGGCCTCCCTCGTAACGTTCAGGTGTACATCGCTTGACTTCGGCCGCTCGTTGCTCCCGTAACTGTGATTGATGAACGCCGCTTTGATTCCGTTGTTGTCGAGAAGAACAGCGTCATTCGACAAAACATCGCCGACTCCGAGTCCTACCCATGCAATGTCGGCACTGTCCAAAACTTCAGCGGTTCTCTTCGCGCCTTGTGAGCCTCTGTCAAAAATATGATTGTTCGCTAGGCTGAGGAGATCAATTTCAAGGTCATCAGTTAAATTTTCAGTGAAAATGTCTGGAGTGTTGAAGAACGGAAAGCCAGCGTATTTCAATTTCTTTCCTGTTCCGGCAAAAACAGTCTCAAGATTTCCGACAAGAAACGAATTTTTCAGCAGTGCCTTAACCCTTCTGAATGACGGCGAAAAATTATATGTTCCGTCCTTTTGCCTCGCTGACTCTAACTGTTGGTCATGTACCATAATGTCCCCGATGAATAAAAATCTCGCTCTCGTCTCAGCATAACATGAACCGCAGAAAATCAGCAGTATTAACACAGATAATTTCCTCATCGCTATCACCCCTTTGAATTTCTATTGTCATGATAACATATAGGACAATAACAGATAAACGAGGGAAAATTTTTATGCAGAACAATAATTTCTGGTGGATAGCGGAACTCAGCGTACCTAACGCAGTCTATAACCGTCCGCAAAACGAAGAGAGACTCAGCACGATAGCAGAATTGACGGACGCAATAGGCTCGGAAATTTTCACTGAACAAGATTTTTACGGCAATCAAAGACTTTTTCTCAGGGCGAGTTACAGCGGTCAAAAAGAAATTGACGAGATAGTTTATCAGCTTCAATTTATACTTGAGGACGATAATTTTTTCGGAATTGAGATTACACGTTTCTACAAACTTGAGAATCAAGCGTGGGACACTCAGCATTACGAATCATTCCCGCCTCTGCCTGTCGGAAAAAGTCTGGTCGTCATGGCACCGTGGCACGAGAATGAGAAGCTCTTTGAGGATCGTATGCCGATATATATTTACCCTGCCAGCGCATTCGGAACAGGTTATCACGAGAGTACACAAATCGCTCTCTCACTGCTTGAGGAAATTGTGAGGACAGGCGACACGATTCTTGATGTCGGCACAGGAACGGGCATACTATTCATCACGGCGTTGAAGCTCGGAGCAGGAAGAGCGATAGCTAGGGACATTGACCCCGACACATTGACGGAGGCACGGCGCAACATGAATCTCAACGGTATTAACACAAAAGTTGTTGACTTGTCAGAAGGCGACCTCCTCAAGGGTTTCAGCGGACAGGTCAACATATTGACGGCGAATATACTGCTCAATCCGAACGTAACATTGCTGCCTGATGTCAAACGTGTCTTGAAACCGAAAGGCTTTGCGATATTCTCAGGAATGACTCACATTGAGAGCAAAATGTTTCTGTCGGTCATGGGGTCGTCAGGGCTTGAGGTTGACCGTGAAATGAGAATAGGCGACTGGTGGGGCTGTCGTTCGGTTAAGGCTTGGGGATAAAAGAAAATGCCCGCCCTGTGTCGAAACAAGACGGGCGAAAAATTTTCCTACTTAATCGGGTTAAACTCTTTCGACAATAATTCTTTGAACGCTTCAAGGCTCATGCTGCCCAAGTCGCCTTTTGAACGTTCACGCACTCCGACAGTTTTCGCTTCCTTTTCCTTGTCGCCGATGACTATCATGTATGGCACTTTCTGAATCTGAGCGTCACGAATCTTTCTGCCGAGCTTCTCGCTCCTGTAATCAACTTCCGAACGAATCCCCCAGTTCATGAAAGTGTCATGAAGTTCACGAGCGTAGTCGGCGTGAGTGTCGGCAATCGGAACAATCTTGACCTGAACGGGAGCGAGCCAGTACGGGAAAGCCCCTGCGTAATGCTCAATCAATATTCCCATGAATCTCTCAACGCTTCCGAAAACGACTCTGTGAAGCATCACCGGCGTGTGTTCAGCTCCGTCTTCGCCGATGTACGTAACGTCAAAACGTCCGGGCATCTGGAAATCAAGCTGAATAGTTCCGCACTGCCAAGTTCTTCCGATACAGTCCTCAAGGTGGAAATCAATCTTAGGCCCGTAGAACGCTCCATCGCCCGGATTGATCGTGTAAGGCGTTCCGGTCTCCTCAAGTGCTCTGCGTAATGCGCTCTCGGCCTCGTTCCACTGTTCGTCAGTTCCCATTGAGTCTTCAGGTCTTGTCGAAAGCTCAACAGTGTACTTGAAGCCGAAAACGTCAGTGTAAACGTACTTGTCAAGCTCCATTATCCTCATGACTTCATCACGTATCTGTTCGGGCGTAATGTAGGTGTGTGCATCGTCCTGAGTGAAGCATCTGACTCTCATGAGGCCGTGAAGGACTCCGCTTCTCTCGTGGCGGTGGACGCAGCCGAGTTCAGCGAGTCTCATCGGCAGGTCTCTGTAGCTTCGGAGCTGTGTCTTGTAGACAAGAATACTTCCCGGACAGTTCATCGGCTTGATAGCGTAGGGCTTCTCGTCAATTTCGGTGAAGTACATATTTTCCCTGTAATGATCCCAGTGGCCGGAACGAATCCATAATTCACGGTCAAGAATTTGAGGGGTCTTGATTTCCGTGTAACCTCTCTTGACGTGTTCACGCCTCCAAAAGTCAATCAATGTGTTCATGACTGCCATTCCCTTTGGGTGGAAGAACGGGAAGCCGGGCCCTTCCTCGTGAAGGCTGAAGAGGTCCAAATCTTTTCCGAGCTTCCTGTGGTCACGGAGCTTCGCTTCTTCCATTCTGCGAATGTACTCTTTGAGTTCGTCAGGAGTCGCAAAGGCTGTACCGTAAATTCTGGTCAACATCTTGTTGTGTTCGTCACCGCGCCAATAAGCTCCGGCGACCGACAAGAGCTTGAAGTTATGGAGGGCTTTAGCGTCCGGAACGTGAGGGCCTCTGCACAAGTCAGCGTATTCTCCCTGTTTGTAGACTGAGACTGTCGGCGCGTCAATATCGTTGATTAACTCGGTCTTGTAGGGGTCATCGGCAAAGAATTTCAGAGCGTCAGGCTTGGCCATGTCCTCTCGTGTAACAGGCTCTCCTTTTCCGGCAATCTTTCTCATTTCGGCTTCGATTTTCGGGAGATCGTCTTCGGTGATGTTTCCAGTTGCGTCAATATCGTAATAGAAACCGTCTTTGATGGCCGGGCCGACTCCGAAGTGTGAACCGGGATAGAGTCTCAAAACTGCCTGAGCCATTAAGTGAGCGGTTGAGTGGCGGATAATTTCGAGTCCTTCGGGCGTGTCGGGCGTAACTGGTGAGATTTCGCCGTCATTTGTTACTGTCCTGTTGAGGTCGAGAACTTCACCGTTGAACTTTGCAGCTATGGCTTTCTTGTCAAGTGATAGGGCTTTGAGGGCTTCGATGAGGGAGATTGAGTTGCCGTCAAAGCTGTATGATTTTTCTTCGTGAGTGAATTTCAAGAATGATATACCTTCCTTTTTTGCATGAAAGAATATCACTGAAAGTTTTTCACTGCAAGAATCAGCGTTTGACTCTTAGCCTGTCAGGGTGTTCACCGCCCCAGCCCATCGGCGGAACGTTCTCCAGTCTCATCATGTCTTCATCGTCAATCATGAAGTTCAAGCATTCGAGATTCTCACGCATTCTCTCACGGCTTGAGGCTTTCGGAAGGGGCATGACTCTTTCTTGAACGCAGAACTTCAAACAGACCTGAACGGGCGTAACGTGATACTTCCCGGCAAGCTCAACTATCAATTCATCGTCAATCATTCTTCCTCTTCCGATAGGACTCCATGCCTGAAGCTGAATCCCTTTCTTACGGTAATACTCAAGGGCGAAAGTCTGAGTGTGTCCAACGTGAAACTCAAGCTGTGCGATAGTCGGGGGAACTTCGCAATTCTTCAGTATGTTCTCGGCGTGATACGGGAGAAAGTTGCTCAGTCCCAACGCACGAACTTTTTTCTGCGAATACAATTCTTCCATCGCCCGCCAAGTTTCAACGTCAAGAGCTTTCCAGTCCTCAAGCTCAAGGTCAGGACGAGGCCAATGTATCATCAAGACATCAAGATAATCAGTCCTCAAATTTTCGAGGCTTTTCTGAAATGCTTTCATCGTTCTGTCATAACCCATGTCGGATTTCCATATCTTTGACGCTATCAATAACTCTTCACGTTTGAGTCCTGAACGTTCGACAGCAAGGGCGATGACATTCTCATTGCCGTAAAACGATGCTGTGTCAAAATACCTGTAGCCCTCAATGATTGCCGACTCGATAGCGTCCTCTGAAGCCTTGTACGTTCCGAAACCTATTGCAGGAATCTCGATGCCGTTATTCAGCGTGAACATCATCATTTTTGTTGCTCTCACGGTCAACAATCGCTTTTATCTCATCGCTGTTGATGACCTCTTTGTCCTGTAAAATTCCGGCGACCTCGTGAAGAACTTTCTCATGTTCCTTGAGTATCGTTGTCGCTCTGTCCTGCGCTTCGTTCACGAGCCTCTTAATCTCAGCGTCAATAGTGTCGGCGGTACTGTCGCCGATGTCGTTTCGGACTTCGAGACCTCCGGCAAGATACATCATTGACGGCGAAGCGTAACGCACCGGCCCTAACTTGCTGCTCATTCCGAACTCAGTAACCATTCGGCGGGCTGTCTCTGTGGCACGTTCAAGATCGTTTGACGCTCCTGTTGATGCTTCATTGAACACCAAAAGTTCAGCGGCTCTTCCGCCTAACATCACGGCCATTCTCGTTTGAAGTTCGTTCTCGGTAACAAGGTACTTGTCCTCGTTGGGCATATTGAGAGTGTAACCGAGTGCGCCTTTCGTTGTCGGAATGATGCTGACTTTGTGGACTGGATCGGAACCCGGAAGGTAACAAGACACTAAAGCATGTCCGGACTCATGATAAGCGACTTTCTTTCTGACTTCGGGAGTTAGAGGCGTTTTTCTCTGGAGACCGGCTACGACTCTTTCGATTGCGAGATCAAAATCATTCATCGAAACTTTTTCGGCCTTCCGTCTTGCCGCCAACAGAGAAGCCTCGTTAGCGATGTTAGCGAGGTCAGCTCCTGAGAATCCCGGCGTAACTTTTGCGATTGACCTCAAACTTATCGCAGGGTCAAGAGGTAAATTCTTCGTGTGAATCTTGAGTATCTCTTCTCGTCCTTCTTCTGTCGGCAGGACTACTTGAATCTGTCTGTCGAATCTTCCCGGCCTCAAAAGAGCCTGATCTAGGATTTCCGGCCTGTTCGTTGCGCCCATGATTACGACTCCATTGTTTGGCTCGAATCCGTCCATCTCGGCGAGCAACTGATTCAATGTCGCTTCCTGCTCGCTGTTGCTGTTGAAGTTGCGCATTCTTGACTGTCCGATTGCGTCAATCTCATCTACAAAAATTATGCAGGGAGCTTTCTTCTTGGCCTGTTCAAACAAATCTCTCACTCTTGCTGCGCCAACGCCTACGAACATTTCAACGAAACTCGATCCCGTAATGAAGAAGAACGGAACGCCAGCCTCACCGGCGCAGGCCTTAGCGAGAAGAGTCTTTCCTGTACCGGGAGGGCCTACGAGTAAAACTCCTCTGGGTAACTTCGCTCCGAACTTGTCAAAACGTTTCGGCTCTTTCAGGAAGTCAATAATCTCACGAAGTTCTACTTCTGCTTCACCAGCACCGCCGATGTCGCTGAAGTGTACTCCGCTCATTTCGCCCTGTAATTCTTTCGCCTTGCTCCGTCCGAAATTGAATATTCCTCCGCCGATTCCGCCGTGCATGTTCTTGAAGATGAAGTACCAGATTATGATTAACGGAAGCATCGGTAGTATTATGCCCATGATAAGATCAATCAATCCGTCTCTTTGAGCGATTCCGCCGAATTTTACGTCTGCGCTCGCTAGGCGTTCAATCAAGAAAGGGTCTGTCAATCTCACGGCACTTTTGATGTTGCTTTGAGCCTTAGTGCGTTTGGGATTGAGAATTTTTCCGTCAACTATCGGGCGTTTATCGGGGCTGATGTCTTCTTTCAGTGTGAAAATTATACGTGAGTCGGTGATGTCGGCGTTCTCGATTTTGTTTTCGTTTAGGTCAGCAAGAAATTCACTGTATGGTACTTCTGTTTTGCTCTCGGTGTAGGGCTTGTATATGTATTCCGAGAAAAGCCAAGCGACTATCAAGGCTATGAAAAAATACCATACTGAAAATTTTTGTCCTTTGTTCATGTAAAAATCTCCTGTGAAAATTAGAGTCTCGCGCTCTTCATGATAGCTCTTCCGCCTTCGTTGCGCCTTGTTCTGTTTCGGAGACGGTCGAAATCGTCTGCTATGTCTTCTCTTTCTGACTGAGTGAGAGGCATTGTGGCAAGAAAATTGTTGACTTTCTCTTCCATTTCGTCAACTTCTTTTGTACCCGGAGGAACTGTACGGCCAATATTTTTGAGGCTCATCACGGCAACTTCAGCAATCAAAACGGCCATGTCATGAAGTTCTTTATTATCGTCATCGGTTGAAGAGGGCTTGTCGATTTTTATTCTTGTGGCAAAACAAAGAAATCCTACAGCTACAGCAAGCCAAGCCGCGCCCCAGTCGATTTTATTTTCTTTGAACATGTAACCTGCGAAGATGGCTGTTATTATTCCAGCGCAAAAAAGTATCCAGCGTAAAATTTTGTCGAGCGTCATAATATTATTCTTCTCAATTCCTCACATGAAGAGTCTAAATCATCGTTTACTATAACATAATCATATCTATTCTGAAGCTCAAGCTCTTTCGTTGCGTTGCCGAGTCTGACTTTGAGACTCGATTCGCTTTCAGTGTTACGGCCTCTGAGTCTTTTTTCGAGTACTTCTATTGACGGAGGAGCAACGAAAATCAAAACAGCGTCAGGCATTTTTTCTTTCACCTGTAAAGCTCCCTGAACATCAATTTCAAGCAGAACATTACGGCCTCTTCCGAGTTCTTTTTCAACGTCAGCCCTCAACGTGCCGTAATAATCTTCGTGAACGTGTGCGTATTCCAAAAAGAGTCCTCGTTCTATGTCTTCCCTGAATTTTTCGTGTGAAATGAATCTGTAATCAACACCATCAGTCTCGCCGTCTCTGGGCTTTCTTGTAGTGCATGAAATCGAGTAGACTAAACCGGGTATGTTGTTCAAGGCGTGTTCCCTCAGCGTACCTTTTCCGACACCGCTGGGGCCTGAGATTACGAAAAGTTTTCCGCTCATCATTCTATGTTCTGAATCTGCTCTCTCATCTTCTCAATGCAAGTCTTTGCCTCTACGACTCCCCATCGGAATTGAGCATCATTGACCTTTGATCCCATCGTGTTAATCTCACGGTTCATCTCTTGAATCAGGAAGTCGAGTTTTTTACCGCAAGGCTCTTCACACATTATCTGACGAAATTTGCTTGTGTGAGCCTCAAGTCTTGCTGTCTCTTCCGAAACGTCCCACTTGTCCGACATCAACGCCACTTCCTGAGCGATTCTGTTCTCGTCAATCTCAAGGTTAAAATGTTCCATGACATTTTCGATTCTAGTTCTCAGACTTTCGAGAGCCTCAGAACTTGCTATAGTCCAGCGTTCTTTCAGAGCCTCGATTATCGCTTCAAGCGCAGTGAGATCGGCTTCAACTTTCTCGTGTAACTTTTCGCCCTCATTGCGTTTCATCTCCATTAGAGACTCGACAGCGTCAAGAGCGAGTCTGTCCCAAAATTCCGGGTTTTCCGCTGCTGCTTCCTCAGCGATGTTGCCGGAATCGTCAAGCACTCCCGGTAACATCAAGAAACTTGTTACATCATCGGAAACTCCGAGATTGTTGCGTTCTGCCAGCGTTCTTGCCTGACTGATTAGAGCCGTCAATCCGTCATTGTCGAACGTTGGAATCTTCGCTCCAGGATTCCAAGTTATCTCGGCTGAAAGTTTCAGCTTACCGCGAGTTATGTTACTCCTGAGAAGGGTCAGCATTCTGTTCTCAAGACTCGTCAATTCTCTCGGAAGTTTTACGCTGAAGTCCTGATACTTATGGTTGACGGAAGTTATCTCAAACTTCACAGTACCCCAAGAAAATTCACGTGAACTGCTCCCGAAACCTGTCATGCTTATGAACATTTATTCACCCGCCTCTAACTCGCACATTGCCCGTGAAAGGCTGTCCATTATAGTTTTTCGTCCTTCCTTGCTGCTGTAGACTTCATCGCTGAACCTCAAGGGCTTTCCGAATGTTACACGGAGCTTTGTCGGTTTCACGAACGCTGAACCGGGAGGCATGGCCTTGAACGAGCCGTGAATGAACACAGGCAGAATCGGGGCGTGTTCGTGAGCGGCAATGAGAGCGACTCCAGCTTCGAGGGGCTGAAGTTTACCGTCAAGAGTCCTTCCTCCTTCAGGGAATATCAAAACATCGCTGCCTTCCTGATAGAGTTTCATGAAGCCCTTTAACGCTCCTGCCGCTGATGCGTTGCTCTGTCTTGAGACTGGGACGGCTCCCAACGCTTTTATACACGTTCCTAGAAACCAGCCCGTAAAGAGTTCTTCCTTAGCGAGATAGCGCAATGTTCTCGGGAAGAAACAGCCGACAATCAACGGGTCAAGATTGCTTGCGTGATTGCAGGCGACTATGAATTTTTCGTTGGGATTGAGCTTTTCTATCCATCGAGATGAACAACGGTTATATATCATCAGCAGTATCTTGAAGAAATTTTTGACGATTACGTAGAAAATTTTATTCTGTTTCATGTGATAATGCTTCTTTCACTTTGTTGACTATGAAATTAACGGCTTCTTCCTCGCTCATGTCGGAAGTGTCAAGATATATTGCACCTTCAGGAATCGTCAACGGCGAAACTTCACGGCTTGAGTCGTTTTTGTCCCGTTCGATTATTGACTTTAATATTTGGTCGTAATCGGCCTGTTTGCCTTTGCTGATGCGTTCATTGTAACGTCGTTTCGCTCTTGCTTCCGGGCTTGCTGTGAGGAAGAATTTTACTTTTGCTTCAGGGAAAACGACACTGCCTACATCACGCCCTTCAGCAACGATTGAGCCGTGTTTCTCCTGTTCCTTCTGCAAAGAGAGAAGAGCTTTCCTGACTGACGGGATCGCTGAGTATTCTGATGATAATTCGTCAACTTCAGGCGTTCTTATCTCGCCGGTAACATCAAAACCGTTCACGAGTACTTCTTTGTCCCTCAATTCAATGCTTATGTCGGACAGAGCCTCTCGCATTATGTCATCATCAACAGGCTTGACTTCAGACTCATGAAGTATCAGAGCGATTGCCCTGTAGATTGCTCCTGTGTCAAGATATTTTATTTCGAGACGTGAGGCAGTATCTTTAGCGACCGTGCTTTTTCCTGCGCCTGCCGGGCCGTCAATAGTGATTACGTATGACATTGTTCTACAATCCGGCCATGTCGCCCATGTCGCTGGCAACGCTTCCGGCAAAGTCAATCATCTCTGAGAGCAGATTGTCAAAATTGCTTATGCCGAGCCTCTCGACAGGTTCAGGGAACATATAAGCCTGTAAGCCGTCAGCACCCAGTCCGATTCCAAGCATCAAGCATATTGTGTTCGCTACTGTAACTACGTCAAGCAAGGGCTGATACTGTATTTTATCCTCCGGCAGCTCGTTGGGCTTATGGTGATAAGCGATCGGGACTGTGTAAGAAGGCGGCATTGCCCACTTCTCTACCAAAATTTCTCCGATCATCGCATGATCAAACCCCAAGACCTGACGTTCCGCCTCTGTGAATGGTATGTGCTTCTCCTCTACCATCTTCACAATGATTCCGTAACCGAAACGGACATAATCATTCAGGATAACCTTGCCGATGTCGTGAAGCAGGCCTCCAACATAAGCGTCTTCAGTGCTGACCTTCCCGGTTAACCCGGCGAGATGCCTCGAAGTGTACGCTACCATGAGCGAGTGCCTCCAAAGTTCCCCCCTGTCAAGAGCGTAGCCAGTCAATCCCTTGTCCATCGCTGAATACACTGTGGCAGCAAGAATGATATTGCTGACCGACTTGTAACCCAAAAGTGCTATCGCTTCGGCTATGTTCGAGATGTTACGGCTGACTCCATATGCTGCTGAATTGGCCAGCTTGAGTATACGCAGCACAAGACCCTCATCGCGTGAGAGACTCTGAGCAACGTCCGCTGCATTGCTTTCGGGGTCATTCAGTTTTCTCATCGTCTCAAGCACAAACTGAGGGAACGATTTTATGTTCTGCATGTTGCTGATTATTCTCGTCTTGATTAGTTCTCTGGATTTCTCATCAATTTCACTCACGGACCATTAACCCCCTTCGTTCTAAAAATCAAACTATACCGCCATTCAATATTTTAGTGTAGAGTTCGGAAAATGACAAACTGACATATTCGCCGGTCTTCAGTTTTTCAAGCCTCATTTTTCCGATCCTTGTGCGAATCAATTTCTCAACGCTGAAACCTGCTCCGTTAGCCATGAGTTTGACTTCGTGTTTTCGTCCGCTGATTATCACAATTTTGACCCATCGCCCGGCAGGTTCTTTGTCGAGAATGTCAACGCTCACAGGTATAACAAACCTACCGTCAGGAGTATCGACACCTTTCCGCCATCGTTCAAGCTGTCTTTCATTTATCGGTATATTTAGCAGTGCTTCGTATTCTTTGTGGATTCTTTTTGACGGGTGAAGAACGTTCTGTGTAAACATTCCGTCATTCGTCAAAATCAATAGTCCTTCAGTGTCTCTGTCAAGCCTTCCTACAGGGTAAATCTTGCCGTCATAATCAGTAATCAGACTCACAACAACAGGGTCGTATTTGTCCGTAACAGCACAGACATAGCCTGAAGGTTTATTCATGACGTAATAGACATTCTCGGCGATTGTGAGCTGTCTGTTGTCAAAAGTTACGATGTCGTTCTTCTCTACGTTGAAGAAGGGAGCGAGAACGATTTTTCCGTTGACCTGTACCCTTCCGCTTAATATGAGAATGTCAGCCTTACGCCTTGAAGCAATACCGCTGAGTGATATAAACTTGTTAAGCCTCATGTCAAAAATTTTCCTCCTCGTTGATTTCATCGGGCGATGGTATCTCGTCAATGTCATTTATTCCAAAAACTTCAAGAAATTTCACCGTCGTAACATAAAGCAGTGAAGGACGGCCTTGTTTTTTTCGGCCTGCTGTTTTGACTAGACCGAGTTCAAGCAATTTTTCAAGAGGACTGGCTGAATTAACGCCTCTAATTTCGTCAATCTCGCTTCGTGTTACTGGCTGTTTTTTTGCGATTACTGCTGCTGTCTCGATTGCTGCCTTGCTGAGACGGATACGCTTTTTGCCTGCGCTGTTACGGAAATTCTCGACAGTCTCAGACATTTCCGGCCTAGTCTCAATCACCCAGTCTCCAGCGATGTTGCGAAGGTGAACGCCGTGATTCTCTCCGTCAAAAATCTCTGACAACTCATCGAGAGCCTTGCGGAGTTCACGAGCATTAACGCCGAGAGAGTCCCGTAGTTCTCGTTCTGTTACCGGCGAAGGCGAGACGAAGAGCAACGCTTCAATTCTTCGTGATAACTCTGACATCGGAGAATAATTCATCTTGTTCGATATGAGCCTTTCCCATTCTGCAAAGTTCAAGGACGGCAAGAAGTGTAACGATAAAATTTTTCCCGGCAATTTCGTTGAGGCTGAGACATTTTGATGATGACAACATCGCTTCTATCTCTGACACTCTCAGCTCAATCTGTTTCTGTTCGTCCTTTTGGGAATTTGCGAAACCGTCCCAATCTGCTTTCGACTCCGCATCGTTGAGCGTCTCTTTTCGGGTTAAAGCCTCGATGTGTCTCTGTGAGATTGACTTCCATGTTTTACCGAGAAGGTAAGCTCCAGAGCCGTCAACAATTATTTCACGCTCTGTCCCGCTGTCGGGTTCGTCAATAATTCCTCGTCTGTATGACGGAGACATTGACGAGAATTTTTCGGAGAGCCAGAGATAAATTTCCCTGTACGGCCTGTAACGTTCAAGAGACTCGATGAATGCTCGTTCGTCCGGAACTGTTGACGGTGTATCGTCATGGTAATTCGGTAGAAGAGAGCGTGTTTTCTCAAGCAGCAGCCCGGCAGTCATGTAGAAGAAATCAGCGAGAGTGTCAGCAGGAGATTGACGGGTTTTGACAAGATAGAGGCCGTAAATTTTTATGAGCTGTGATATTTTTATGCCTGAGACTTGAAACTTTCCGCTCTCAACAAGCGAACACAAAAGATCAAAAGGCCCTGAATATCCGTCAATGTTCACATCAAAGTCTGTCATCTCTTGGGATTCGGCAAAAGTCCCATAGCCGGGTAAATTCCGCTCATTGTTTCACGGGCGACTTTCTCGGCACGTTCGGCACCGTCAGCGAAAATTTCATCAAGCAGTGATTTCTTGCCTTCGTATTTCGCTCGGCGTTCACGTACAGGTTCCATCATGGCCTGAATGTGAGCGTTGAGTTTCTTCTTGCAGTCTATGCAGCCGATACCGGCAGTCTTGCAGCCCTCGCAGATTTCGGACTTCTCGCCATCGTCAGGGTTGAACACCTTGTGCAAGTCCCAGACTGGACACTTCGCAGGGTCTCCCGGGTCAGTCCGTCTCATTCTGGCAGGGTCGGTCATCATCGTTCGGAGCTTCTGCCACATTGAGTCGGCAGTCTCGGAAATTTCGAGAGCGTTGCCGTATGACTTGCTCATTTTGCGTCCGTCAGTGCCCGGCACTTTCGGTGTCTGTGTGAACAAGGGCTGAGGTTCAACAAGAAGATTCTCGCCGAAAAAGTTGTTGAAGCGTCTCACAAGTTCACGGGAAATCTCAAGATGTGCGCTCTGATCTTCGCCGACCGGGACTAATTCAGCCTTGTACAACAAAATATCCGCTGCCATAAGAACTGGATAACCCAAAAATCCATAAGTCCCTAAATCCTTGTTGCGAATGTTGAAGAGCTGTTCCTTGTATGTCGGGTTACGGTAGAGCCAGCCCAGCGGCGTAATCATTCCCAGTGCCAACGCTAATTCGGCATGTTGCGGAACATGGGACTGAATGAACAGCGGCGACTTCTCCGGGTCAAGTCCGACCGAAAGCCAGTCAAGAAGCGCAGTGTAACAATATTCGCCAGTGTTCGCGCTGTCCTCGTAATTCGATGTCAATGCGTGCCAGTCGGCAATGGCGTAAAAACATTCGTAGCCCTCATCGTTCTGAAGTTTCACAAAATTGCTCAACGCTCCGGCCATGTGTCCCAAGTGTAACGGTCCTGTCGGCCTCATCGCGCTTAAAACTCTTTTCTTCAATTTAATTCTCCTATATTCTAGTTATCGTGGGTAATGCTCTCGTTTCAATTATAACCGTGCCAATTCCACAGCCCTCAATCTTTCCGGCAAGCGCAGGAATAGAGGCTCGTTCCATTTCGCCGTGATCGCAGATGGCAAGAGTCAGACCGTCATTAACAGCGTCTGAAATGTCGTGATACTTCATGTCGGCTGTGATGAAAATGTCAGAGCCTTTCGCTTTTGCTGACCGCCAAAATTCTCCGCCTGAACCTCCGCAGATTGATACACGCGAAATTTTCTCAGGCTGTCTATTAGTGTAAACATCAAAATGACTCAGCTTCCAAGAATTTTTGACGTGCTTTGAGAATTTTTGAAGCGTCATTTTCGGCGAAAATATCCCCCTTACACCGAAAGTATCGAGAGGCTCAGTGTTGTTCAGACCGATCAAGGCAGCGAGAGTGTCATTCACACCACCCTGTGTCTTGTCCCAATTCGTGTGAACGGCGATGATGTTGACATTGCGTTTCAGTGCCTCACGAATCGTCCTGCCCTGTTCGTTGTCATCGAGAATGTTTTTGACTGGACGGAAAATTATCGGGTGATGACAGACAAGAACGTTGCAGTCTTTTTCACGAGCCAAGATTACCGCTTCCGTTACAGCGTCAAGAGTTACAGCTATTCTGTCAACCTCAGCGTCATAGCTCCCGACTAGAAGCCCGGAGTTGTCCCAGTCTTCAGCAATCGAGAACGGCGCGAATGTGTCAATGTGTCTGAGGAGTCCGCTAACTTTCATGAGGAGGAAGAATCTTGCGTTCAGGGAAAAATTTTTGTACGTCCTCAAGGAACGCCGTTACCTTTGAGGGAGTCTCAATGAATGTCGGGTCAGAAAGTTCAAGCTCGTAGAAGGTAATATCACGCTGAAGTTCGTTCTGAAGGAAATCAAGGAACGGCATGTAAGCATCATAAAGAGACTTCCAGTAATTGACTCCAACGTCTATTTCGTCCTGTCTTCCCCTGCTTTGAATACGGCGCATGATTTCATCAAATTCGCATCGTACAACGACAAAAAGTTTCGGTGCTTTTACGTTCCTCAAGAGCGAATCATAGAGCGTCAGGTAACAGCCGAACTGACTATCCTTGAAGTAACCGCTCCTGTAATAGAGCATGGCATAAACTTTATCGCCGAAAACGCTGCGGTCAAGAATGTAATTGTCCTTCTCGCTCGCGCAAAGATACTGGGCGAAACGGGTAACAAGAAAATTCAACTGCATCGGGAACGCCCATTTATGATCATGATGAAAACGGCTGAGAAGGTCTAAAGGGTCTCGGAACTCTTCGGGCATTACGTCGAAGCCTAAACGCTGAGAGAGTAAATTTACGATTGTTGACTTACCGCTTGCCGTCATTCCCTCAACGATGATTTGAATCTGTCCCAAAAATTTTCACTTCCTAATTAAAGTTTAATGTGAGATTAAGAGCGATTATACCAGAAAAAAATCAGTATCCGCGATTCTCCAGCTTCATACAATAACCCGTAACAGTCAAAACATAATTATCAGCTTCACGTTCAGGCAAATTCTTCCCAAGCTGAGAAATTTTAGCGGGCGAACAAGAACCGTCAGCGTAAAAATAAATTATCTTAGGCTCAAACTTCCAGCCGTCATCTTCAGGCAGACTCTTCAGCTCCGTTTTCTTCCACTCCAAGACTTCGGGCTTGTTCTTGTTTGTTCCCAAAAACGCGCTGAGACTGTGTTCATCTTCCTCTTTCTTTGTGAGAGCCTCAGCGATGATAACGCCTCTGTCGAATGCTCCTTCTGACTTGATCGAAAGACGGACAGGAGTCCCGGAAAGAGCGAGATTCCCGGCGTCCTCAATGGCACGTTGAAGAAGTGCTGACGATGGCTCAAAGTAAAACGAAATTCGAGGGAGCATCACCGAAGCGAGAACTCCCACGATTGAAAGGACTACAAGAATCTCAACGAGAGTGAAACCTTTAGTCGTTGTTCGTGATGTCGGCATTAACTCCCTCTCCGCCTTCTTCAGCGTCAGGGCCGTAACTGATTATCGTGATTCTTCCGTTCTGATTGCGGTAGACGTAGGGATTGCCCCAAGGGTCAACAGGAAGTTTCTTGATGTAACCGCCGTCTGCGTAACGCTTCGGAACCGGCGAAGTTGTCGGAGCTGTTACGAGAGCTTCGAGTCCCTGCTGTGTTGTCGGGTAGAAGCCGTTGTGCATTCGGTACATTTCGAGAGCGTCCTCAAGCGAACGAATCTGTGTTGCCGCCGTAGTGCGCTGTGCCTCCGCGACTTGAGGCCCTATGCGCGGGACAACAAGTGCCGCGAGAAGTCCCAAAATCACAACGACTACCATAATCTCAATGAGTGTGAAGCCTGAACGCCGTACTAATTTTAGCTTTTTGCTTTTCATGAAGTTATATCCTCCTTTGTTCATTACAGTTACATTATAATATATGGGCGATAAGCAGTGTGGTTTACAATATAAATTGAGCTAGGTTTACAATCAAAAAAGGGAGCTGGTCAAAGAATGACAATACCTTTCAATATTTTCAGAGAGTACGACATAAGAGGCAATGCCGACAAAGATTTGACTGACGAGACAGTGAACGCTATCGGCCGTGCTTATGCAACGTGGCTGATACGTGCCGGAGTGAAAACAGGCGTAACAATCGGAGGAGATGCCAGACTGTCAACACCAAGAATCAAAGCGGCAATGACTGAAGGAATTTTATCGGCTGGGCTTGACGTTGTTGACGTTGGACTTGTTACTACTCCGATGCTTTACTGGAGCTTGATACACTTCAACTTTGACGGAGGCGTAATGATTACCGGCTCGCACAATCCGCCGGACATGAACGGGCTGAAACTCTGCTTTGAGCGTGGGACTCTATGGGGCAGCGAGGTCAGGAACATTCACACGATAGCGGAGTCCGGGAATTTCGAGTCGGGTCATGGCCGTCTCACTCACGCTAACATTGACGATGATTATCTCAGAATGCTTGTGTCGAAGTTCACGCTTCCGTTCAAAAAACGCTTCAAGGTTGTTGTCGACTCAGGAAACGGGGCAGCAGGCATCACGGCAAGAAAATATTTTGAGCTTCTCGGCTGCGACTGTGTATCGCTCTACGATGAGCCTGACGGACACTTCCCGAATCATCACCCTGACCCTCAGAAGCGAGAGAACCTTCAGGACCTCATAGCGAGAGTCAGAGATGAACTGGCTGATGTCGGCTTCGCTTATGACGGAGACGCTGACAGAATCGGAGTTGTTGACGACAAAGGAGAGGTGATTTTCGGCGACCGGCTGATGACTCTCTACTGGAAGGAAATTCTCGGCCATCACAAGGGTACAGCCGTAATCGTTGAGCCTAAATGCAGCATGGTTCTTCCTGAAGTCGCTGAAAAATTCGGAGGCAAGCCATTTTACTGGAAGTCAGGACATTCGGTGATTAAGGCGAAAATGCGTGAGATAGGAGCGTTATTTGCAGGTGAATATTCCGGGCACATGTTTTTTGCCGATGAGTTCTACGGCCATGATGACGCTTTCTACGCTTCAGGGCGGTTGCTCCGTATCATGTCGGAAAGAGGAGAGCCGCTCTCACGCCTGATGATGTCGATTCCTGTTTACCCGTCAACCGAAGAAATCAGAATCCCTTGCAGTGATGACGTGAAGTTTCAGATTACTCAAAGAATCACGGAGAAGGCACGAGAGAAATACGAAGTCAGCGACATTGACGGAGTGAGGATAATTTACCCTGACGGCTGGGGCTTAATCAGAGCGTCAAACACTCAGCCCGTCATAGTCGTTAGGTGCGAGGGACGAAATGACGAGGCACTTCATCGCATCATGAACGACATAAAATCACGTGTGCTTGATGAGGGGCTGCCGGATTTCACATGGACATTTTGAGCGCAACAACACAGGCCCGGCCTCAATACGGCGTGATAATGTTTCCTGAGAGAGGCCGTCCTTTAACCGTTCAAGAAAAAACTGAACTTGAAATCGGTTTCGGAAACGGTGAGTATACAGTTCAATACGCTAAAAATAATCCTGACACTTTGCTTTACGGCATAGAAATTTCACAGTCATGTGTTCTTCGCTGTGCAAGAAGGGCAGAAGGTCTCAAGAATTTTCACATCATCAACACTGACGCAAGATTCATGTTACGTGAACTTTTCACGGACGAGTCGTTACAGAAAATATTTATGCAGTTCCCTTGTCCTTGGTCGAAAAATGCTGACGCTCACAAGAGGGTAACGGCCAAAGATTTTGCCGACAGTTTAGCCGCTGTACTGAAAGTTTCGGGAGTTTTTGAGGTTGTTACAGATGATGAGCCTTACGCCAATGAAGTGTGGAATATTTTGGGAAGACACGAGGCACTTTCAGCGGAAAAATTCGAGGTCAACCCCAAACGAGAAATCACAACGAAATATGAGCGAAAATGGCTCGAAGAAGGAAAGAATATTCACCGGGTAACGTTCAGAAAAATCAAGGCATACACGGCGGAACGGAGGACAACGGGAGAAATGCACATAAAAATATCACGCAACGTAACAGCAAATGACATGGCCGGGCTTCGCAATGTCGAGGGAAAAAACGGTAAATCGTTCTGGAAGTTTGGACGGACTTTTTCTGACGGAGATGTATTTCTGCTTGAGACGCTGACCAGTGATGATGAGTTCGAGCAGAAATTCTACATTCACGCCGGGCCGAGAGACGGAGGATTTTTGCTGAGACTGGACAAAACGACTCAGGCTTTTTTGACACCGGCAGTGAGATCGGCACTGAATGACGCTGCGCAGAGATTATCATGAAGAACGTGAGGCCGACATCAGGACGTGTAATTTCTGCACTGTTCAGCATATTGGGCGGTAAGGTTGAGGACTGTGAGTTCCTTGACCTTTTCGCCGGGACAGGGAGAGTCGGACTTGAGGCGGTTGAACGAGGCGCAAGGAGTACTGTTTTTGTCGAAAGCGTGAAGGCTAGGGCTGACGACATCAAGAAGCGTGCTGGCGAATCTCTTGTTCTCTCACTGGAAATAAGGCGGGCGGTCTCTTGGTTAGTCAAAAGAAAAATGACATTCGACATAATTTTTGCTGACCCTCCGTATAATTCCGGCTGGTGCGAATCTCTTCCGATAATTCCGAACCTTTCGGAACTCTTTTCGCCTGACGCAGTGATGATAATCGAACATTCATCACGTGAGCCTCTGAAACTCACAGTCAACCCCAACAATCTCGAAATCACATCAACGAGGGAATACGGTGAAACCTGTCTGAGCTTCCTCAAAATGTTATAATCCCCCGTAACAACCCACGAAAGGAAAATATTAACGTTGACTTCATCACCATCAGTAGCTCGTCAGGCAATCAGCAACATAATCCCGGCCATAGTCGTTGAAATTATGCTGTTGATCTACAACCTTGCCGACACATTCTTCATCGGTCAGACACACGATCCCTTACAGCTTGCGGCGGTCTCGTTGGCATCGCCGATATTCATGGTACTGATTGCGCTGGGAATAATTTTCATGGCCGGAGCAATGTCTTTCATATCTCGAACGCTCGGAGCAGGCCGTAAAGACCGGGCTGACAATATCGCTTCGTTCTGCGTCTGGGGGAGTGTGATAACGGGAGTCGTTGTTGCGTTGATATTCATGTTCTTCATAGACAGCATACTCAACGCAATCGGAGCGAGTCCTGAGACGTTCAAACTTGCCTACAGTTACCTGTCAATCGTAGTAGCTTCGACACCGTTTATACTTTTCAGCATGGCATCGGGCGGAATAATGCGCGCTGAAAATCACGCATCAGCAGCGATGACGGGGCAAATTTTCGGAAACATGCTCAATGTTGTGCTTGACCCGATAATGATACTCTGGTTCGGCTGGGGAATAACTGGAGCGGCGATTGCTACGACTGCAAGCATAATCATTGGAGCCGGGTATTATGCCGGTTACTTTTTGACGGGGCGTTCATCGCTGAGTATTCATGTGAAAAATTTTCGTGTTTCGGGAGGAATAGCACTCGGAGTTTTGGCGATTGGAGTACCGGCATGTTTAGACCCGTGGCTGATGAGCGTTTCACAGATGGTCATGAACTCTCTGATGTCTGCTTACGGCGATATGGCTGTTGCTGCTGCCGGAGTGTCAATGAGAATCGAACAGATAGCAATACTCACGGCACTCGGAACAGGGCAGGGAGTTCAGCCTTTGTTGGGATTCTCGATTGGTGCTGAGGACTGGAAACGCTATCGAGAGATGCTGATGTTTGCGCTGAAGTTCACGGTAACATTAACGCTTGTGATGATAGCAGGGTGCTTTGTGTTTTCGAGGAACATCGTTGCAATGTTCGTGAATGAGCCTGAAGCGTTCGGCTACGCTGTGAAGTTTCTGAGAATGAAGCTGTCAAGCAGTCTTCTTTTCGCAGTGTTCTTTGTGTTCGTCAACGCACTTCAGGCAATGGGAGCAGGTAAAGCCTCATTCATTCTGAGCGTCTGCCGTCAATGCGTGCTGTACATGCCATTGATGTTTGTGTTCAATCATCTTTGGGGCGAATACGGAATAGTGTGGGCGTTGCCTGCGGCTGAATTATTGTCGCTGTTACAGACGGTGATAATCTACGGTAAAATCATCTTCAATCCCAAATATTTTGTGTATTCGGAGTGAGTTAGAGTGAAAGTTACTGCTGTATATCCGGGATCGTTTGACCCGATAACTAACGGACATATATACATTGCTGAGAGGGCCGCCGCTGTTTTTGACGAGGTGATTGTGAGCGTCCTAGTGAATGAGCGCAAGGTGTCGGCGTTCAGCGTTGAGGAACGATGCGAGATGGCACGAGAGACGCTGGGCCATGTGAAGAACGTTACTGTTGACAGCTTCAACGGACTTCTTGTCGATTATGTCAGACAGAAGAGAGCCGGAGTTATTGTCAGGGGATTGAGGGCGATGAGCGATTTTGAGTATGAATTTCAGATGGCGTTGATGAACAGACAGCTTGCGCCGGAGATTGAGACATTCTTTATTGTTACAGACCCGAAATATTCTTATGTGTCGAGTTCAAGCGTGAGGGAGATATTTCATTTCGGGGGAACTGTTGAAGATGTTGTCCCTAGAACAGTTTATGAGAGACTGAAAGAGCGTTATAACGATGAATGATAATGTGAAAGCAGATTTTCTCTTGCAGTTATCGAAATTTGCCGGGACGCTTGCGGAAAGACTTGCTTGTTGCGGAGAATGGAATGTCAGAGGTTTCATAGATATTTTCAGGAATATATACCCCATTTCTACGGACTCAAAAGTGGTGTCTAAGGTTTTAGAGATTCACCTGCTTCCTGAATTGTTGCGATTTGCGGAGTTTTCAGGCTACGAAATTGAACCTGCCGAAAAACAGAATTGGTATCCTGATTTCACCTTCATACACAAGAATAACTCGAAAATAAAGTTTGCTGTTGACCTCAAGACCACGTACAGAGATGATAAACATCTTGGCTTTTGCAACGGTTTCACTCTCGGCTCTCATGGAGAATATTTCACGGACAGGGGAAGCACTAAAAATATACAATATCCCTACAGCCAGTACAGCGGACATTTGTGCTTAGGCATAATATATTCACGGAATGAAGCATCATTTTGCGGAGCAGACATCTACCCTGAGAGCGAGCTTCTAAGGATACCAGCTGTGATAAAAGATTTTACTTTTTTTGCTATGGAAAAGTGGCGTATTGCCAGCGATAAACCGGGAAGCGGAAACACTGCTAACATAGGGAGCATTCAGTATGTAGATGACATTATTTCTGGCAACGGTGTATTTGCTCTTGCGGGAGAAAAAATATTTGATGACTACTGGATAAATTTCGGAAAGATAAATATTCCCTGCGATGACGGTAAATATAAGCGGCTTTCATCGTTTGCTGAGTATTTGCGCTACAGGGGGCTTCCTGAGAGCTTGAACAATCAGCGAAAATCAAGACGCGGTGAATTGACACATGCCTGAAAAAGTATTTGTCCCTCCGCTCAAGATTCAAGGGATCAAGACAAAATTAGTTCCGGCTGTCAAACAGAATGTATCGCTCACTGTTAAAACATTGTGGCTTGAGCCGTTCATGGGTTCCGGCGTTGTAGGATTCAATATCAGGCCCGAATGTGCGGTGTTTGCGGACATTAACCCTCACATAATAAACTTCTACAACGCTGTGAAATCCGGCAGTGCTAGTTCCGACGCAGTAAGGGCATTTCTTCAAGATAACGGCGAACTTCTTGCCAAACATGGGAAAGAATACTATTACTTCGTGCGGGACAGGTTTAACAAATCTCATTCTCCTCTTGATTTCCTGTTCCTGAACAGAGCCTGCTTCAACGGAATGATGCGTTTCAGCAAAGAACATAAATTCAACGTACCCTACGGCCACAAGCCCCTGAGATTCTCAAAGTCGTACATCACTAAAATCGTAAATCAAGTGAAATATATTGAAGACTGCCTGAGAATTTATGACTGGGAGTTTGTATGCCAGTCTTTTGGAGATACTATAGCGATGTCGGAAGAAGATACTTTTATTTACTGTGATCCACCTTACATTGGCCGTCATGTTGATTATTATGACACATGGAATGAGGATTCCGAGATAAAACTCTGCAAATATCTGCGAGAAAGTGAAGCAAGGTTCATGCTCTCAACGTGGGAATGCAACATATACAGACACAATGAATACATAAATAGAATCTGGAGTTTTTGCCGTAAAATGAATTTTGAACACTTTTACCACTTGGGAGCAAGAGAAGTTAATCGTCATTCTATAACTGAAGCGTTGCTGATGAATTACTAAAACGTTTTCCCATTACTGATTGTATGTATAATAGCCCATGAAAGGATCGATGATAACAATGAAATATAAATTAGCCGTCATTCTTATGTTAGCCGTAATTCTCACATCTTCAGCGGAAGCAGCCTACACACGCCCGGCAGTGTTCGTGATTCCTCCGTCATTCCAAGAGGCAAGAGACTTTCACGAAGGACTCGCGGCCGTAAAATCGAATGACCGATGGGGTTATGTTGACTATCTCGGAAGGACTGCGATTCCGTTCATTCACAGAGTCCCTGAAGCCGGAGATTTTTCGGAAGGCTTTGCGTTCGTAGGGGATCACTATATCGACACAGAGGGATTTCCAGCCTTTGTCAGAATTGACCCTGACACTGACGAACGGACGGAACGATTCTTCAACAACGGCTTATCCTTTTCGCAGGGCATGGCAGCCGTTCAGGTTGCAGGGCAATGGGGCTACATTGATATGATGGGGAACTACTTGATACCGCCGTCATTCGAGAGAGCCGGGAGATTTGCTGACGGTTTAGCACCTGCACGGCGTAACGGATTGTGGGGTTATATCGACATGCGTGGACGATGGGTGATTGAACCAAAGTACACTAGAGCCGGAGAATTTCATGAGGGACTAGCGGCCGTTTACATTCGAGGACGATGGGGTTACATCAACAAAGAAGGGAAATACGCAATCAAGCCTCAATACGTTGAAGCCGGAGATTTTGCCTACGGTGTTGCGCCGGTCAGAACGAGGACGACATATCGAGGCTGGGGTTACATCGGCCACTGGAACAACAAGGCAATCCCGAAACGTTACAATAACGCCGGGAATTTTGGCGATGGTCTTGCGCCTGTTACGGGCGATGCACGATGGGGTTACGTCAACGTCAGGGGGGAATGGGAAATTGCAGCACAGTACGAGGACGCAAGAACTTTCAGCGAGGGACTTGCAGCCGTGAAAGTCGAAAACAGATGGGGATATATTCGGCAATAATTTTGGAGGTGTAATCATGGAAGCGATTTTAGAGAGACCGAAAAAAACTTGGGTTAAACCTGATCATAAGCTGACAGATGACGAAATAGAAGAACTCATCGAGAATTATGACTATGACCCGTACATTTATGATGATGAAGATGAGAGCGATGAACTTGACCCGATTTATGATATTTACGGCAACCCGACAGAATCAACGATACGTGCAATGTATGAAGGAGAACACGGTATTAGTACAAGCACAACAGTTGATGAATTGCTCTCTTGGGTAAACAGCCTGTAATGAGAGAAATAGAGGAATCACGGGGGGTTAAGCAGGACAGGAAACGCATAGAAAAAAGTGGCAAATATCGTAAAGTCATGAAGGAAAGATTTGTTCACGCTTTGATTTCTCTTGCCAGCGATATGCCACTTGATTATTCTTACCATGACCATGCGCTTATCGGAAGCAGTTTGGGTTATAGGGAATGCCACTTAGCTTTTGACCTTGTTCTGGTGTATAAGCTCATAGGCGATGATATTTTACTGCTTGACAGACTCGGAAGCCACAGCGAAGTTTTAGGGCTGTAACGCTAACGTCAATAAATTTGGAGGTGTAATCATGGAAGCGATTTTAGAGAGACCGAAAAGAACTTGGGTTAAACCTAATCATAAGCTGACCCATGAAGAATTTGAGGAGATACTAGAAAATTGGGAATATGACCCGGAGTATGACGGTGAATATGATGAATGTAACGAGAATGGGCTACCTTTAATTTCTGATGAGTTCGGAAATCCGACCTACGGTTCGTTTGAAGCTATGTACGAGACAAGGCACGGCCTTTGTGAAGAAGTAACACTTGAAGAACTCTTTGCTCCATGTGATGAGAAGGATTGAACAATCGTCTGTCTTCAAACGACAGAAAAAACGAATAGACAGAAGCGGCAATTATCGCAGAGTCATGGATACCAGATTTAAGTATGCCGTGTTGGCTCTTGCTAATGATCATGAACTTGATTACTCTTACCACGACCATGAACTTCATGGAAACTGGGATGGTTACAGGGAGTGTCATTTAGCGTTTGACCTTCTGCTTGTGTACAAATATGAAGATGACACGTTGATACTTGAGATGCTCGGAAGCCACAGCGAAGTGTTAGGACTCTAACCCTTCACTCCCTCCCGAAACGCCTCAGAAGATACTCATTCGTCAGCTCAAGCATCACAGGTCGGCCATGAGGACACACAGAAGACTGTTCACACTCCTTGACTTCACGCCACAAACTCAACGCTTCATCTTCCGTCAATCTCGTAGTAAGTTTCACCGATGCTTTACACGCCATAGTCGCCCAAGTCCGCCACAAAATCTCTCGCGTATCACCGTCATGATTGTTCTTCAACGCACGCAAAGACGCACGCAATAACGCTTCCGGCTCAAACTCAACGCTCCCGATTGACGGCGCACTTCTCATCTCAACTCCCGACTCTGTGTTCGCAAACTCAAAGCCCGAATCTTTCAGTGCCGACTCGTATTCAGCAACTTCAAGCGCAAGTGTCGGGTGCAAAATTACAGGCACCAATAATTTCTGAACGTTCCGGGACTTTTCAGCAAGCGATCTTATTCTCTCGTAATTTACTCTCTCATGCGCTGCGTGAGGGTCAATCAACGCTATTCCTTCGGGCGTGTCATAAAGTAAATAGCCCTTTGAACTTTGACCGATGAAGTTCACGGACGCTGACTCAGTTTCAGTAACAGTATCATCAAAAATCTCAAACTGTTCCGTCTTGTCGTAACTTTGCGTCCTCGTAGGAGTCTCATGAAAATTCCAGCCTTGACGGGGTGAAGATGACGAAATTTTTACAGGTGTTGACACTTTAGGCACTGAAATTTCAGTGAAGGGCATCGGGCTTCCGAGTCTCTTCACGGCGTTGTGAAGAGATGAATATATCTCGTCAGGATAACGGAAACGGACTTCAGCTTTTGCCGGGTGAATGTTCACGTCAACAAGCGAAGGCTCAAGCGTGAAGAATAACGCCCAGTTCCCAGCCAGTTCCCTTGCAGCCGTTGCCACCGCCGACTTGATTACAGGATCGTTCACCGCCCGGCCGTTCACAAACGCCATCACATCGCCTCTCCCTGATATGCCTGCTCTTGACTGAAACCAGCACTCAAGATTCATGTGTTCAGACGAGATTTTGACGGTCTGAATCTCCGCTCCTTCCGGCCAAATCTTAGCGATGACTCTTTTTCGATCGCCTGAACCTTCAGTGCTGAAAATTTCTTTACCGTCATGTTCAAGAAAGAATGACACTGAAGGATTGCACACGGCGTACTCTCTCAGGAACACGGCAGAACGTCTCAATTCGCCTGACGCGCTCTTGAGAAATTTACGTCTTGCCGGTAAAGCGTTGAACAAATCCGAGACTTGAACTCGTGTTCCCTGTGAACATTTCGCCCGGACATGCTCGATAATTTTTCCGTCATGAGTTCGGATTAAACCGCCGTTTTCATCACCGGCTTGACGGCTTCTGATTTCAACATCGGCAACAGCACAAAGACTCGCTAACGCCTCGCCCCTGTAACCCAACGTGCTTATTCGTTCAAGGTCAGAAATCTCTCTCAGCTTGCTTGTAGCGTGGTACATGAGTGCCATCGGTAAATCATCGAACGCTATTCCCGATCCGTTGTCCTCAACAATGATGGCGAGTCTTCCGCCGTCCTTGAGTGATACACGGATTCTATCTGCTCCGGCATCAAGAGCGTTTTCGGTCAATTCCTTCACGGCTGAGGCAGGACGTTCGACAACTTCGCCAGCTGCTATTCTTGACCAGACTTTTTCCGGCAGAGATATTATTGACGGCATTGTTGCTCCTTTCACACAAAAAAAGCCCCTCACGTTTGAGTAATGAGAGGCTTATTTCAACCTGAATTAGTCCTTGTTCTTTTTGAACATTGATGAAATTATCGGCCACACAAGAAGAATTATGCTCACGACCATCAATGTACCGGCAACAGGTCGCGAGAACATTCCGATTATATCAGCCCTTGAAATCGTGTAAGCTCTGCTGAAGTTGCCTTCACAGATTACGCCGAGAACAAGTCCGAGAATCAATGCTGCGCTGTTGAAGTGGCACGCCGAAATCACAAGCCCTAAAACGCCGGCAACCGCCATGATTTTTACATCGGCAATGCTCATGTTCGTTGCGTATGAACCGATTATCGCAAGCATGATGATTATCGGCCCTAAGTACGAGTAAGGCACTGCGAGAATCTGAGCGAATACTTTTGCGATTCCTATTGCCACAACGACCATCAATATGTTTGTTACGACCATTGAGGCGAATGTTGCGCTAAGGTACTGAGGCTGATTGACCAAAAGCAGCGGCCCTAACTGTACGCCCTTCAGGACGAGTGCGCTCATCATGACAGCAGCAGCGTTACCGCCGGGAATACCGAGAGACAGCAACGGCACCATCGCTCCGCCTGTTGCTGCGTTGTTGGCGGTCTCAGATGCTGCTATACCGTCAATGATTCCTGTACCGAACTTCTCAGGGTGCTTTGACAGTTTCGTCTCGCTTGAGTAACACAAGAATGACGCTATTGTCGCGCCAGCTCCGGGAAGTATGCCGATGATTGTACCGATTACAGAGCAGCGGGCAAGAAGCCACTTGATTCCCCACCATTCACGCCATGTAGGCATCTTTGTGTTTACGCTTGCAGTGCCTTCATCGGCTGAGAGTTTGTCTTTCTTCTTGGTCTGCTTGAGAACTTCGGTAACAGCGAAAATTCCAATCAATACTGGTATCATCTCAAGACCAGCGATTAACTCGCCGTTTCCGAACGTAAGACGCTGAACAGCGTACATCGGGTCTTGTCCGACACATGCCAGCAAAAGTCCCAAAAGTCCCGAAATTAACGTCCTCAAAATATTTTTGCTGTCAAGGCATGTCAAAATCGACAGTCCCATGAAGGTTATTGCGAAAATATCCGAAGGGCTGAACGACAAAGCAGCCTGCGTCAACTGAGGCGACAATGTGAGCATCGCCAACGCCGAAACGAGTCCGCCGATTGCCGATGAGCCTAACGCTATTCCGAGTGCCTTTCCTGCTTCGCCTCTCTGAGCCATCGGGTAACCGTCAAATGTCGTTGGTGCTGACGAAGGAACACCGGGTATCTTGAAGAGAATAGCCGTGATGCTTCCGCCTGTGATTGACGAACAGTAGACGGCAACAAGGAACACTATAGCCGGAACCGGTGCCATCGAGTACGTGAACGGAAGACCGAGAGCCACCGCCATTGTCGCACTTACTCCGGGCAAAGCTCCGAAGATTGTACCCACTACAATCGCAAACACTACCATCAGGAAAGTGTAGGGATCCATGAGTACGCTGAAACCGCTTGTGAATAATTCCCATGTTGACATGATAATTCCTCCCTACATTCCGATTGCTGATTTTGCTGACGCTACGATACTTTCAACGTACAGCGAGAAGTTGCGAAGTTCTGGTATAGTTCCTCTCGGCAGGTTGACCGACAATAACACGCTGAACACAACGTAGAGTACTATCGTAACAAGCACAGAGAAAATCGCCAGCCTTATCACGTGAGTCTGACCGAGCAGTAAACCGTAAAAGAAAAGAACAAGACAGCAAGTCGCCATGTAACCGAGAGGCTCAAGAATGAAACTGGCGGCAACAACGAGAGCTATACCGATCACGAGCCTTGAACGAATGCACATCAGCGCGTCAAGATGGAACTCAGGGTTATTTCTGTTCTTCCTGATTATGTTGATGATGTTTACGGCGATACAGATGAGAAGAAGAATGATTATAGCTTTCGGCCACACGTCCGGCTTCAATGTGTAGGGATTACGGGCGGTGCGGTCAGGGATTGGGGCTTCGAGGACGTTGAAGAAATAAGCGTAGAGGAGTCCGAGCCACAAGAGAATATTACAGATTAGTTCAAACATGTGTTAATCTCCTTTGCGACAAAAAAACGGGGCAATAAAACATTACCCCGTAAATTTTTCACGTTTTACTTGCCTTCGTAGTAATCTTTCTTTGCTACGCCTTCAGCCTTGAGATAATCTGTGAGGAGCTTGTAATCTTCCTCGCAGTCTTTCGTGTAATCGGCCTGATTAGCGAAGCCGGGTCTCTCATCATAGCAGCCCTGTACAAGGAATGACTGCCATGTCGGATCCTGTGATGCCTTTTCGATTGCGGCAACGAGAACGTCAATAGCTTCCTGAGGAGTGCCCTTCTTTGCGAAGATTCCTCTTGCCGGGCCGAGTACCGAGTTGATTCCGAGTTCAACCGAGCATTCAACATTAGGGTAACGCTTCATTCTCTTTTCGGCGAGAGTGAGAAGAGGAACTACATCACCGGCAGCGATGAGACCTTCAATTTCGTCAGTGCCAGTAACCATGATGTCGATGTGTCCTCCGACGAGTGCCGAGTTCATCTCAGAGCCTGACGGGTAAGAGACATCAAGAATGTCGAGACCCTCAAGAGCCTGTTTCAGCGATGCGCCGTCAAGCCCCGTGCTTGTGAGCATTCCTACGCTTACCTCGAAGGGATTCTTTTTGACGTACTCGATCATTTCCGAGAATGTCTTGTAGCCTTTGCGGTCCATAGCCTTTTTGGAGGCTGTGATGACGTTGATGGCGTGAACGAGACGTGCTACGGGTAAAAATTCTTCCTTGAAGTTCATTGACGTTGTGCCCTGAATGTCCTGCATGAAGAGCGATTGTGTTCCGAGCATGAACGTGTAGCCGTCAGCGGGCTGTTTGTAGACGTATTCGACAGCAGTAACGCCGTTTCCGCCCGTAACGTTGACGACTTCGACTTCCTGTCCGAGAATGGGCTTGAGAAGGGTCGCCATAGGACGAATAGTCGAGTCTGCACCGCCGCCGACACCCCAAGGGCAGACGATGGTAACTTTCCGCTCGAACTTCCATTCAGCGGAC
>CAJODC010000004.1 GCA_905233215.1 uncultured Synergistales bacterium
TGGCTGAACAGGTAATTTTAGCCAGTGCAGTACACCCTTTTACATTAAGGCTGGCGAGACTATTGTCATTGCACATAAGATTGGACAGTGCAGTCAGTCCACTCACATTGAGTTCTGTCAGATTATTACTATAGCAGTTCAATACGGACAGAGACGGGCAGCTTTTTAGGTTACTAAGAGTCTTCAGGCTGTTCAAGTAGCAGAAAAGCTCTTCAAGTGAAGTACAGCCTTTGAGGTTCAGTGTTGTCAGCTCGTTGCCGTTGCACTGCAGAGCTTTCAGAGAAGTGCAATTCTGTACGTTAAGGCTTGTCAAGTTATTGCTGACACATAACAGTATCTTCAGAGATTTTTTGCCCTTAACGTTGAGGGAAGTTAGTCTGTTGTGAGAACAATCAAAACTTGTCAGAGCGTTCAAGCCTGTTGTATCGAATGTAGTAAGCCTGTTCTCATAACATTCAAGCGAAGTCAGTTTTTTGCAGTTCTTGACGTTTAAACTCTTCAGCTTATTGTACTTGCAGTCCAAATAGTATAACTTTGAAAAGCCTTGAACATCAAGCGTGTTCAGGTGATTATCATGGCAGTCCAAGTAACTCAATTTCTTGCAGCCACTAAGATTAAGGCTTGTGAGTTTATTGCCATTGCAGTGCAGCTCAGATAGAGCGGTGCAACTGCTGAGGTCAAGAGTTGTCAGCTTATTATTTTGACATTGCAGGTTAACTAGAGATTTGCAACCTTTGGTATTTAGGCTTGTCAGCTTGTTACCTGCGCAGGACAAAAAAACTAAAGCTATATTCTTACTTGCATCAAAGCTGGTCAGCTTGTTGTTCCCGCAGGACAAATTAGTCAGAGCAGTGAAATACTCGATACCCTTTAGGTTAGCTATACCACGACCAATGATGTTAAGTTGTCTGACGGTTTTAGCCTCAGCATCGGTCAACTTCCCGTCCTTGTTCGTGTCAAAATTATTCGACACATACTCACGGAACACAGCGTCAGGGAAATTCGTCTTGTTGATTGCGACTGTCTTCGCCCACGCACTCGATGACGCAATGAAACACATCATTACGCACAACATTACGGCTGATAATTTCTTCATAATTATGCGCCTCTCTTTGTTTTTTATGGTTTTTATGATTATAGCATTAAGTGCTGATAATTTTCACAAAGACAGGAGAAATTTCAGCGTGATGAAAATTTCTTCTTGCAATTTCCGTGAAATGTTCTAAAATTTGCGCCGTTTTCCGCATTAAACCGGTAAGACCAATAGGCAAATAAGCATTCCTCTCGTACTGGCGGACACTGTCGGAAATAGTCGGAAAAAGTATCGTTCAATTATCTCTTTGGGAGGAATGTTATTTGTGTCGTCGTCCAAGTCTTTTACTTTCGATTATTGTTCTCCTTGTTAGCGCGTTAATCGTTACGTTCGGTGTCGTTGATGTCGAACTCGAATCGGGCTCTCATTTCGGTCTCGGTCTTCCTGCTCAAGTTCCTTTACTGTTCGCGGCAATCTTCGCGGCTCTTGTCGGAGCGTTGTATCTCAAGCGTTCATGGTCTGAACTCGAAAAGGGCATGGCCGGAGCTATTCAGGTCTCAATTCAGGCAATCGTCATACTCGTTCTTGTCGGCTGTCTTGTCGGCTCATGGATACAGAGCGGAGTAGTAGCTACGATGATTTATTACGGCCTCGAAGTGATGACACCTCGATATTTCTACCTCGCATCGCTGATAATCAGTGTCGTTGTCGCTCTCGCTACCGGCTGCTGCTGGACGACAAGTTCAACAGTCGGTGTCGCCCTGATCGGAATCAGCGCAGGTCTCGGACTTCCTTTGCCGATAACGGCAGGCTTCGTCATCTCAGGAGCGTACTTCGGCGATAAGATTTCGCCCCTGTCTGACACGACTAATCTTGCGCCCGCTGTGGCAGGAAGCGAATTATTCGACCACGTGAGAGCCATGATGTGGTCAACAGTTCCCACGCTCTTAATCACGGCATTGATAGCGTTCATGATGGGCGACAGCGCACAGGGTTCAGACGGAGGAAGAATAGCGTTGATACAGAGCATGATGCGAGCCGAGTTCAATATATCTCTGTGGGCGTTCATTCCGCCGATGATAATTCTTGTCATGGCCATGCTGAAAATCTCAGCGATACCCGGAATCGTTGCCGGTGTAATGGCTAGCATAGTGTTATCACTGGTCAGAGGCTATGGAGCGCATGAGACGCTTGAAGTACTTTTCTCCGGCTACGTTCCTGAACACTTGGGGGCGTTCGCTGAGGCTGCAACTCCTGAAGCAATGTCAGCGGTAACAGGAGCATTCACGAGCGCATTCACTGCCGGAAGTCCTGCGATGGGAGTAACTGCTGATGTATTCGCCAAAGTCGGAGGGCTTTTGACACAGCTCTTCACACGCGGAGGAATGACATCAATGTTGGAGACAATATGCCTGATAGTTGTGGCTCTGTCGCTCGGCGGAATAATGGAAGTCTGCGGATTCCTTGACGTTATACTTGACGCACTGATGAGACATGTTAAGAGTGTTACGGGGCTTATCGCTTCGGTGTTAGCGTCAGCGTTCATGGCGAATGTGTTTCTCTCGGAACAGTACCTGTCAATCATAGTACCCGGAAGAATGTTCAAGCGTGCCTTTGACGAAAGAACTTGGCCGAACGGTAAGAAGCTCGCTCCCGTTATGCTGTCCCGTTCGCTTGAGGACTCTGGAACGATGACGAGCGTTTTAGTTCCTTGGAACACTTGCGGAGTTTACGTGAGTTCGGTTTTGGGAGTTGCTACACTGGATTACCTGCCCTATTGCTTCATGAACTGGCTGAATCCTATTGTCGCTCTTGCGATGACGGCTCTCGGTCTCGGAATAGCGTGGAAGAACGAAGAAGTACCCGAAGAAGGAGTATTTATCCCCGAAGCAGCAGCAATTTCTGAATAATACAAAAGCCCCTCCGTTGAAGCATGGCGGAGGGGTTAATTGTCTCAAAAAATATCTGCCGTTGTCGAATATACTTCCATTGCTCCCAAGTCATCAAAACCGAATGACTCATAGAACGGAACTCCTGACGGCGTTGCCTGTAGTACGATCTTTCTGCCTTTCGACAGTCCGCAAATCTCGCTCATCATCGAAGAAGCTATACCCTTCCTTCTGAGTTCGGGAACGGCTGCGAAGTAATACACTCCAATCATGTCAGCCTCATTCGTAACAAGAAAAGCTCCAGCGTCAATCCCGTCAAGTTCAGCGATGTACATCAACATTCTTTCATCATCACAGAAGGCTCTAGCTAGAGCGATATATGCCTTGTACGCAGCCGACTCCGTGCTGCCTCCGTATTCAAACGCTGACCACTCACACTTCGCCCACTCATCGGAAAGAGAATGATTCGTTACGGCTTTGAACTTTACGGAAGGGTTGACTCTTTTTGTTACCGCTCGTGAAGGCTCAAGGCTCATTGCCTCAAGGTGTCCTGCATGAACGAGTCCGGCCTCCTCAAGAACGTCAAATCCTCCGTCATAAACAGGCCACATGAATGTCTCACAGCGTTCGGCAAAAAATTTCATCGCCTTCTTGACCGTCTCAACGTCAGAAACTTTTTCAGGATAATTCACAGCCTGAAACAATCCGTTATGACTGCTCGAAGCGTCAGAAATCTTTTCGGGATAATATACCCAGTTCTCGAACTCATTGCCGGTCGAAACACAGTAACCTTTATCGCTGAGTGTCAAACTCTCGCTGATGCTGAAAGATCGCAGGCAGCCGCAAAAAAATCCAAAGTTCCTCCAAACATCTTGTATCATCAAAAAACTTCCTCCATTCCGCAAGTCAACATCAAGTCCCTGATTGCCGGGATAATCTCGCCGTTAATCTTCTCACGGTAAACATCATCGTCATTGCTCATCTCGGCAAGTTCAGTTTTCAATTTCACAACCATCTCGTTAATCTCGTCATTAGTCCTGCTGAGTCCGTCAGACTGAAGCTCAAGAATTTTCGCTCTCGTATTCTCCCTCTCAGCCGTCAGCGTCAAGTCAGCCTGTGTCAACTCTCTCAATCTGTTCTGAAGGTCTCTCCTCTCGTCAGCAGTCAGACATGCCGAAGCGTAATCTTCCTCGTTCCTGAAACCTAAAGCGAGAAGTCTCTTGTTGAAGTTAATCTCGTGGCGTTGAAGCTCCTCACGTCCTGTAGCTGTCTCGGTCTCAAGAGTGTGAATTGCCGTCTGTACCCTGTCAAGCTCACGGGATTTAGCGTTTTTGTCCTCCCGTCTTTCGTTGAGCTGTGAACGGAGAGACTCGACTCTGGCGTTCATTCGTGAGATTTCGTCATCGGGATTTCTTGACGCGAAGAGTATTATTCTCTGCTGTTTCACCGAATCTCTTTCTGCTTCTACAGATTTCACACGGCTTGAAAGCTCATCTCGTTTCAGCCTCAATGACTCCTTGTTCTTTTTGAGGCTGGTCATTGCGGCGTTTGCGGCTGATAAACTCCGTTCAAGTTCATCACGTTTGAGCGAGTTTGTTTTCCAGTCATTCATTCTTTTTTCGAGAGCTTCAACGATTATTGACGGGTCTTTGTCGGGGAGCGTCTTGTAACCGTAAGGCATAATCTGCTTGATTAACTCACGTTTGAGACTGGCGAGAATTTCAGCCTGAGTTTTCGTTTCCGTGTCTAACCGTTCTTCTTCTGAGCGTGCGTTCTGCATGACAAACACTGCGTCTTGATGAATGCGTGTGATTTCGCTTCGTGTTTCACGTATCTTGTCGAGTTCGTCTTTTGCCGACTTCATGTCCCGTTCTGCCGTCTCAGCAGCATCAGCAGCGTTGCGGGCGAGCTGTAATGTGTCTCGTGTCCTTTGGTGTTCACGGTCGATCTCTTCAAGAGGCGGAATGCCTGCTCCTATCTTCAGTCCTAAAAGTGATACGGCTGTTGAAATTTCAGCGTTGATTTCGTTGATTTTTCGTTTCAGTTCTGACTCGTCCCGGTTGACAGTCGTAATTTCCTCGCTTAGTACACCGGCTCTTGACTGTCTCGATGTTAAAGCGTCACGAAGTTCGTTGAGTGCGCTTTGAGTTTCCTGTAACTGCCTGTGAACTTCATCGGGGTCAGGTATCAATGAGCCTGAAGTGTAAGGGTGTGTCATTGATCCGCAAAGGGGACAGGGCGCGCCGTCCTGCAAAAGTTCACGGACAGCTTCAATGTCTTCGATACGTCTGAGGAGAGCGGCTCTCTTTTCGAGTCGTTCTACTTCGTTCTGAAGCTCATGAATTTTCCCTGACTGTTCAACCTCTCTGATATTTAGTGTCCTTGTCTCCTGCTGAATGCGTAATCGAATGTCCTGAAGTCCCTTGAGCTTTTCTTCAAGGTCTCTGACTTCCTGAAACTTTCCTCGAAGTTCATCAAGTTCAGAAAGTTTTTTGAGGCTTTTATCACAGACATCACGCCATTCAGTTATCGTCTTTCCCTTCAGAGTATTCTCGAAAAAAGCTCTGGCTCTTGTGTATTTCCTCTCGATGACTGAATAACGGTGGTTCACGTCTGATAACAGGGCTGACCTATCGTTGGCTGTGCTTTGAGCTTGGAGCTTGGCCTGAATTGCCTTTGACCATGAAGACTTCAGAGAGTTATATTTCTCGTCAGCGTCATGATACATCGAATAACATTTCCGAATCCCCTCAAGCCCAGTCAATAACCTCTCGTCTAAAGAATGCTGCTGTAAAAATTTCCTGACTTCCCTCAATGAAAGTTCGAGGCGTTCAAGATCAGTCTGTTCAGTCTCAGTTTTTGACGAACACTCACGGTATTGTCGTTCTGTCTCCTCGTAATCATTTTTGGCCTGAACTGCTGCGTCCTGCCTGTCGATGATCTGGAAATCGAGAGCCTTAACACGCTGAATCAGTGTAGAGAGTTTTGACTGTTCGGCGAGCTTGTCGCGGTATTCAGATTCGGCCAGCGTGAACGCCCCTTCAGCATTCTGAAGGTCATTGCGTGCCCTCGTCAATTCATCACGGAGCGAGTCTTGTTGAAGATGCTTTTTGACTAAAAGTTCCCTCAAGTCCTTGATGATTTCGTATTCCTCGCCAAGTTCGAGAGTCTTACCGCCTTTTTCGAGTCTCTGCTTTGACGGAACGAAAAGAGCGTTTTTCCTCTCTAGGTCAGCCCTTTTAGCGTCAAGGTCCTTCAGAAGTTCATGACAATGTATCTCTTGGGACTTGTGCTGAAGTACCCGCCTCAATTCCTCAAAACGTTCAAGAATGGTCATCAAAGAATACAACTCCTTTTCCGCCTTTTACAGTACAGTTTTTCTGCCACTGGAAAATGAAGGGGCTTTTTTTGCTGATAATGAGCCTGCAAAGTTCGCGGCATCTATTTCTTGAGAGAGTACGAAGTTTCAGCCTTCTGCCCATTTCACGAAAGACCAGTACAAGTTCTCCAATGTCGTAGGAAGACAATTCTTTTCGGTCAAGAGTTCTCTGGTCAACAAGAACGGTATCAGTGAGAAAAACTCCTATATTATCTTCGCTCTCACGCAAAGGTCTCATGTCTTCGCCGAACTGAGCAATATGTTCAACAGCGGAAGAATTGATGTTTTCTTCGATTAAGGGCAGAAGTTTCAGCCTGATGAAATTTCTCGTGTAACTGTCATCATTGTTGGAACTGTCATCACGCCATTTAAGCCCTCTGACTCTGAGGACATCACGCAAAAGTTCCCGTCTAAGTCCCAAGAGAGGCCGGTAAAAAGTAACGCCGTCATGTTCGCTCTTCTCAGTCATTCCGACACTGCCTCGAATGCCTGTACCCCTGATGAGGTTGAAGAGGATAGTTTCGGCTAAATCGTCCCGATTGTGTCCGAGCATCACGGCATTTGCCCCGATTGATTTCGCTGTATCGGCTAGGGCTTTGAGTCTGAGCCTTCGTGCTGTAGTTTCTGTTGACTCTCCTTTGAGTTTTGACGAAGGCACATCGACTTTTACTGACACGAAAGAGACACCGATTTTTCGGGCGAATTTTTCTGTGAACTTTTCGTCTTTGTCAGCCTCTTCGCCTCTTATGCTGTGATTGACGTGAACAGCCGTGATTTTTCCGTCAAAAAAAGAACGGAAGAGCCAAAGCAGAGCGATTGAGTCGCCTCCTCCTGAGACAGCTACAGCTACATCATCAAAATCATGCCAGCCCTGAAATTCTCCTATGGCGCGGAAATATTTTTCCAGAATATGGTCTGACAAGTCGTAAGGTATATTATTGTTTGGCATCATACAGCCTCCTGTAGACTTCGAGATTTGCGCTCACTCTCTGAACGTAGCCGTTAGTCTCTGAGAACTTCACGGCCTCAATCCACCGGGCAAGATCGACATTAGCCCCTCCGTTGTTGAGCCATTTACGGGCGTTTCCTGAGCCTGCGTTGTAGGCGGCCATGACGTATTCATTGCGGGCGAAATTCTTACTGAGCCAGCCGAGATGCGATGTGCCGAGCCTGATGTTGTCGTTGGCGTTGTAGAGATTGTAATTCGGGAGTCCTGCACGGCGTGATTCTTCCTTTGCTGTTGCGGGCATGAGCTGCATTAAACCGGCTGCACCTACCCAGCTTCGGGCGTTGACTTTGAACGCGCTTTCCTGTCTCATTATTGCCCAGACGAAATTACTCTCAACTCCGTACTGTTTTGCAGCAGCGTCAACAGAAGCCTTGAACGGTCGAGGGTATAGAGCCTCAAGATCTTGACGGTACATCGTTGTGCTTGATGTCAAAAGTGTCTCAAGCCTCCGAGCCTCGCTGTAACTCTCCTCAAGTCCCAGCCACCTCGAAAGATGCAACGCCCTGTAAAGTTCCTTCGTACTTGCTTTAGGCCGTGAGAGCCTCAAGTAAGCGTGATACATGAAACCCCATTGTTCAAGCTCAGTCGCCTTCATCGTCAAATTCGGGTTAGTGCCGTTCACGATGTTGAGCTTCTGACCTGACATGAGAGCGTAAATCGTCAGAGGGTATTTCCTTTTGAGCAGTGCCAGAGTGTTGGCTGAAGCCTGCTTCTGACCGGCCAGAAATTGAGCGTGAGACAGCCAGTAAAGTATTCTCGACCGTTTGTACTGATTGGTACCGGGAGCGTCGCACTGCTTGAAGAGTTTTACGGCCTCCGAGTAATTCCTAGCGTCAAGATTCCTCATAGCCCTTTCCCAAAGCGTATTGAATGCGAAAGTTGTACCCGGAAACGAGCGTATTATCTGCGACTCTAAAATATCTCTTCGCTTAGTGTCAGATTTTCCCGTGAGATTCACGAGGGCTTGAAGGGCACGTGCTTGAACGTTGCCGCGTCTTTCTCTTGCGATTCTTTCGAGGACTTGAACACATGAGTTGTGCATTCCTTTATCTTTTGCGAGGTTAGCGATTCTTGTTACTGAACTTGCTGCGAAAGAGTTTCCGCTGACGGCGAGACTTCCCCAAAGGTTGAGAGCTTCATTGTTGTTCTTGAGGCGTGAATTTGCCCATGCCCGATAATATTGAGCCTTCCTGCCCTGTGCGCCTGTGAGAATTTCTCGTGCTGCTTTGTTGTTGCCGATTGTGTGATAGTGAACGCCGAGTGCTGTGCGTATATTGCTGCCGGGATTTTTCACTCGTGCTAAAACTGATGCTGCCTCCTTGCTTCCTGCTTGAAGTTCGAGAAGCTGAAGGGCGTGAGAAATTGCGTCTCTGTCCGAAGGGTGAGCGATGAGTTTATCGAGGGTGTAAATTTTCTGCTCATCATTCCCGGCATGTGCCAGCATTCGCTTCAGAGCCGTCAAAGTTCCCGATGAATTTCCCTGTGCGTCATTGACCCTGTACTGAGCGAAGGCAGCGTAATATTTCAGGTCTGAAGGAGCGGACTTGTAGAGATGTTCAGAGAGTGTCAATGCTTTCTGATACTGACGGAGATTCTCATAACCGAGCAGAAGTGTCATTTCAGCGTAAGGTCTGACAGAGGCTGGGAAGTTCTTTGACTGAGTCTCAAGAATGCTGACGGCCTCGCTCCATTTTTCCTGAAACCTGTAAGCGTTGGCCATGAGTGAGTAATCACGTGGGGATTTCTTCTTGATTGATTGAAACTGAAGCTCCATTTCCGGCCAAGCTCTTTGCGTGAAAAGTTCCTGAAGATTTGAAGCGGCCATAGAATTTTGTCCGAACAAAAATATTATCAGCGTTGTGAATATTAGAGTGTGAAAAAATTTCCGCATTGTTTTGCTCCTTATAATTATTTTCCAAAATGAATCATAACAAATTTTTTTATGATATTCTCATTTGCTTTCTTTGCCTCCCCTACGTTAAGGGAGGTGCTGAACGAACGTAAAGCGGAGGGGTTCGTTTTCTCTGACAGAGGAGTTTTCATAACAAAAAAACCCGCTGTGTTACGGGCTTTTCTGTCTCCAAATAAAGGTCATGTGTGAGGCGCGAATGAATGGGCGATACTGGATTTGAACCAGTGACCTCTTCCGTGTGAAGGAAGCGCGCTAACCCCTGTGCCAATCGCCCAGTTTCAATACAGAAATTTTACAGCATTAAACGGCATTGTCAAGAAAGACAACAGATGACTTTGAAAAATTAGAATTTTCTGCTAACCTTACTGAAAATCAAAAAGGGAGGAAATTTTTATCATGTACGAAATCGTTTTGATACGTCACGGCGAATCAGCTTGGAACAAAGAAAACCGATTCACAGGCTGGACTGACGTGCCGTTATCCGAAAAAGGAATCGAAGAAGCTCGTTCGGCTGGAAAATTGCTCAAAGCTGAGGGATATGCTTTCGACTGCGCTTTCACTTCGGTACTCAAGAGGGCAATCAAAACATTATGGCTCGTCCTCGAAGAAATGGACAGAATGTGGATTCCTGTAACGCATTCATGGAAGCTCAACGAAAGACATTACGGCGGTCTTCAGGGTCTCAACAAAGCCGATACAGCAGCCAAGTACGGCGATGCTCAGGTCAAAATCTGGCGCAGAAGCTACGACATTCAGCCCCCCGCGCTCACGAAGGAAGACGAGCGTTACCCCGGCCATGACCCGAGATACGCAGGACTCAATGATGCCGAACTGCCTCTCACCGAGTGCCTTGCCGACACAGTAGCAAGAGTCGTGCCTTACTGGAACGAGTCAATCGCCCCCGTGATTAAGTCAGGCAAGAAAATCATCATCGCTGCTCACGGAAATTCATTGAGAGCCCTCGTGAAATATCTCGACAACGTTTCAGAAAAAGACATTCTCGAACTCAATATCCCCACAGGCGTTCCGCTGGTCTATGAGCTTGACGAGGAACTGAAGCCCGTATCACACAGATACTTGGGAGACGCTGAAGCAATCGCTAAGGCACAAGCAGCAGTAGCCTCACAGGGCAGCGCGAAAAAATAAGGAAGTGGAAGCCATGCACTTTTCAGAAAGAATACAGTCGCTCAAGATCTCGCCAATACGCAGGCTTATTCCCTACGCTGACGAGGCAAAAGCAAAGGGCAAAAAAGTTTATCACCTCAATATCGGTCAGCCTGACATAAAGACACCTGATGAATATTTCGAGGCGATAAGGAATTTTCACCCTCACACGGTAGCCTATCAGCCATCGCAGGGAATAAAGGAACTTCGTGAAGCTATTTCGGGTTATTACAAGAACATGGGCGTACCCTACGAGCCTGATGAAGTTTACGTAACCTGCGGAGGAAGCGAGGCTCTTCAGTTTGTCGTGATGATACTGTGCGATCCCGGCGATGAAATTCTTGTGCCTCAGCCCTTCTACGCTAACTACAACACTTTCGCCAAGCTCGCTCTGGCTAAACTCACTCCGATTCCTACGACAGCAGAGACAGGTTTCCACCTTCCGCCCGAAAACGTCATTGAGAGTCTCATCAACTCAAAGACACGAGCATTCTGGGTCTCTCACCCATGCAACCCTACAGGAGTCAGCTACACTCCCGATGAGATTCAAATGCTATGCAGGCTCGCAAAGAAACACGATCTCTTCATCATTGCCGATGAAGTCTACAGGGAATTTATCTACGAGGCCGGAACTTTCATGAGCTTCGGTGAAGTTGAGGACGCTAGAGACCGTGTAATCATGGTGGACAGTGTGTCAAAAAGATTCAGCGCGTGCGGTGCCAGAATCGGCTGTATTGCGATAAAGAACAAGCCTTTTCTCGCTGAAGTCATGAAACTCTGTCAGGGAAGATTGAGCGTGTCGGCAGTCGAACAGGTAGGAGCAGCAGCTTTGTACAAGACTCCGAAAAGTTACCTTCAGGAAGTCAACAAAGAGTACAAAATACGCCGTGATGTTTTGTACAAGGGCTTGAAGGAAATTGACGGCGTTGTATGCCATGAACCCAAAGGAGCGTTTTACACGATGGTGAAACTTCCTGTTGACGACTCGGAGAAGTTCATCATCTGGCTGCTTCAGAATTTCGACATCAACGGCGAAACAACAATGGCCGCTCCGGGAAGCGGATTTTACGCTGAACCCGGCTTAGGAGTTGACGAAGTGAGAATGGCTTACGTTCTCAAGAAAGAAGACTTGGAGAAGGCTCTCTACATTCTCAAGAACGCAATCGCCGCTTATCCCGGACGAGCCGAAGCAATAAGAGCATAAAAGAATCCCCGTCTGAAAAATGGCGGGGATTTTTGTTAATCGTTTGATTTCTTGGAGTGCTTTTTCGGTCTTCTGCGTTTTGATTTCGGCGGATTGTCTGACGCGATAGGCTTTGACTGTTTCGGCTTAGGCTTCGGCTTTTCGCTCCTTGCTTTCACCGCTCGGCTGGCAGCTCTCGTCCTTCTTGCTTTCATTCGATCAGATTTTTCTCTCAGGGCTGCTACTCTTTCGGCCGCTTTGCGTTTCTTCTCGGCCATTTCTTTATCCTCGCACCATTCCTCACCTTTGAGGATAGTTTCGTTGAAGTCTGGAAAATCAGAAATCGCTATAGGTATGAGGCTTCCTGACGGGAATTTTACGTTGACGCATTCACGCCCTACATCAATCGTATCAAGTATGTAGAATCCCTTGTCGGTCTTAATTTTCGTGCCGGGTCCGGGAAGTTTTGACCACATCTCGGAATACAATTCCTTCTCGTAGGACATGCAGCACATTAAACGACCGCAGAGCCCGGAAATTTTCATCGGGTTCAAAGCTGACCTCTGCTCTTTTACGATTCTTATGCTGATAGGATTGAAGCCCCTCAGCCAGTAGCTGCAGCAGCATTGACGGCCGCATAACGCTATGCCTCGAACAATTCTCGCCTCGTCTCGTATTCCGATCTGTCTCATCTCGATTCTTGTTCGGAACTCGTAAGCCAAATCACGCACGTACTCGCGGAAATCAACACGCTGATTAGCCGTGAAGTAAAAGAACAATTTTCGCCTGTCAAGCATGAACTCAACGTCAACAAGTTTCATGTCCAGCCTGTGTTCGGCCAAAATATCACGACCGACTAACAAGGCTTCTTCTTCCTCGTTTCGGCAGGCGTAATAATTTTCTATGTCCTCAGCGTCAGCCTCCCTGACAAAAGAAACGTCCTGTAACATCGCTTCTGTTGAGTCCTCGAAATCTGATGAGGCTTTGAGATAATTCTCCTGCTGTTGAGGCGTTAAAATTCCTCCGGGCAGTCCCATCTCGTAACCTCTCGATGTTCTGATTACTGCCCACTTCGGGCGTGAAAGATCAAAATTCATTGCATCGCTTATATCAGCAAGTCCCAAATATCTAGGCTTGCCAAATATCGTCAAGTATGTACTCATATTCGCAAGTTTCCTCTCTTAGTGCCAAAATTATTACATCACAGAGCATTGGCACGGATAAATTTTTGCGCGATGATAATATTTTCAGTCTGTTTATTCGTTGCGAGAGCGTAATATTCCCGGCTTTCAGTTCGTATTCACACCATGAGTCTAAATCCTGAGCGACAGAATCCGAGTCAGCATTCTTCCTCGCAGCCTTCAGCCATTCGAGCCACTCACGATTACTCATCGGCATACGTTTCGGCGTTATCTTCTCGGCTGAAGTCAGAACGATGAAACGGGAACGGCTCTTCAGTGTCGGCAAAAATAATCTCCCGTCCTCCATCAGGAATAACAGCACGGCATGTTCGGGAGGTTCTTCAGCAATTTTGAGGAGGCTGTTGGCGGCTGGAAGCAATAATTTATCGGCACTCCTTATCACTGCGAGACGGCGTTTTGACTCAAAAGGCTTTACCGGAAGAGTATCAATCAGCCATCGGCATGAGCCATCATAATTCGGCTTCATCGGGTCGCCTATCGAGGGGGCTTTGTCGGCTGAACCGATAACGATTAAGTCCCGGCTAGAAACGTGCATGGCCTGCGAAAGTGTCTCAATGATTTCATCGTGCCACTTCAACGGCGAAGCTACAGCGATACAGTGAGGGACATTGCCATTCTCGGCTTCATCGAGAAATTCACGCCACGTTACATCAACAAAGAGATCAGACAACCTTTTATCTCCTCCATGAGGGCGAGTGCTTTCGTCTTGTCGCCTTCGTACTTGAAAGCCTCTTCAAGTTCCTCCATAGCCTTGCCTGCTCTTTCAATCGTAACGTACATTTTTCGGTCAGTCTTGCGCCATCGCATATCACGCTTTATCCTCAAACCCTTAGCAGCACGCTTCAAGAGTTCATGCAAAACATTCCTGTATTCCTCTATCAATCTTCCGCCGGGAAAAACTGAAAGTTTATCGGAAAGTTCATAGAGACGGTCGAGTAACTCTTCAAGCTCCGTAGCTTCCATAGCAGCGTCAAAAGAAAACGCCGATGACGCTACCGAATTGGCCGGGCTTGCATGGCTTCCGCTGTGTCCTCCGTATTCGATTCGAGGCTGTGATGAAGGCGGTGTTTCGTTCCCTCGACGCTTAATCTGAATCGCCATGTATTTTCGCCTCTAAGCGTTCGACAATCGCCCAAAAAATTTCGTCCTCGCTCATTTCTCCGCAATCAATGTGTATGAATCTGTCTGACATTAGCCTGTAGCTGTCCGAAACTTTCCTCATCAATGACAATCCTTCAGCCTCGAATTTGTCGCTGTGATTGTTCCTGAGTCTGACACGTTCAAAAGCAATCTCAGGAGGAACATCAAGAAAGATTTTCGCGTAAGGTTCGGGAAAATTGCAGGACTCTATGATTCTTTCGATGACTGAAACTTCAAGCCCATGACCGCCAGACTGGTAAGCAAGAGTCGACTCGTTCCAGCGTTCACAGACAACATTGAAGCCGTCAGCCAATGAAGGAAGTATCAATCTGCTGACATGTTCGGCTCTGTCGGCAAGAAAAAGCAAAAGTTCAGACATTGACGAGAAATTTTTACTGCTCAATATAAACTCTCTCAGCCTCTCACCGTCAGGCCAGCCTCCCGGCTCAAAAGTTCGGACAGTCTTCAGCCCTGTGAAACTTTCAAGCCACTGTGAAATTTTTTGGGACTGCGTTGACTTCCCGGAGCCGTCTATGCCTTCAAGAGTGATGAATTTCCCGGCCATGTCCTAGCCTTCTTTCTGGGAAGAAACAGTAATAATGCTCCTCATGAGACCGTCAACAACATATTCAGTGCTGTAGATTTTGAGAGTGCCTTCTTTGATACGGCGTTCTTTGGTCTCGCTGAGGTATTCCTTTTCTTCGGGTAGGAGATCGGGCTGTTTCGAGGCTGATTTCTTTTGGGATAACACTTTTTCCAGAGTGCTGGCTGCTTTGTCGGTGTTGAGTTCGACTATGAGCTGATTGTTCGAGTCAGCCGCTTTGAACTCAGTCAGCATTCTTTCGAGACTTGTTACAGACTTCCAGCCTCCCTCGATTCCTGCCTGACCGAAAGATTGAATGCCTCCTCCCCTGACAATCAGTTCAACAACTCCGGCACTGTCATCAGGAATTTTCAGCTTGAACTTTTCTGTTACCGGTTCGCTTCTCCAGCCTCTGAGCTTCACGGAAACTTCGATTTCCTCGCCGGGCTTGGCCTCGCTGACTGTCTCAACTTCTTCAATCATTAAGACTTTCGGTTTCTCTGAAGCCTCTATAGTTATAATAAAACCTGCCGGGAGTGCTTCGCTGTAGGGCTGTGTAAGGTAAGCGTCTATAATTTCAGTGATATTTTTGAACGAGGCTTTGATTATGTCATCGTCTGAAAAAAATATATCCTTCCTTGCCCAGCCTTTGGGAATATTTTTGCCGTCTATCCTCAAATTCACCGACATCGTTCCTTGACCCTTACGCCCCCAAAGTTCTTCAGCAAGTCCAGAGCAGACTCCCTCAATCAGGCTCCCGGTCAAAAATTCATCGGCTATCGTCCTGAAACGGCATCGAGTCTTAGTGTTACGGTCAGTGTCAACGAACACAAATTCCCCCGACACTGACGGCGCGTAATGTCCCGTTCTGCCCATGATGCCTGCTTCCCTGTCCTGAGTTATTATCCCGTTCATCGTTGTGAGCGAAGCCAGTTTGAATGGGAATGATGAACTGTCGACAACTTCGTGAATGTACGCTCCCGCCGAAGGGTAGCCGACAGTGCCGCGCTTCAGGAAGTCATGACCCATTGCGAGAAATGAGCCGTCCTTCGCTGTTGCTGTTACAGCTCCCACTGCTGACAGCTCAATATCTCCCCACACTAGAACGACAGCAACAGAGTCTCCCGGCCTGAAGGGTTTTGATTCGGCAACAAGTCCGCCCGAAATTATCCCTGCTCCCTGCGTAACATCAACGCCGAGTTTCTTCGACAATTCCGCAACCGCTCGTGTTGTACTGCTCACTCCCGAAATGGAAACGCTGGCCAACGGCAAAGAGGCTCTCAAAGATTCGTATTCCTTCAGAGCGCACATTGAGTCTATCGGTGTTACCATTGCAAGCGTATGATCTGAATCTGTCCAGCCGCTTCGTACTGCTCCGATTAACTTCCCGTTGACGTAGACAGGCGATCCGCTCATGCCCTGAGCAAGTTTCGCACCGCTCGTCAATTTTATGAGTATCAAATCATGTATGCTTCGTCCGGGTACTTGCGGCAATATGCTTACGACTCTAACTGGAATTTTTGACGGCTCAGTACCCTTCATGACCGTCAGAAGATGACCTCTCATTCCGGGTTTCAGACCGTCAACAGAGAGAGTCGGCTGTTCAGGAACGAAAACGGAACAGTAAGCGGAAGTCAAAGCAAAATCAAGCAAGGCGAGAACGATAATGAGCTTCCTAAACATCGCCCCTCGCCCTTTGTCTCAAGTATTCCATTATAAAGCCGTCAATGTCTCCGTCTAAGACTGCCTGAACGTTTCCCCTCTCAAAATTAGTCCTGTGGTCTTTCACTAGCGTGTAAGGGTGAAGAACGTAGCTTCTGATTTGGCTTCCCCATGTTGATTCTTTCTTTTCGCCGACGACTGATGATAATTCGTCCTGACGCTGTTCCATAGCCATTTCGTACAGTCTCGATTTAAGAACGTGCATGGCTGTCTGTCTGTTCATGTGCTGGGAACGTTCGTTTTGACAGGTTACGACAATTCCTGTGGGAATGTGAGTGATTCTGACGGCTGAGTCGGTTCTGTTGACGTATTGACCGCCTGCACCGCTTGCCCTGAATGTGTCGACTTTGAGGTCTTCCGGCCTGATGTCAATGTCGACATCATCGCTGATTTCCGGCGAGACTAGGACGCTGGCGAAACTTGTGTGTCTTCTGTGAGCTGAGTCGAACGGCGAGATTCTTACGAGTCTGTGAACGCCTCTTTCAGCCTTGAGGAAGCCGTAAGCGTAATCGCCTTCAACGAGAATTGCCGCGCTCTTTATGCCGTCGCCTTCATCGGTTGTGGCCTCGATGACTTTCGCTCGGAAGTCTGAACGCTCGCAGTAACGAAGATACATTCTCATCAGCATTCCAGCCCAGTCTTGAGAGTCCAAGCCTCCTGAGCCTGCATGAATCATCAAGATTGCGTTGGCCGAGTCGTAATTCTCGTTGAGCAAAAGAAGAAGGCTCTCACGTTCGAGTCGTGTCCGTAAGTCTGAAGCTCTCGTGAAAAATTCAGCTTCAAGTTCGCTGTCATCGCTCTCGTTCAACAGTGCCTCAAGGGTAACGAGATCGTCATATTCTGACTTGAGACTCTTCCAGTCAGACAGTCTCGAATTTATTTGTGATAACTGCTTGAGTACTTCGTCATGGCCGTCTTTGTTCCAGAAGTCCGGCGATGATGATTGAGCCGTTAATTTCTGCGACTGAGCTTCTAATTCGTTTAGGTCAAAGGCTGTCCTGCATATTGTGTATCAGTGTATGCAGTTCCTCCAGTTCTGTTTTTATGTTGGGATTCATTTTAACTGCCTTTCGTTGTTATTTGAGGCTAATGATAGCACATTGTTTCAAAAATTAACTTCGCTGACCAAGTAAAATCCTCCCAAGATTAAAGCGGCACCGCAGATGACGTTCACGACTTTCACCAAAAAACTGAACACGCTGTCCTCTGGGCTGTGAAGGAACTCCGAGAATATCTGCGAGAAAGTCCCGGCTCCAACGAGAACGGCACAATAACCCAGAGCGTAACAGAACACGAGCAATATCGCTCCCGTCATGCTGCTTGAGGCTTCAGACATTGCCATTGACAGAACGGGACTGACATAACCGATGTTGCACGGCCCTACGGCGAGTCCCGATAATATTCCGAGCAGCAAAGCTCCTTTGATGTTCTGAGGCTCAGTGCCTTTCACACGTGAACCGAAAGAAAAAATTTTCACCTTCAACAGTCCCATTATCTGAAGTCCCATGACGATGAAGACGAACGCTGTTATCAGTGTCAAAAATCTCTCGTAACCCCCGAACAACGCTCCGACACTTGACGTAATGAATGCGATCAGCATCAAGTTGACGATGATACCGACACAGAAGGCGCATGAAATCGTGAACGCCCGGAAATGCGAAGGGCTGTCAGTGTTCGCCACGTAACCGACAACTAGAGGAACGAGACTTATTCCGCAGGGACTCAGAATTACGCTTGCTGCTCCCCAGAGGAACATTCCCCAAAATTTCAACGCCCCCGATGATGTCATGAAGCCGAAAATACTGCTTACCACTCAAAATCACTCCTTCTTCAACCTGTAAACAAACGCTAAGACTTCAGCGACTCCCCTGTAGAAGTCTTCTGGAATTTCCTCGCCGACTTCGACATTCTCATACAACGCCCAAGCTAACGGCTTATTCTCGATGATGGGAATCAAATTCACCTCAGCGATCTCTCTGATTCTCATCGCTAGATAGTCCGCTCCCTTCGCTATCAGTTGAGGCGCACCCATAACGGCTCTGTCATACTGCAAGGCAACGGCTATGTGTGTAGGGTTCGTTATAACAACGTCAGCCTTCGGAACGTCCGCCATCATTCTCTGCTTGGCCATCTCTCGCTGTTTCTGGCGAATCTTCTGCTTAATCTGAGGGTCTCCTTCCATTTGTTTGTACTCGTCTTTGATTTCCTTCTTGCTCATCTTGATCGAGTTCTCAAATTCCCACTTCTGATAAGCGTAATCAGCAAACGCCATCACCAACAGCATCAAAGCCAGTCTCATTGCCAGAGTCCAAAGCATATCCCAAAATTGACGGCTTCCTAATTCTAACGGCATCTGCATTGTTTTTGATGACACTGGAAGGTAATTGCGGATAGCGTTGTATATCATCACGGCGAATATTGCTGACTTCAACAAGCCTTTCAAGAGTTCGACACATGAACGCATCGAAATTATTTTCTTCATTCCCGTGAAAGGGTTAAGCCTGTCGAACTTAGGCACAAAAGGCTGACCTGTGAAAGCGAAACCAACCTGAGCGATAACCGCACTGGTAGCAAAAAGCACAACAAGCCCCCCTAAAGGAAGCCAAGCAGCAAAATAATCCTTGATTGCCTCCCATGCTACCCACGAAAACCAGCCGTCCTGCAATACCGCCCTGTCCCCTATGGCCGTGAACATGAAGCGAATCAGCCCGGTCAACACCCGCCACACTGACGTACCAAGAAGAGCGAGAGCAAGCAGTGCCGTGATTATCGCTATGGCTGCGTTGATGTCTTTGCTGACACACACACGGCCTTCCTCACGAACTTTCTCGCGTTTATGAGGGGTAGCTTCCTCTGTTCTTTCTTCAGCCATTGACGGGCCTCCACATTCTTAGGACACTCAACGCAAATTCTATCCAGTGTTCAAAATTGTTGAATATCAAATCCATAATCAAAGGGATTACAGCGGCAAGCACCATGAAACCGAGCATGACTTTTACGGGAAGACCGACGACAAAAATATTCATCTGAGGGACTGTCCGTGCCAAAAATCCGAGTCCAACGTCAGACAAGACTAACGCACAGTAAAAAGGCAAGACCATTCTCATTGCGAGAGTGAACATACTTGAGAGCCACGTTCCGAGCTGAAGGTCTCCGGAAGGAAAAAGAGAAATCTGCCCGGGCGGTACAAGTTTCAGAGTTTCAACAAGAGCCTGAATCATCAATAAATGACCGTTCCAGCGAAAATAAAACCACATTGCCACAAAAAAATTCAACTGTCCCAAAATTGATGTCTCGCTCTGCGTTGAAGGGTCCATAACCTGAGCCATTGAGAAGCCGATTGTTGTACCTGTCTGTTCACCGGCAACACGAAGAGCGTAAAGAGGAAGTGCCGAAATGAATCCCAACGCTACACCGATCAGCAATTCCCGAACAAACACAGCTCCGATGAATATCACTTCGTCAAAATAGAGCATCGGTATTTCTTCTGTTTTGATGATACCGACAGAACACACTGTGAGCATTACGGCGAAAAGGTAACGGAAGGGAGTCGGGGGCATTACTGACGTGAAGACTGGCGAACTGAAGACGAGACCGACATACCTCAAGTGTAACAGAAGGTAGACGGCCATTAACTGAGACGGTAACTCAAGACCTCTCATCAGTTGATGAATCGTTCAAGCTGTCCGAGAATCTCACGTGTCATAACGAGCATTCTCTGACCAATCCACGGGGATAACAGGACGATGCACAGGAAGACCGCCAAAATTTTCGGGATAAATATTAACGTCTGTTCCTGAATTGAAGTGGCCGTCTGCAAAATTCCTATGAACAATCCGATTATCATCGCAACAAGCAAAATCGGAAGCGTTACGGAAATCATTGTCCATATTGCGCCGGTCATAATATCGGGAAGACTCAGAGCTGTAACCGTATTCATTTTCACTCACTCTTTCTAGGGAACATTCGTAAAACTCTTCAACACGCTCATCACTACGAGATTCCAGCCGTCAGCCATGACAAACAATAACAGCTTGAACGGCAGAGAGATCATCATCGGAGGCAGCATCATCATACCCATAGCGAGCAAGACGCTAGACACCACCATATCGACAACAAGAAAAGGAATGTATATCACCACTCCCATCTGAAACGCCGTTTTCATTTCACTGAGCATGAAAGCGGGGATTAAGATTCTTGTTGGGACTTGAGACTGATTCGCTGGCCTCTCCGCGCCTGCCATTGAGATTATCAGCGACAATTCCTCCTGCCTAGTGTAACGAAACATGAAAGTTCTCACAGGTTCGATCGACCTCTCCCAAGCCTGCTGCGCCGTCAAGTTCCCCGACAAGTAAGGCTCCAATCCGTTCTGGTAGACCTGAGACCAAGTCGGATACATCGTGAACATTGTCAGGAAAAGCGACAGACCTGCTATGACCTGCTGAGGCGGAGACTGCTGCAATCCTATCGCCCTTTGAACGAAGCCGAGAACAATTATTATCCTCGTGAAACTCGTTACCATGAGCAGGATTGCCGGAACAAGACTCAACACCGTCATCAATGCGAGGACTTGCAGTGTCAGAGCGACATCACGAGGCGTATCAGCCTGAGTCAGTCCGAGAGTTATCGACGGAAGAGGAATAGTCCCTGAAAGTTCGGGGGCTCTTGGAGGATTGAGAATGGCTGCCGATGAGACACCGTGAAGAATCACGACAAGAAGAATCATCACGGGAGCGATGACTCTAACTGTCCGCTTCAATCCACTGGTCATAACTCCACCTCCCCATGAAGCACGCTCCTTGTGAACCCAAAGTGAAAGCGACAACATCAGGCCCGCATCGGACGACAAAAAACATATCCCTGCCCGTTAAGCGCAGGGACGTAATCACTTCAACATTGCGTGAAACTTTTGCGTTCGGGTTATTTTTCCTGAAATATTTTACGAGGACGAAGCCGCACGCTGACATGAGTATTAACGCTGTTACAGCCTTGATTGCGTAGGCTGTTAGGCTTATTTCCTGAACTATGACAGCACCTTTGTTATTGCCTCGATGACTCTTTCGGGCTGGAAGGGTTTGACGATGAAGTCATTTGCTCCGGCCTGAATTGCCTCGATAACCATTGGCTGCTGACCCATTGCCGAGACCATTACGACTTTAACGCTGGGGTCTAACGCTTTGATTGCTTTTACCGCATCTATACCGTTCATCTCAGGCATGGTTATATCCATCGTGATGATGTCAGGTTTGTATTTCTGGAAGGCCGCTACTCCTGCCTTGCCGTTTTCTGCTTCTGCGACGACCTCGAAATCATTTTTTGTCAGAATGTCCTTCAGCATCATTCTCATGAAAGCTGCGTCATCGACTATCAAAACTTTTTTGCCCATTCTGAAAACTCCCTCAAAAAAATTTATGTATCCGGAAAATTTATTTGCATTATAGCACGAATTTAGACTATTTTTATGACGCTGCCTTTGACGCTCCGCCGGGTATGATGTCAGTGATACGTACTCCGAAATTTTCATCAATTACGACAACTTCGCCGTGAGCGATTAACTTGCCGTTCACGAGAATGTCGACAGGTTCACCGGCCATCTTGTCGAGTTCAACGACAGCACCGGCAGTCAGAGCGAGTATCTCCGAGGCACTCTTGCGAGCCTTGCCAAGTTCAACGGTAACACGAACAGGAATGTCCGCGATTAAGTCAATCGGACTCGGTGCGCCTCCGCCGCCTCCGCCGCCCAAAGGCTGAAATGCTGCCGGTCTCACGTCAACCGCAGGGCCAGCGTTCTGTCTTCCGCCTCCCATAATTCCGCCTCCCATAGGGTTATTGTTGGACGCTTGAGTCTGAGGCTGTTTGCCCTCGATTGCATCACGCATGTAGCCAGCAATATCAAGCGCATTGTCCAGCGTCAAGCATGTCCAGATGTTAAAAGGTTTCAGACCGTCAATAACGACATTAACGGGGCTGCACCAAATTTTTTTGTCAGCAGGTTCAAGCGACAAAGCACGCCAATCGTCCTCGCCGAGTGCTGACGTTGTATTTTCGGGCATGAGTCTTTTTCCGGCAAGAAGTCCAGAAAGACTCGTGAACGCAGAGCCGACTACCTGACTCAATCCTTCCTGAGCAGCGTTCCAGTATAGATCGCTCGGTTCAGGGACATCTCCTCCGCCTCCGCCCATCATAAGGTCAGCAAGAGTCAACGCTCCTTTTTGGTCAACAACAAGGGCGAGAGGTCTGTCATCAAGTCCGCCGAAAGTTGTCGAAAACAAAAACGGAAGTTCCGAAAATTTCGCTGAAAATTCCTGCTGTGTCATCACTTCGGGACTGCCTGCGTTTGTTGTAACGTTCTTGCCAGCGAGCATATTGATTACACTGTTCTCAGCGTTTGCGAAAGTGTCTGCTACTTTTGCTAACTGTTCAGCGTCCGACTCGGAAATATCATCAACATCGCCGAAATCGCCTCCGCCTGAAAGAAGCGCGTTAATTTCATCGGGACTCAGTAAATCATCGGGCATTGTTATTCTCTCCTCTCATGCGTTATCTTCCTGTTTTACGGGAAGTTCGGGTATTTCGTTCGTTAATACCTTCGTGAGTTCAACGGCCATGTGTCCGTTCAGCGTTCCGGGTCTGGCCTTGAAGCGTACCTGATTTCCGACTCTCACATCAATGTGTGAGTCTTTCATCTCGTCAAGTTTGATGACATCGCCGGGCTGTAAAGCGTAGACATCAGCGAGAGATAATACAGTGTGTCCGAGTTCCATAGCAAGAGGCATAGTTACTTTCATCATGGAATTGTTCAGCCAAGTTTTGACCTCTTCGTCTCCCTTATGGCTTGTTGAGGCGAACCACTGCTGACTCGAAAGCCTGTCCATTATCGGCTCAATCAGGAAGTAAGGGAAGCACAAGCTCACCATTCCTTCAACGTCAGAGACTCTCAGCTTCATTATGACAACAAGCACCATGTCGCTCGGTGAACATATCTGAACGAAAAACGGGTTGCTCTCCATCGACTCGAATCTGAATCGAACGTCAACAACCGTACTCCAACTGTCTTCGAGAAGCTCAAGTATACGCATGATGACTCGCTCAATGACGGTCTTCTCAATGTCAGTCAGTTCTCGTATGTTGCCTGAGAAAGTTCCCCGACCTCCAAGCATTCTGTCAATAATTGTGAAGACAAGAGCGGGGTTAATCTCAATTAACATGCTTCCCTCAAACGGGTGCATCTCAATGAGGCCGATGACAGTCGGCTGAACCATGTAGTTCACGAACTCTTCATAGGCTAATTGTTCGACCGAAGCAATTTCAGCCGACACGATAGAGCGTATCAGAGTCGACAAAACCGTAGTCATCTGCCTTGCGAACGACTCGTGAATCATCTGGATAGCTCGTAACTGGTCTTTGCTGAACTTGTCGGGACGCTTGAAATCGTAGACTTTGAGTTTTGCGTATTCGTCAGCCTTAGCGGCGATCTCGTCAATATTAGCACCGCTTGAGATTGACTTCATTAACGCGTCAATAGCGTCTTGTGATAATACGTCAGGCATCGTTCACCCCTCTTACTGTAACACTATGCTCTCGAACAAGACATTAACGATCGGAGCTTCACCGCCTACATCAGGAAGCATTCTGTTGAGTGAACGCTTAATGTCTCCGGCGAATTGGAGCGTTCCTTCTGCGCTTGTGAGGTCATCGTAGACTCTGTCTTTGACGAGCATGAATACCTCGTTGCGGATTCTCATGAGCCAGCCGGGTGTCTGAATGAGGGCAGCTGCGCCTTCTTTTTCGACAAGTTCAAGGGACAATCCGAAGCTGATTACGTGTCGTCCAGCTCCGGCCAAGTTGCTGGTGAACTCGCCGATTGACACTATGGGGCCGGGATCTTTGACGACTTTTGCTGTACCGACAGCGTTTGTGTCTTCCGGTGCCATTGTACGGCCGAGAATCAAGCCTCCTCCGAAGCCTGCCCCGAACATTACGAGTCCTACTACTGCGAAAATTAGTATACGTTTCATTTAGTGTTAATCCTCCCGATTGAGTGTATATGACATATACGGTATTCCTGCTTCCCTGCACATTTCATTCACGGTGTCAATGTCAAACTCTTCCGCCTGTTTCACTGTTATGTATCTCCCTTTGCCTTTAGTCAAAATGTCATGATTCCCTTTATGATTTGCCCAAAATTTTTCATCGTCAAGCGGAATTGACAGCGGTTCAATAATCAATTCTGCCTGAGGAATTTCGAGACCGTCTTCATCATAGGCAAGTGCCATCTCTCCTGCTGCGTCAATGAGGCATTCCCGACAGTCTTCAATAGTCTTTACCTTGCGTGATTACTCCCGGCCATTCGAGCAGCTTACCAACATAACCGTTCTCGTTTTTCCTGTAACACGCCGTAAATTGCATATCGTTTGCCCTCCTTTAACGTTTCGGGTACTGCGACAAAAACACAATCTCTACACGCCTGTTCAACGCTCTGTGTTCGCTCGTGTCATTCGGTACTATCGGCTGTGCTGAACTGAAGCCCGTTGCCTGAAGTTTCACAGGGTCGAAGCCTCCCTCGTTCTGCATGTAGCTGGCGACAGCAGCAGCCCTCATGGCACTCAGTCCCCAGTTGTCCCGGTAAATTCCCCCTCTGAGCTGTCCCGAGTCGGTATGTCCCTCAACAGCCGCAAATGGCACTCTGTCTCTCACAAGCTCCGAAATCTTGTACAGTGCACGCCGTCCTTCCGGCCTAAGTTCCGCGCTTCCCGGCTGGAACATGAATTGATCGCTGATTGAGACGGCGACTCCTCTCTGATTGATTGAAACCTGTATGTCCCTCGTCAAATTCTCTGACCTCAAAAAAGAGTTCAGAGTGTACGCAACATGTCTCGTGTCAATTTCGACTCTCTCACTCGCTCCGGGACTCGTTCCGACTTCACCGCTTCGGTTAGGATCGGTCGACTCTTCTGTCGTTACACCGCCCTTCAAGATGCCCAGTGAGCCTCGCAATGACAGCAACGCTTTCTGAAACTTCTGAGAGTCAATCGAGGACATTGCGAACAACAGTATGAAGAAACACAGTATAAGCGTAACCATGTCTCCATACGTACCCATGTAGAACGGCGCAGAAAGTCCCGGCTCTTCGGGTTTCTTTTGACGTGCCATAGTTTAGCCCTCCTCCTGATTGAACGCCTCACGCATCGCAGGGGGCAGATAGACTTTCAGTTTCTCCTCAACTATTCTGGGGTTCTCTCCGGCTTGTATCGCTAATATTCCCTCTACCATAAGCTCCATCGCTTTCACTTCCTGCGCTGAACGTGCAGCGAGTTTCTTGCTGACCGGCGAACCGAACATGTTAGCCATCATTGAGCCGTACATTGTCGTGATAAGTGCGACCGCCATGCCGGGTCCCAATGCGTTTACGTCCGACAGGTTGCCGAGCATCGCTATCAGTCCGATCAGTGTACCTATCATTCCGAATGACGGCGCAAACTCCGTCAAGTGGTCAAAAACTGCCTTGTTCGCTCCGTGCCTGTCCTCAAAGTTCCCGATCTCTGTGTCAAGTATAGCCCTGACAAGTTCCGGGTCTGTTCCGTCAACAACCAGCTGTATCGCCTTGCGCATGAAATCGCTGTCAACTTCAGCTACATCAGCCTCAAGCGAAAGAAGTCCCTCACGCCGTGCCTTTTCCGCAAAACTCACTATCATCTGTACCATTCCGACAAGATCAGGCTCTTGAAACATAAAAACATTTTTGAGACAGCCGCCCATCGCCTTTAATCTTGCGCCGGGATTTGAAATGATTGTCGCACCGATTGCGCCTCCGATTGTTATCATCAATGAGGGAACGTCGACATACGCTCCGATGTTGCCGCCCGAAGCCATTGACGCAATAACAAGTATCCATGTCGCTAAAAATCCTATCAGACTCGTTAAATCCAAAGTTTATACACCTCTGCCGCTGCTATTATTCTGATTCGTCCGCTGTGTTTGCTACTATACAGGTGTAGCCCGCTGCTTTTCTGAATGCTATTATCTTTCTGTATACGTCCTTCACTTTTTCCTTGACGACGTATCTATGACCGTTCAACAGACGCAGAACAGTATCCGGCGTTACGTCTATCGTTTCTATCATGTCGGAATTAAGCAGGAATGCTTCACCGTTTAGACGATGTACTTCAATCATTATATTACAACGCCAGCCTTTCACATTGAAATTCTTTGGAATAATCAAGTTAATATTATACGATTTGAAGGCAAAAAGCGATAAAATAATCACAGGAAAATTTTTGCCGGAGGTGCATCAATAATCACCATGTCCGAAAATATCAATGAAATTTACAATCAAATAAAATTCATCATCAATGGAGGAGCCGTCAAGAATCTCACAGATTTTCTCGAATCAATCCATGCTGATGCCATAATCGCTGAACCTTCCGACTCGTCATCGCTCAACGTCATCGGCGCGGCTGGAATCGTTCCGGGTTCGTTGACGCTTGATGATGAAGTCAGCCGTCTGTTCACGAAATCAATCGCAAAAGAAGCGTTTGAGCTTGAGTATTCAACAGAGTCATCTTCATGGCCTCTTGTCGTTAAAATCAAAGGCACTCAATGGGAAGTTTATATCCTCCTGAAAAAGAGTCAGGACGATACAGAGTCATTCGTGAAATCCCTCAAGCCTTACGCAGGATTGATTACGCTCTGGGAGACATCGAGGAAGATTAACGAGACTGAGAAGAAACTTTCTCGCCTCTCGTACATGATACTGGCGACAAAGAACACTCTCGCTTCAATCTTTGAGCCGATGCCCCTGCAATATTTCGCGTCATTCCTCGCTGACGTTCTACAGGAAAGCCTCTTCCCGAAGTCGATAGCGATTCTCAGAGATGAGGGAAGCTATTTGACCGTCTTCAACGGAAGAGCCGACAGCATTCCGAAACGTGAAGGTGTCTACGCAGCGCAGATACTTCCGCCGACTCCTGTCGTAACAAAAAGCGACTCGCCCGTTGAGGTTGTCCTCCCTGTCGCTGAAGGTGATTGCAGATTGTTCTGTTTGATGCAGTGGGAAGAACTGCCTGACGATCAGACGATGAATTTTCTTGAGCTTCTCGGAAATCTCGCAGTCCGTGCAATCTCAATCAACAATTTACGCGCTCAGTCAAGACAGGCCGAAGCGAACATTTCCGCAGGAGAGTTCACAGTCCTTTCATTGTCGAACGTTCTGAAAGTTCTCCGAAGTGCTGAGGACAAAGCAAAATTCTTCTCGCTTCTTGTTGACATCTTCATGGAACAGTGCAGAATGAAGAACTGTATTCTAGCCTCATGGAACAATTCACGGAAAGGCTACGTAATATCACAGCAGAGGCGCGGACACATCAAGACCGAAGCCGATACTACTCTTCTTCCGTTCAACGAAGGCCCGGTGAAAAGCGTCAACGTCAAAGAGTCTCACTATGATCTCTCATCGTCAACGCCCGACTCAGTGTTCAGGTCATGGGGGCTTGCTGGCTGTCCGACAATATGGCGTGATGTGTTCAAAGAGTCATCAGCCCGTTACATTTTCCCGATATGCGATGACAATTCACTTGTCGGGATTATCGCTCTCGGCGCAGGGGACGAAGGAAGAACAGTGCTTGACCGTTCACAGCTTGCCTCATTGCAGCTAATCGCTCAGTTCGCCGCTTATGAGTTCAGACGATTCGATTAAGATATGGACTTATTGAAACCGGGATTCACTCACAAGGATTTACTGAAAATTGATGATGAAAATCTGCCCTTGCTAGCTGATGAGGTGAGGGCAGTTATTATAGACACTGTGAAGAAAAACGGCGGTCATCTCGGATCGTCTCTCGGTGTCGTTGAACTCACTATCGCAATGTTGAAGGTTTTTGACCCGTTGAACGACAGAATCATTTTTGATGTCGGCCATCAGTCTTACCCCTACAAGATTTTGACGGACAGGTTCGACAAGTTTCAGACGCTGAGAATGAAGGACGGTATTTCGGGCTTCCCAAGACGAAGCGAGTCGCCTTACGACCATTTCAACACAGGCCACTCAAGCACATCAATATCAGCGGCTCTAGGTTACGCAAAGGCACGAGACCTCCTCCACGAGAAACGGAACGTCATAGCCTTCATCGGCGATGCTTCACTGATTAACGGCTTGGCCTTCGAGGCTCTGAATTACGTTCAGGAGACACACACGAACTTCATCATCATTCTCAACGATAACACTCACTCAATCAGCAAAAGAGTCGGAGGATTTTCGACAGTACTTGCGGAACTTTCCGCCAACAACTGGTACAGAGCCGTCAAAAATTTCTTCCGCCGTCATTTTCACACCAGCAGCCGTCACCCTTACAACGGCAACACTAACCCTTTGGCAAGAGTCAGAAATCTCTTGAAGGCTTTTGTTAGACCGATAAATATTTTCGACAAACTCGGTATAAAGTACTGGGGGCCATTTGACGGCCATGACATCAAAACGGCAATGAGAATGATGACGCTTGCGAAAAATTATTACAAGCCGGTCATACTTCATTTCAACACTGTCAAAGGCAAAGGACTCCCCGAAGCTGAAGCCGACCCGACAAAGTATCATCAAGTCTCGCCGTCAGGAACAGTGAAGGCTAGGACTTGGAGCGAGGCAGCGTCAGACATTGCCGAAGAACTTGCCATGAAGGACGAGAGGATAGTGTGTTTCACGGCGGCGATGATGACAGGCGTTAAACTCGAAAGATTCTCGCAGACTTTCCCTGACAGATTCTTTGACGTTGGAATCGCTGAGTCTCACATGCTCACTATGGCAGCAGGACTCGCCGCTGGAGGTATGCGCCCTTGGGTGTTCATATACTCAACATTCCTACAGAGAGCGATGGATCAGTTGATGCACGATGTAGCATTGCAGAATCTTCCCGTTGTGATTATGGTTGACAGGGCAGGGCTTGTCGGCTCTGACGGCGATACTCATCAGGGAATGCTCGATATTTCATGGGGTCGAGCTGTCCCTAACCTTGAGATTTACGCTCCCTGCGATGAGGACTCATTGAGGGACTCAATGCTCAAAGCCTCAAAACGTAACGGGCCGACTCTGATTCGTTACCCGCGAGGCGCAATCCCTCAAGGAAAGTTGACCGTTGACATTGACGCTGAAGGCATCGCTGAGATTCATGACGGCGTGAAATGGGCGTTGCTCGGCAATGGAGCAAGTGTCGGAATCATGCTCGAAGCCAGAGACTTGGCCATGAGAGAAGGCGTTGACGTTCCCGGAGTTTATGACGTTAGGAGAGTCAAACCGATTGACAGCGAATCAGTCAGCAAAATTCTGAATCGTTATGAGACTGTAGCAGTCATCGAGGACAATTACATTAACGGCGGTTTCGGCGAGGCTGTCGGTTCAGTCATCGCTGAAGGAGGTTACAACACGAGGCTTTTACGTTTCGGAGTGCCTGATGTCTGTGTAAAACACGCAACACAATCCGAACAGCGTGAACTCTACGGGCTGACGGCACGCAACATCATCGACAGTTACAGGAATGAAGCACAAAGAACGATTGGATAAATTACTGCCTGAGCTTTCACTTGCTGACACAAGGAACAAGGCTCAGGCTCTTATCATGGCCGGAAAAGTCAGAGTCAACGGCCAAGTCGTAACAAAATCGGGAGCGATGTTTGAACGTGGAGTCAACATCACAGTTGATGACGTTCAGAAATGGGCAGGAAGAGGAGCGTTGAAACTTCTCAGAGCATTCGAGGTCTTTCAGTTGAATGTTGAGGGGAAAATCTGCGCTGACTTCGGAGCGTCAACAGGAGGCTTCACCGATGTGATGATTGCCAGTGGAGCGAGCCGGGTTTACTCTGTCGATGTCGGTTACGGCCAGTTGATATGGAGACTGGCGAATGATCCTCGTGTTGTCGTTATGGACAGGACTAACGCACGTTACCTGACACGTGAAAATTTCCCTGAACGAATCGATTTCGCTGGCTGTGATGTCTCGTTCATATCGCTGAAATTGATACTTCCTGTGCTTGATGACGTTGTGAAAGATGACGCTGTAGTTTTGATTAAGCCTCAGTTCGAAGCAGGAAGGGAAAGAATCTCAAAAGGCGTTGTGAAAGACAAGGCGATTCACGTTGAAGTCATCGAAAATATTTTGAAGTTCGTGAATGATGAGACAAGTTTCAGCGTTAAGGGACTCACTTACTCACCGATAAGAGGGCCGGAGGGAAACATCGAATTTCTCTGTCATGTAGCGCACGTTGAAGGCGGTCAAAATTTTGATGTCAATGAAATTGTGAATGAGGCGCATGAATACACGAAGTGATAAAATCTTGCCAACTGAAGGAGGTGCGCAATCATGCCAGAAATCACTGAAACTCTCGAAAAACTGAAGTCCCTAGCTGAGGCCAAGAACGTCCGTGAACTTCGCGCGCTCACCGAAGACATGAACGATGCCGACATTGCCGACGCTCTCGAACAGCTTGAACCCGAAGAACGAGTCGTCCTCTTCCGATCGCTTAACAGGGACATGGCCGCTGAAGTTTTCGCTCACTTGATCCCTGACACGAAAGAAGCTCTAGTCTCACAGCTAACAGCCCCCGAACTTGGGCGCATTGTCGATGAATTGTTCCTCGATGACGCTGCCGACCTCGTTGAGGAACTGCCAGCCGATGTCGTCAAAAGAATCTTAGAGAACGCAAGCCCAGAAACACGGCGAGGCATCAATCAGTTATTACAGTATCAGGAAGACTCAGCCGGAAGCATCATGACAACCGAGTATATTTCGCTTCGGCCTGACATGAACGTTGAGGAGTCATTCCGCCACATCAGGGAAGTCGGAACAGACAAGGAGACTTTATACACCTGCTATGTTACTGACCCTAAAGGAATTTTAATCGGTGTCGTAACGGTGAGGACTATGTTACTGTCTCAATACTCCGACAAGATCGTTGACATTATGACCGACAGCAATTTAATCACAGTCAACACTAACGATGACCGTGAAAAAGTTACGGAACTGTTCCAGAAATACGACTTCATGGCGATTCCTGTTGTCGACTCGCAGAATCATCTCGTGGGTATTGTAACGGTTGACGATGCTATGGAAGTCCTAGAGGAAGAAAGCACTGAGGACTTTCACAAAATGGCTGCAATGTTGCCGATGGACGAGCCGTATTTGTCGATGGGAATCGGCGAACTTGCCAAGAAGCGAGTCATTTGGCTCATGGTGCTGATGATCTCTGCGACTCTCTCAGGCTCAATCCTCAATCATTACCAGTCAGTTTTCGCGGCACTTCCTGCGCTGATTGCGTCAATCCCGATGTTGATGGACACGGGCGGCAACGCTGGCTCTCAGTCGTCAACACTCGTAATTCGCGGAATCGCTGTCGGCGAACTCAAGCTGAGGGACGCTCTGACCGTTTTGTTCAAGGAAATTCGAGTCAGTCTCATTGTCGGCGGAGGCTTGGCGTTCGTCAACTTCTTCTACAAGTACGCAATGAGCGGAGATTGGCTTCTGTCTCTGACTGTCGGAATAAGTCTTTTTGCTACGGTCATTTTCGCTCAGACTGTCGGAGGAATGCTGCCTCTTTTGGCCAAGTCTTTAGGCTTTGACCCTGCCTTGATGGCTGCTCCGATTGTTACGACGATTGTTGACGCTGGAAGCCTCACAATGTATTTCGCTGTCGCCAGCTGTATAATGACGATTCAATGAGAGCCGTTTATGTTATAATTTTCGGCGTTGTTATTACCGCATGATGAAGGCTTTGAACGTGGACACACGGCCTATCGTCAGCGCAAGGAGGAAAATTCACACAATGTATGCAGTGATCGAAACAGGCGGTAAACAGTACCGCGCAAATGTCGGCGACAAGTTCCGGATTGAGAAGCTGCCGGGCGAAACAAGCACTGAGATAATTTTCGATAAAGTTCTCGTGGTCGGCGGTGAAGGCGAGACTCGTTTCGGGAATCCCTATGTGTCGGGAGCAAGAGTTACAGCCGAGATCATCAAGCAGGGACGAGGCGATAAAGTTCTCGTGTTCAAGTACAAGAGCAAAAAGAATATCCGCAAGATGAAAGGTCATCGTCAGTACTTCACCGAAGTGGAAATCAAGAACATCGAAGCATAAGGAGCGAATCAGGCAATGGCACACAAGAAAGGTCAAGGAAGTTCAACCAACGGCCGAGACAGTCAGCCGAAGTACAGAGGCATAAAAGTTTACGCAGGCCAGTCAGTAACAGCCGGAAGCATTTTAGTCCGTCAGTGCGGAACACAGGTTCACCCCGGCAAGCATGTCGGACTCGGGAGAGACTTCACGTTATTTGCGTTAGTTCCCGGAAAAGTCAACTATCACAAGAAGCTCGGCAAAAAATTCGTATCGGTCGAGCCTTCGCAGTCAGTGTAAAAACGGACATCAAACGCCCCTGAGAGATGGGGCAATTTTTTTATCGACACATGAAATTCACAGACACAGCAGAAATTTACGTTAAGGCAGGACGAGGCGGTAACGGTGCGTTAAGTTTCAGGCGTGAAAAGTTCGTGCCTAAAGGCGGCCCTGACGGCGGTGACGGCGGAAAGGGCGGAGATGTCATAATAGAGGCGGTCGGCGGAATAGTAACGCTTGCTGACTTTGAGTATGACAGACGCTTTCAGGCAGGCCACGCAGGACACGGAGGAGGTGCGCTTCGTTCCGGCAAAAACGGCGATGACTTGATCATTCACGTACCCTGCGGAACATTGATACGCGAGTCGGGCGATGAAACTATCCTTGCTGACCTCACAGAACCGGGACAGAAATTTATCGCTGCTCACGGCGGTAAAGGCGGACGAGGAAATTCACACTTCGCAAGCTCCTCAAGACGCGCTCCGAAATTCGCTGAGAAAGGCGATCCCGGTGAGGAAAAATCTTTAAGTCTCGAACTGAAACTGATTGCCGATGTCGGACTCGCAGGTTTCCCGAACGCTGGAAAGTCAAGCATACTGTCAGCCATCAGCGGAGCAAAGCCGAAAGTCGCTGGCTATCCATTTACGACTCTGTCGCCGAATCTCGGAGTACTCGCTGTCGATGACGCTCAAGTTGTTATCGCCGACCTTCCCGGCCTAATTGAGGGAGCGCATGAGGGAAAAGGACTCGGCTTGCAGTTCCTGAGACATGTAGAGAGGACTCGAATATTGTTACACGTCATTGACCTCTCACAGCCTGACCCGGTCGGAACTTTTCACGCACTCATGAACGAATTTCACGAGTACGGCAGGGGACTCGACAAGAGACCGTGTATAGTCATCGGCAACAAGATCGACATTGCCGGGACTGACTCGAACTCTCAGGCGTTGAGGGCAGAAGCTGAAAGTCTCTCACTGCCTTACATGGCCGTCAGCGCAGTGTTCGGTACAAACATTCCCGAACTCATCAAGAACATCGCTGACCTCGTGAGAAAAACGCCGTCAGCACCTTCTCAAGCCGGTCAAAAAGAAATCATCGAGCTTCCCATGAGAAAGGCATCGTCAAAATCATCACGTGAACCCGTCAAAATAATCCGACAGTCTGACGGTTCATTCAGAGTCGAACACGCTAACTTTGAGAAGTCAGTAGCGAGAATCAATTTTGAACACGATGACGCTCTCCAGAAATTCGCCGGGCTTCTGAAGGCTCTGAGCGTTGAAGAGGCACTCGAAGCGGCAGGAGCGAGAGAAGGCGACAAGGTTTACATAGGCGAGGTCGAATTTGACTTTGAGCCTGACACGGTATCTTAACTCATGAAGACGGGCATAATGGGCGGTACTTTTGACCCGATACATTACGGTCATCTGCTTGCTGCCGAAGAAGCAAGAATCAATCTCGGCATTGACAGGTTAATTTTTGTGCCGACCGGAGACCCTCCGCACAAGCATAACAACAAAGTAACGCCCGCTGAAGACAGGTACGCAATGACGCTCTTGGCCACAGCAGGAGTACTGGAGTATTCAGTATCAAGAATCGAAATCGACAGGACAAAAGAGACTCATACTGTTGACACTCTTCTTGCTTTCATCGAGTCTGGGATTAAGCCGGAAGATTTGTACTTCATCACGGGACTTGACGCAATGCTTTCGATCACTTCATGGTATGAGTACGAGAGGATTCCCGAATTGTGTACTCTTGTTACGGCAAGGAGACCGGGCTACCCTGTCAGCGGAATAGAAAAACTGCCTGAATTTATCCGCAGTAAGCTAAAATATATAGAGATACCGCAGTTCGCAATCTCAAGCACAGAGATACGCGAACGAGCGAGAGACGGGAAAGGCATAAGATTTTTGGTGCCTCATCTTGTCGAAATATACATAGAATCCAACAATCTGTATAAAAATTTATGAGAGGTGATTTTTTTACATGAAAGTGCTGAAGATACTGGGAATAATTTTCATGGTCGCAGCCTCTGCCATCGGCGGAGCAGCTTTGAGACTGATGGAAGTACTCAATGACCCAAACCCTTTGCCCCTTCCGAAGGCTTCAATCGCAAGAACAGAAAAGCCCATGAAACTTCCGCAGGTTTCATCGGACAGTACACCGCTTAACGCTGAACTTGCAGTCGGAGAGGCTCAAAGCACGGAAGGTTCAACCCCGAGAAGCACAGTGAACGTTCTCATTGTCGGCCTCGATAACGTTGAAGGAGGCTCAAGGACTGACGCCATTGCGCTGGCTATTTTTGACGCTGAGAATCAAGCCCTGAGAATCGCTTCGATACCGAGAGACTCAAGAGTCTACATTCCGGGCCGAAGCTGGGACAAAATCAATCACGCTTACGTTTACGGCGGAATAAATCTTTTGCGTGAGACTCTCGTTAATCTGACAGGAATGCCCGTTGATTATTTCGTCAAGATAAAGAGAAGAGACTGCATTACAACGACTATTCCGGCAAGCTGTTCATCAACATCGCAGCAGGCCAGCAGCACATGGACGGCAAGACAGCACTCGGTTACGTGAGATTCCGTCATGATCCTCTTGGCGATATAGGGCGAGTGAGACGACAGCAGAAATTCATCGACATAATGATGAAGAAGATAAAAAGTCCGTCAATACTTCCGAGAATCCCTGCGATAGTCAACGAACTTTTTGACGCTATCGACACTGATTTAGCACCGTTGGAGGCGTTGAAGCTGGTACAGTTCGCAAATTCAATTTCGCCCGACAGAATCAAAATGTTCATGGCACCGGGAAGGACAGGTTCAAGCAAAAATATAAGCTACTGGATTCTCGACAACAACGCTTTTTCCTTACAGCTTGCCGCCAAACTTCCTCCTGCTGAAGATAATGAGACTGACGGCACTGGCACTGTTGAGCTTGATTTCGCTCCTGAGCCTGTGAACTTGGCCGGATTTGACAGCGAGAAGATTGCCGAACTCAGGGATCAGATCATGAGCATCAGAATCTTGAACGGCGACGGCGAGAAGGGTATTGGCAAGAGAGCGGCGCAGATTTTCCAGCGAATCGGAATCGAAGTTCCCTATACCGGCAACGCTAGACATTACGATTACAGGTCATCAAGCATAATTTATCCGCCTAGCGATGACGAGAGCGTAAGACAGGGAGCTATGGCACTTGCTGAACTTTGCGGGATAAAGAATGAGAGACTCGTTCAGCCCGACAAGAGAGCGACATCATTGACGTTGATACTCGGCCATGACAAGGAAGAACTTTTCAGGAGGCTTGAACCGCTGAACTCATAGTATAATTTCATCAAGAGGTGATATTCCGTAAGCCACCTCACGGCTAAAGCCAGAGGCTTTCAGTGAAGTTTGCTCCGTAGAGCCTTATTCGCTGGGGCGTGCTTACTCGCCTCTATCCGGTAAGGC
>CAJODC010000005.1 GCA_905233215.1 uncultured Synergistales bacterium
CCAGTTCAAACTTCCGTCGCTCAACTTGCATGTGTTACGCACGCCGCCAGCGTTTATCCTGAGCCAGGATCAAACTCTCAGTAAAAATTTTGTGAGATTCCGTTTGATTGGCTTTATTTGTACTATCGCTCATTCATTATACGCTGTATTCTCTTGTCAACTAACCTTTTGCTTCATCGCTGCCTATCTCGCAACGACAAGAGGAAATTATACACGCTATTTTTTTTTTTGCAAGCCCCCCGTGAAAAAACTTTTTTTAGCCTTCAACATTCGCAGTCATCTAGCTTTATTGTAAAATATGCTCACTTTGCCAAGTTTGGAGGGCTTCAATTTCATGAGAAAAATTTTAGCGGTTACAATTTTTCTGTTCATATTTTGCGGACACTCAAACGCTCTTGAGCTTCCCGACAATTTCGGACAGTGGAAGAAAGTCAGCGAAAATATTTTGCCTCTCGTAACTGAGTACAATCAAGAATCACATGGCCGTTTCGTTTTCGTTACGTACAAAAGTGAAACGCCCGTCAGATTCGTTGATGTCATTCTCGCTGAAGGCTCAGGGGCAGGAAGTCTCTACGTTCCCGAAAAAGTCAACGCACAAAAAGGTATGATGGAAAGCGACTCAGGCTTTGAGGCCGTCAGCGTGTCAGGCCGTGAAGCCGTCATAGAGTCTCAATCATTTATGCCTCTTGTACTCGCTGTGAACGCAGGCGATAATATCACGCTCACTCTCGAAAGTTCATCGCTTGAGAGAGACGAGATGATTAAAACAGCGGAGGCGATATTGTCATCATGGAAAGCTACAGAGTCGGACTAGTTCCGGGCCCGGTAAAAGTACCACAAGAAATCTTCAACGCTTGGCGAAATGATTACGGCAGTTCGGATTTAGAGAGCGAATTTTTTGACCTCTACCGGGATAATCAGAGGCTGATTCAGAAGTTACTCGCCACAAAAAACGACATCATCATAACATCAGGCGAGGCAATGTCGGTCTTGTGGGCTTCCCTGAAATGTACACTCAAAGCCGATGATAAGCTCCTTGCAGTGTCATCGGGTTTGTTCGGCGAAGGCTTCGCGGAAATGGCTCGGTCTTTTGGCGTTGAAGCTGAAGTCTGTTCGTTCCCATTCGATGAAGTCCCGGAGCCTCAGAAAGTTTTCGACTTTGCTAAACGTTACAGGCCCAAAGTCATCACAGCCGTACACTGTGAGACACCTTCAGGAATATTAACGCCGTGTCTCGAAGATTTAGGGAGGATTGCCCGTGAGGTTGACGCTCTTTTTGTTGTTGACTTTGTTGCAAGCGCAGGGGGTGTCTCCGTTGACGTTGACAGGTGCAATATCGACATCGGCCTTCTTGGGTCGCAAAAAGTTCTGTCGCTTCCTCCGTGTCTGTCGGTCTCGTCAATATCTCAGCGTGCTTGGAGCGTCATCGAAGACGTGAATTATTCCGGCTACGAGTCATTCATCGGGTGGCGTGAAGTTCCTTCGGTTCTTGCTCCTTACACTTTGGACTGGCACGCTGTGAAGGCTCTGAACGTTTCGATGAACATGATTTTCCGTGAACAGCCCGAAAAAGTCTATCAACGACACAAAGAAGCCGCGAGTCTCTGCCGTGAAATTGGACAGGAAATCGGGCTGAAACTCTTTCCCAAAGACGAGAGATATTCATCGCCGACTGTTACAGCTTTCTACGTGCCGGAAAAATTCACATGGCCTGAGTTCGACCGTGCGTTACGGGAAAAGGGACTCGCTGTTGGAGGAAATTACGGACAGCTCGCAGGAAAAGTCTTCAGAGTCGGACACATGGGTAGTCAGGCAGATTGCGAACTTGTCCGTGAAGGAATGGACATCATCAGGAACGTTGCCGGGTAAACAATACGATTCTGTTTCGGTTTACAATAGTTTTTTGACGGACGCTCGAAAGTTAATCGGTGTCCGTTGTTTTGTAATATAATGTAATTGTATCGAGCAAAATAATTTTAAGGAGTCAAGAAAATTTTTATGTGCCATTCTCAGCAGGATGAACGGAAAAATTTTATCAATACAATTACCCAGCTAGGCAACAGCGCAATTCTTATCTGTTCACACAATGACGGAAGAAATGAAACAGTCTTCGCTTCCCAAGAGTACCGAGACATGATGGAATACCCTCAAGATTTTTCGATGCCGTCTTCTTTCATTGAAACAGTTTATCCCGAAGATAAGTCGATAGTCTGTTACACGCTTGAACACAAACAAGCCCCCGATGATTCGCACAGAATACAATTCCGTCTGCTTACGTTGAAGAATAATGTCATATGGTGCAGCGCACATTGTGCTTTCATCGAGATAGCCGGTGAAAATTATGTGTACGTTACATTTTCTGATATAACACTGTTCAAGAACTACGAGGAGAAAATCAGAGCAAGTTACGACTCAATCGGTCAGAATTTCTATCATCAGGACAAATTCACTCTCGGAATGTTCAGAGCAGACATAACTCAGGACACGCTCGAAGAAGTCAGAGGCAAGGATCTATTCAGTACCGACAGAGAGCATAACTCATTCTCCGAAATGCTCAAGGCAAGAGGCAAGCACTACATAAATTTCATGGAACGTAAAAAGTTAATGGAGACTTTTGACGTTGACTCTCTTCTTGACGCTTACATTAAGGGCAAAATCGGAACTCGTCAGGTATTGCTCTCAAGGCGTGAGAACGGAAGCATTTGTTATGTTGAGTTTTCAGCAATGGTAACGAGAGACCCGTTAAACGGCCATGTAATCGCCTTCATCACTGAGCGTGAGTGCAACAACTCGAAAGTTTACCAGACTATTGTTGACAAGATACTGGCCAGACAGTTCGAGATGATAGCTTACATGGCAATAGGACGCTATCACATCACAGTGAGCGATGAACTGTCAGAAGGAAGCATTCTTCCCAAGAGCGTACACGAAACGTTCAACGCTTATATACATGACGAGATTGTACCGATACTGCACGGAACAGACGAACAGATAAAGGAAATGGCACACTCTCTCGCTCCCGACTCGATAGCGTTCGGAACGCAGAAAAGTTCACTGTACGAGGTCAACATAGCCTGTGAAATTGACGGCAAAATTTTCTACAAGCAGTTCAATTTTTACGCAGTCAATCCCGGTTTCTATATCATACTTGTTTCGGACACAACGAGGCTTCACAAAGAACAGCAGGAAAGATCCGAGCAGCTTGAGGAGGCTTTAGACCTCGCAAACGCAGCAATGCAGCAGGCACGCCGGGCAAATTCAGCCAAGAGTGAATTTCTCGCTAACATGTCCCACGAGATTCGCACGCCCATTAACGCCGTGTTGGGCATGAACGAAATGATAATCCGTGAAAGCACAAGCGACAGAATCACAACTTACGCCCGAAATGTTGAGAGTGCCGGAAAGAATTTACTCTCAATCATCAACGATATACTCGACTTCAGCAAGATTGAAGCCGGAAAAATGGAGATAACCGAGAGCGATTACAAGCTGAGTTCAGTGTTGAATGACGTAACGAACATGATAGTCTTCAAGGCAAGACAGAAAGATTTAGTCTTCAATGTCGATGTTGATGAAGAACTGCCCGATGAATTATACGGCGATGAAGTCAGAGTCAGACAGGTAGTAACGAACGTTCTCAACAATGCCGTCAAGTATACACATGAAGGAAGCGTCAATCTCAAAGTGTCCGGCGGAAAAACCTACAATGAAGACGGAACAGAGACAATCAATCTCGTGTTCAAGATAAGCGATACAGGAATAGGCATCAAAGAGGAAGACCTGCCAAAATTGTTCAAGAAGTTTGAGAGAATTGACCTCGTTCAGAATAACACGGTTGAAGGAACAGGGCTGGGACTGTCGATAACACGAAACTTGTTACAGCTAATGGGCGGAAGAATCGAAGCCGAGAGCGAATACGGCAAGGGCTCAACGTTCACGATATACCTGCCTCAAAGAGTCATTTCCGAAGAGCCTATCGGGAATTTTCACGATAAATTCGACCGTCATGTTCAGACAATGAGAGCGTATCAGGAATCCTTCAAGGCACCTGAAGCGAATCTGCTTGTTGTTGATGACACTGACATGAACCTGACCGTCATTGAAGGTCTGCTCAGTAAGACGGAATTACAGCTTGACACAGCATCGGGAGGAAAAGAAGCACTCTCGTTGACACGGGGCAAGAAGTACGATTTGATACTGATGGATCAGCGTATGCCCATAATGGACGGTACGCAGACGATGAACGCAATACGTGCGCAGTCAGACGGAATGAATCAGGACACGCCGATAATCTGTCTGACTGCTGACGCTGTGAGCGGTGCGAGGAATAAATATCTTGCTGAAGGATTCACAGATTACCTGTCGAAACCTGTCGAAGGCTCAAGCCTTGAAGCAGCGTTGATAAAATATTTACCGCAGGAAAAAATCCTGCTTCAGGAAGCGTCAGAGCAGTCAAGAAATGAAGTTCACGAGAAAAGCGAGCTTGAAGAATTTTACTCACACGCTGAGGGATTGAGTTATGCTGAGGCGATAAAGAATTGCGCAACCGAAGCGATTTTGACGAAGACTCTTCAACAGTTCTGGAACTCGATCAACAATAATCTTCGTGATATTGAGGCGTTCTGGAAGAATGACGACATCAAGAACTACACGATAAAAGTACATGCCCTCAAGAGTTCAGCGAGGTTAATCGGTGCAATGGAACTGTCGAAGCAGGCAGCTTACCTCGAAGAATGCGGAAACAATAACGACACTGCGAATATCTCGGACTTTACGCCGGACTTGCTGGCGAATTACCGGGCGTGTCAGTCGAAATTATCACCGCTCTACGAAACTGACGAGGACAAAGAAGAGATTACTCCCGAAAGGCTTCACGAGGCATACGAGGCAATCAAAGAGTTCACGGCCATGTTCGACAGCGACTCGATTGACGGGATAATGGAGATGTTGAGAGCCTACAAGATACCAGACAATGAAGCCGAACGCTTCAACATCATAGCGACTTGTGCGGATTCGGCGGACTGGGGCGGACTTGAGGAAGCATTGAAGGACATATAACAGAAAGGCAGAACAAAATGAAGGAAAAAATATTGTACGTCAGCGACAGGCTGTCAATGGGAGCCGACATGCTGGTGAAAGCATTGAGTGATACTTTTGAGGTAATGCGAATACGATCAAGCGATGAAGTGAAGCACTTGCCCGGAATAGTCTTGGTAAACCTCGCCGGACTTGAGGACAAAGAAAAAATCAAGTCTTTCACTGGTGCTAAAGTGTTTTTGCTTGGGAGTCAGTCCGAGATTGACGCTTCAGGGATAAAATCGGCTGAGGGAATCGCAAAACCTTTCAATCCCGCTGAGGTCAAAGCGAAATTGTCATCACTCTCATCAGGCAACGGCACCGCTCAGAAGACACTGTTGCTTGTTGACGATGACGCTGTAATGATTCGCACGCTCCGTGAAGGTCTAAGCACAAGCTACAAAGTTTTACCAGCAAATTCAGGAGCGAACGCACTGAAGATTTTAGCGAAGACGAAACCTGATTTGATACTTCTTGATTACGAGATGCCCGAAATGAACGGCCCTCAAGTTCTTGAAGCACTCAGGGCAGACAGTGAGACAGCGAAAATACCCGTGATGTTTTTGACGGCAAAGAGCGATTCGGAAAGCATCGGAAAAATTGAGGCGTTGAAGACACAAGGACACATGATGAAGACATCACCGCTTCGTGAAATCAAAGAGGCAATACAGAATTTTTTTGACGGAAATTGCTGACAGCAGTAATCGCTGAACTCAACCCCCTTCACTCAGGCCATGAATTTCTCATGAAGTCAGCGAAAAGTTCTGAAGGGCTGATCGTAATTTTGTCGTCAAATTTCACTCAAAGAGGCTCGCCGTCAATCACTGACAAGTTCACACGAGCAGAAAACGCAATCATGGCCGGTGCTGATTTAGTGGTAGAACTTCCGTTTCTTTACGCTTGTTCGGCAGGGAATATTTTTGCTGACGGAGCCTGTCAGATTCTCGCCGGGCTCGGCTGTGTGTCAAGAATCGTTTTCGGAGTTGAGGACGATAATTTTGACGTTGAGAGACTAGCTGACGTTATGATGACTGAAACATTCGGTGAAATTTTGCGTGCTGAGATGAAGAACGGCTGTTCATACGCTAAGGCATGTTCGATTTCAGCCGAGAAGATTTTACCGGGAAGCGGCGATTTTCTTTCACGTCCTAACAACACTCTTGCACTGTCTTACGTAACAAGCATAAAGCGCGGCAATTATCACATCGAAACGAGAGCGGTAAAACGGACAGGAATTTTCAGCAGTAAAACGATTCGTGAAAACATCATCGGCAGTCTTCACTTGATGCCTGATTATTCCCGACAGTCAATCATAGAGTCGCAAAAGAACGGGCGCATATCATCAGAGTCAAAGCTGTGGCCATTGATTCAGTGTGTGTTAAACCGTTCAAGCCCTTCAGAATTACGAGACATCTACGGCGTTGATGAAGGCATAGAGAATTTAATGCTCAAAAAATGGAGAGCTTCATCAAGTTTTGATGACTTCATCGGTAAATGTGTCTGCTCAAGATACACACGTTCACACATAAGACGCTTGACGATATATATTCTTCTCGGGCTGAAACGTGATGACGCTGTGAAAAGCGCAGTGCCTTACGCGAGAGTTTTAGCCTTCAACGAAAGAGGCCGTGAAATTTTGAGACAGTGCAGAAAATCATCATCAATCCCAATCATAACGAGCCTCAAATACGCTCAAGGGTCAACAGGAAAATTCTTCGCTCAGGTTGAACAGAGAGCTACACAGTTACACGAAATCACGATGAATTGTCCCGACATGACTCGGGAATCACATGAAGTGCTAAAATTCCCGCAGAAATTTTAACAGGAGATTATTACATGACACGAAAATTTTTCACTCTTACACTTCTTGCATTGACGTTTCTTTTTGCCTGCTTCGGACTTTACCCGAGAATAAGGCTGGAAGCGAGAAACAATAACGCAGCCATTCTCGCTGATTACAGAGAGATTACGGCACTTGCGAAAAATTCAGGGCTTGACGTTGACGAGGCAATAGCACGCTTGAAATCGGCAGGCTTGACCGGCTTAATGGTCAGCGAACTCACAGCAGATAACGTTACTCACGGTGTCGGACACGCCGAGATTAAGTCAGCAGGCGACAACCCGGGCAGTACTGAAGGAACGCTCATCGCAATCAAGCCATTCAGTGAACACAAAGACCTTCTCAACGAGTGGCTGAGACTGAGATTCGGAGTCGATGACGGGAAAAGAGGACCGATACTCATCAACATGCCAGCCAACATGCTCAAGAACGCCGGAATAATCCCCGACATTGACGGACTCGAGTCGGCGAAAAAGGCCGGACTGAAAATCTATTACCGGCCTGCGCCATCGCCCGGTCATCTTTCGGACAAAGCAGCGTTAATGTTGCGTAAAGTCCACGAGAAATATCACATTGACGTTTTCACGCCGTCAGGAGAATACGTTTCAGGTTATCCCGATGTCAGCGCACTCGCAAACACAGCGAAGGAGCTGAACATACCGATAGCGAAAGTCGAGTTCTCCCGTCAGGTCGGCGAACCTCAGCTTAACTCGGCAATATCGCCGATGATACTCTCTCTCCACAGCGTGACCAACGAGGAAATGACATCAAGAAGAATCTCACGCTCTGAACTCAGAGACAGAATGATTCGAGCCGCTGTTGAACGTTCTGTGAGACTTTTGCTTTATCGAACAGCACCGATGAACACGGCCAATTTCAAGTTTGCCGACTACGCCCAAGAAGTGAAATCTCTCGCCGATGCTCTCAAATCTCACGGCTTCAATCTCTCATGGCCTGAGACTGTTTTTGCTGACAGCAATCTTTCTCACAATGTTTTCTCGGCTCTCTCGATGTCGGCGGTATTGGTCTTCTGTGTTTACAGCTACCTTGTCAGAATGGGCATGAAGCCAGCAAGAAACGTGGCCGTAATTTTTGCTGTGTCAGGCGTAATACTTGCTTTTCTGATGCTGAAAGTGTCGGTGATCGCTAGGATTGCAGGAGCGTTTACTGCACCGATGATAACCGTTGAGGGAGCGTTGATTGCTATGGACGAAGCGAAGAACAGACGAATAATCCCGGCGTTCCTCTTCATCGTTACTGGCGGACTTGCTCTAGCGTCATTCTTCAGCGTAACGGATTTCATGATGAGAATGCGTACTTTCTCCGGCGTGAAGCTGACACTTTTGTTACCGCCTGTGCTTGTCCTCCTTCATGACCTGAAGAACCGCATTCACCCTGAGTCGATGATTGAATTTTTATCTCGTCCGCCTCTTTGGGGGGAAATAATGCTCTACGGTGCTTTGATTGGTGCGATAGGCTTCGCTGTTTTCAGGAGCGATAACGTGTCGAACATTTCAGGATTTGAGACGACATTAAGAGTGTCTCTTGAACATCTTTTGATTGCGAGGCCGAGAACACGTGAAGTTCTTGTCGGCTACCCTTCATTGCTACTTTGGGGCTTCTTGGTGAGACACGGCTATTTTGCCCGTTACAGGGAGATATTCAGAATCGGAGCGGTCTTGGGATTCTCATCGGTGATAAATTCTTTCTGCCACTTCCACACACCGATGATGCTGATACTGCTTCGTGAGTTCAACGGATTGTGGACGGGAATAATCGCTGGCCTTGCGGTTGTCTGCGTGATAAAGTTCATGGTGATACCTTTGCTGAAACTGATACGCCCGGTGATAAGCTGATGAGGCGTTACAGCGCAACGTTAATCGGTTATTACGGTTTCGGGAATCTCGGCGATGAACTTTTGCTGAAAGCTTGTGTCGACCTTCTGACTCAATGCGGAGTCGAGAAGAGCCGAATCGCTGTTCTGTCCAACAATCCTGACGAGACCGCAAAGACGTTCGGAATTGATGCTTTTGACCGCTGGAAGTTCGCTGAGATTCTCCGTGTTCTGAGAGAGAGTGAGAGAATGATTTTCGGCGGAGGAGGAATCTTTCAGGACAGAACGAGCGTGAAATCCTGCGCTTGGTACTGGGGAATTGCGAGGCTTGCGGGGCTGATGGGCGTGAAAGTTTACGCTGTCGGTCAAAGCGTTGGGCCTTTGAGATTGAGAGTGTCAAAAATTCTTTCCGGCAACGCTCTGAGGCTCTGCGGTCTTGTCCACGTGAGAGACGAAAAATCTCGTGTAATCGCTGAAAGTCTCGGCTGTAAAAACGTCATCGAGGGCTTAGACTTAGTGATGACGATAAAGCCGGAGAGTGTCTCAACTGTCGGCAAAAAGACTCTCGTAAACCTTCGGCCATGTCCTGAGCTTGAACATTACACGGAAATATTGAGACCTCATATTGACGATGACACGATCGGCGCGGCGATGTCCCAAGAGGACGAGTCAGCGTTGAGACTTTTGGGACTGAGAGAGATAGTGAGGGTCAGAAATTTTAGTGAGGCCGAAGAATTATGGTGTTGCGCTAAACGTTCAGCAGGTATGAGATTACATTTCGGAGTGTTGTCGAGAATTTTCAGGACTCCTCTTGCGATGATGCCTTATGACTTGAAAGTGAATGAATTTGCGGGGCAGTCGGGCGTTCCATGTATCACTGACGAATGGAAAGAGCCTATGATGCCCCGTGAAGTTCCCGAAAGTGCGGGCGATATTATCGGAGTGTTCCGGCAATTACTCCACCGCCTATGACATATTCACCGTCATATATCACTGCGCTTTGACCGATTGCCGGACTCTTCAGCTTCTCGGAAAACTCAATCACAATTTCATCATCGCCGGTCTGATTCACGACACAATCAACTTCACGCTGACGGTAACGAGTTTTGACACTAGAACGGAAATTCACGGGTACACGGTCGAACGCTATCAAGTTCACGTCACGGACAACAACGCCCTTAGCGTAAAGCCCTGTATCAGTCTCAGGCACAAGCGTTATTGTGTTGTTCACAGTGTCGATTCTGGAAACGTAAAGCCTTGAACTTGACGATACCCCCAAGCCCCTTCGCTGGCCAGCCGTGTAATGTATAATCCCAAGATGACGGCCTATAACGTTTCCTTCAGCGTCAACAAAATCGCCGGGAGGGTAATCCTTCTTCGTGTAACGCTCAATGAATGAAGCGTAATCACCGTCAGGCACGAAGCATATATCCTGAGAGTCTCGCCTCTTAGCGTTCACAAAGCCGAGAGACCCGGCTATATCCCTGACTTCTGACTTCATCATTGCGCCCAAAGGAAAATCAACACGAGCTAACTGCTTCTGTGTCAACACGTACAACACATAGCTTTGATCCCTCGAAAGGTCAACGGCCTTACGAAGAAGCCAACGCCCGGAATTATCACGCTCAATTCTCGCGTAATGCCCGGTCGCAATCACCGCAGATTCTGAATGTCTCAGAAATTCGCCGAACTTGATGAACCTATTGCAGTCGATGCAGGGATTTGGAGTCCCTCCTGACTCGTATACGCCGATGAACTTCCGTATCACTCTATCACGGAAAATCTCTCGGCAGTCGATAACTTCATGGCCGATGTTGAGAGTCTCGCAGACTGACCTTGCATCGCTGACGTTATTGGTTCCGTCATCGGCAAGAAGCATCGTAGCACCCTTGCAGTCGTGATATTTTTCACGCATCAAATAAGCGGAGACGCTGCTGTCAACGCCCCCGCTCATGGCAATAAACACACTCACTATTTCAACATAGCTCCGAGTTTCTGAAGACGCTTGATCGCCTCTTCGAGTACATCGGGCGTTCTGGCGAAATGGAAACGTATCAGGTTGTTTATCGGTTCACGGAAGAAACTTGAACCCGGCACGGCTGCAACGCCTATGTTCTTGATGACCCATTCGCAGAACTCCAAGTCTCCCCAGCCCTTGAACTGTTCAAGCTCCAAGAAGTCCGAGATGTCAACCATCACGAAATACGAACCCTGCGGAATGTTGTGCTTCAATCCGGCCTCGTCAAGTCCTTCAAGGAATCTGTTTCGGAGTCCAGTGTACTTCGCCTTCAGAGCGTCATAGTACTCCGGCGGAAGCTCAAAAGCGTGAACGGCTGCCTCCTGCAACGGCGCGGCTGCTCCGACAGTCAGGAAGTCGTGAACTTTCCTCGCTCCGTCAACAACATCAGCGGGCCCGATAAGATAGCCGAGTCTCCAGCCTGTTATCGAGTAAGTTTTTGACAGTGAGTTACAGGTTATAACATGGTCGAAAAGTCCCGGAAGCCCTGAAGCGTAAACGTGCTTGTAAGGGTCAAACACAATGTGTTCGTAAACTTCATCGGTTACAATGAATGCGTCATACTTCACCGCAAGCGCGCCGATCTCTGTGAGTTCTTTCTCGGTGAAAACTTTTCCGCAAGGGTTCGAGGGGTTGCAGATTACGATAGCTTTTGCTCCCTGCTTGAAACCGTCCTCGATTAAGTTTATGTCGTAGTCATATGTCGGAGGTACTAGAGGAATGTAAATCGGACTTGCTCCCGACAGAATCGAGTCAGCTCCGTAATTCTCGTAGAACGGAGAGAACACCATGACTTTATCGCCGGGGTTGCAGATAGTCATCATGGCCGACATCATAGCTTCGGTTGAACCGCAGGTGATTACGATTTCTGTTTCGGGGTCAATCTCTCGGCCGATTGCCTTGCTCTGTTTGGCACAGATAGCATCACGGAAATTCTTTGCTCCGAAGGTTATCGCGTACTGGTGAGGGCCTGTGTGGGCGGTCTTTGCGAGCGAGTCCATCATTTCTGTCGGAGGATCCCAGTTAGGGAAGCCCTGTGAAAGATTTATTGCTCCGTACTTGTTGCAGATTCGTGTCATTCGTCGTATTACGGAGTCTGTGAACGTTCCTACCCTGTCGCTTAATTTGGGCATGGAGATTTCATATCCTTTCGTGAAATAGTCAACGCAAAATTTTACGTTTCCTTTGAAAAATTTGCAATATTCGTGTAATCTCACACTCAGTTATAATAAATCAATGCGAAAAATCACTCTCAACAATTCAGCCCGTCTCCTTATGAGCGGAAGTGAAACCCTTTCGGCCATGAAAGCCTCTTTGAGCCGTGCCGAACGTTTCATCAATCTCGAATACTTTTCATTCCACGATGACGAGACCGGGCGTGCCGTAACCGAAATTCTCAAGGAGCGAGCTTCTCACGGTGTCAAAGTCAGAATGCTGACCGACTCCGCAGGAAGCTGGAGGCTCGGCAGAAAGTTCATCAAGAATCTTAGAGCCTCCGGGATTGAGTTCAGACGCTTCAGCCCGTTCACGTTTCACAGGGATCACAGGAAGATTGTTACAGTTGACGGCGTTACGGGGTTTCTCGGAGGCTTCAACATCGGCGATGTTTACCTCAAGCAGTGGCGGGACACTCACTTGATGCTCTGCGGAGGTGCTGTCGCTGAACTTGATGCCTTCTTCGCGTCAATGTGGAGGAAGTCCGGCGGTTGTTACAACGCTGAGACAGTGCCGGATAATTTCTGCGGTGATGTCCCAGTGAGAATCATAGCCAGCGGAAAGGGAGAGGGTTACAGGGCAGTAGCGGACGAGTACATCAGGGTAATATCATCGTCAAAGAGTCGAATCTGGATAACTACGCCGTATTTTGCGCCGGACAGAATTTTTCTTGAGGCTCTTTATTCGGCAGTGAAAAGGGGCGTTGATGTCCGAGTGATAATCCCGTCATCGTCAAATCACCCGATTGTTTCATGGGCTTCACAGTCTTACGTTGACGAAATGTTGAGGGGCGGTGTTCGAGTTTTTGTGTACAGAGAGAGATTCATTCACGCAAAGACGATGATTGTTGACGATGATATTGCGTCTGTAGGGACTGCTAATCTTGACGCTTTGAGCTTTGCCATAAACTACGAGGTTCAAGCGTTCGTTTATTCCCGTGAGATTGTTGACGAACTTACGAAAGTTTTTTCTGTTGACCTGAGCAACTGTTCCGAAGAAAATTTGTCGACAAGAAGAAAACGCCCGGCCATGATGAGAGTGAAAGAGTTAGCCGGACGGATATTATCACCGATATTATGAGCGTTGAATTTTGAGGAAGTCATAGACCCATTTTTCGATTACTTCCCAGAATAGCCAGAGAATCACCGACAGTATCATCATGACGGCGAAGAGAATTTTCACCCATAGCGTCATTCCGTCAGCGAAGCCTGCGCCTGTCAGAGAGAGTACCGCCATTCCCGGAGCTCTTCCGAGAAGACAGACGACAGAGAGCGGAAGGAGTTTTAATTTTGTGAGACCGGCCAAGAAACATACGGCATCATCAGGAAGTGCCGGTAACAAAAATATCATGAAGAAAGTCATGTAGCCTCCATCGGAAATAACTTTGTCGAAGCTCTGAATGATTTTCTCAGGAACAATTTTTCTGACCAGAGATATTCCCAGAAGCCTCGCAAGAGTCATAGCGATGAGACTGCCGATGACGAGTCCTAGTGTGGTTAGTCCCCAGCCTTTCCAGAAACCGAAAATGAATCCTCCAGCGAACGCAGCAGCCTGACCGGGTATCGGAGCGATAACGACCTGAAGCACCTGTATGGCAATGAAGAGCCATTCCGAACCTTCGCCGAGTTTGCGGAGTTCTTGAGGGTTTTGGACGTAGCGAGAGATTTCCGCTGTCCATTCTTCAGGTATCATGAAGCCGAACGCCCATATTAACGCGCCGAGTATCAGAGTTATCACGAACGCAGGAATGAGAATTATTATGAGCGATGAGAATTTTCGTTTGAGTAAGTCAATGAAGTCTTGTTTTGTCATAGTGCTGTGCCTTTCAAGTACAAAGTATCGGGGCTTATGTCAATATCGCCGGGCCAAACGACAGTACCGTATTCAACTCTTGCCGATCTGAAAACTTTTGCGAGGTTCTTATACATTGGGAGTTGAAGTAGTGGTTTCGCGTCATAAATTTTTCTTTCGCCGTTTCTGAAAGTTACGACAAGATTGTAATCGCTGTCAGTCTCAACACCTGAGACTCTCGGTAACATTTCTTCTTCCCCGTGAATAATCTCCACAGTTCACACCTCTTTCAGCGCAAAGGATCAATGCGGAAAGTTTCCTCACCGTTTAACGCCAGCTTCCAGTTTGCGTTCAAATCTTCTTCATGAAGCAATGCCCACGCTTTGACGAGAGCCGCTTGTCTTTTCGGGAAAGTGCCGGATATTATTTCCCCGTCAAGTGAGAAGACAGCCTCATACTCACTGTAATAAGCGTGCATGTGCGGCATCTTGTGCTTGTCATTGTCGTGCCAGAACATACGTATTATGATTCCAAAAAATAGACTTATTGTCGGCATATTTCCCCCTACAAAAAAACGGACACCAGCAAAATTTTCACTGATGCCCGAAATATTCCTGTCTCTGCCGATTACTTCCAGCCCATAGCAGCGATGCTTACCCATTCGCCATCTTTGAAGAATCTTGCACCCTGAAGGTTCAAGCCGTTGGTGTCTTTGATGACATTGACACGTACTTTCCTGTCCTCTGCTCTGTAATCCATCTCGATCAACATTGAGTGCTGTCTGAGCCAGCCTTTGTAGTAGATGCCGACTTTAGCGCGTGTGATTCCGTCGCCCTTGTCGAAAGGCTTCTCGTCAAAATCTGCCTGAGCCTCTTCAATTTTCACTGTCGGGTGAAAATCGGGAAGCACTCTCTCTTTTGCGAATCTGAGGAAGTCAAACTCGGCTGTCTCCTGTGCGCCGCTTTCCGCTGGCAGGGCTTCCGCAACATCTGATGACTCGGCGAACGACATTGTTGCGCCCAACGCAAGAACCAACACTGCAAGAAAAACTAATAACGCTGATTTTCTCATTGTTACAAAACCTCCGAATTGAATTTATGCTTGAATTTTACCAGTCTCACAACAAAAAGCAATGAGACATTTACTCCGGGTCTTTTCCCCAAAGACCTTTCTTTTCCTGCCTCGCCTCACGCTGAAGATGCACAAAAATATTCGCGTACCTCGAATTTGGCTGTATCGTCATCAACTGAGCGTAACCGTCAAGCAGTAACCTAGCGTTGAACATGTGCTTACGTATCACAGCCTCGTCATCAAGATCGCGCTCTGTCGGTTCCTTCAGCCAAACGTAAGCAAGCATTCTGTCATACCTGTCCTTCACGCCGACATCAGTTTGAAGCCAAACCGTTTTACCTTCGAGGCTCTTTTTCGTGAAGTTGCTGGCCTCTTTGCCGTAATACTGCACTGGCTTGTTCGGGTGAACTGTCTCGGGCGTGTCAACTCCCAAGAATCTCACACGCTCTTTGAGGTACTTGCTTCCGTCGTCAAACAAAAACGAAACTATCGCCGTGTCCCCGTCAACAACTCTCTCAATCTTCGCTTTGTAGACAGTGTTGCGCCTAAGTTCGAGAGACTCGAGAGCGTTCGGGCCTTTGTGGTAATGATACTCTCCGGTTTCCTTGTTGAAGTGTCCGCCGTTCTTGTCGAGCTTGCCGGGGTGAGCTGATGCTGTCAAAGACAGTGCCAAAACCAAAAACGCCGTGAGTAAAAATCTCAACTTCCTCAAAAAAATCAAATCCTTTCGTCAAAATATCAAGTCGTAAACGACTCTAACAAAGAACAATGATAGCACAATCATGATAACAGGTCTCACAACTTTTGCTCCGCCCTTCTCGAAGTAACGAGCCCCGACATAATTTCCTGCTATGCTGAAAAAGCCTGCAATGATTCCGACTGGCAGAATGACTTTTCCGTTCGTGAAATAAACAGCTATCGCCGCAACGTTGGTCGCAAAATTTATCGCCTTAGTTACGCCGTTAGCTTTTTGCACGCTAAGTTTCGCAGCTCCGGCCATGAACAAAAGCATGAATGTTCCCGCGCCCGGACCGTAGAAACCGTCATAAAAGCCTAAGAAAAACGCAACCAGCACGCAGATAACGTACGTCCTCAAAGTCAATGTGCTGTCATTATTTTTCTCTTCCTTGAGCAAATCCTGACTCTTGAATACGTACCAAGCTGTTACCGGCAGTATCACAAGCATCAGAATCTTGAAGACATAATCGCTGATGAGCAACGCCGTTTCAGCCCCAAGCGATGAGCCTGTAAGCGCGAAAATTATTCCCAATGCTGAAAGTTTCAACGGCACGTAGCCATCTCGTATAAATTCTGTCAACGCTGTCAACGTACCCATTGCAGAGCCGATTTTGTTCGTGCCTATAGCGAAATGAACGGGAAAGCCTGAGATCATGAACGCAGGGACAGTGATTAAACCTCCACCGCCTCCGATAGCGTCAACAACACCGGCAATGAAGACCATCGGACATATTATGAAAAGCTGGGAGATAGACCAATCCAATTTGAATCACCTTGAGAGTTTGAGATAAGAAAAAATGTTAAACAAAAAGAGCTGCCGAAGTAACCTGTCGGTAGCAAGAAGATTAAACGAGCCGATAACTAAAAGTTACAGTACTCGAAGCAATATGTATACTGCTGCCAAAATAGACAGCGAGGAGTAGCCGAAAATTTTGTAGAGCCTCATCGCCTTTCCGTAATCTGCTTTAGGTGTGTATTCTGACATCTTTTCCCTCATGAGCGAGTCGTAAGTGTACGAATCTTTTTTCATTATCTTCAAACCCTTTCACATAAATTTTTCTTAATAGAGACTTTTGTGGATAAGCTAATTATATATAATTTTACGGATAAAGCAAACAAAAATTCAAGTTTGGTGTATCATTGTCAAAAAGGACTGGGAAGCATTGCGAATACTTCACACATCAGACTGGCACATAGGCAAGAAACTCAAGGAACATGACAGAACGGACGAGTACAGGAAATTTTTTGACTGGCTCGCTGACATCATAGCAAGCGAGAAGATTGACGTTTTGATTTCAGCAGGAGACATTTTCGACAACCGTAACCCGTCAATAGAGTCTCAGGAAATTTATTACTCGTTTCTGGGAAAAATCGCCGGTAACACATGCCGTCATGTTGTTATCACAGCAGGCAATCATGACTCGGCTGCCTTCATTGACGCTCCGTCAGCACTGATGGAACGATGCGATGTCAGCGTTGTAGGCCGTTCGTCAGAAAACGAGATCATCACTCTGAACGATGCTCAGGGAAAATTAGAGCTGATTGTGTGCGCTGTACCGTTCCTTCACGAGGACGATATAAAGATGACGGGAGAGAGCGAAAATTTTGAGGACAGCGTGAAAAAAATCAGAGCCGGGATAGCGGATCATTACGCGAAAATTTTTGACAAAGCCAGAGAATTGCAATCAAGTTTTGACGTTCCCATTGTCGCTATGGGTCATCTGTTTCTTGACACAAGCAGGAGACAGAATGATGAAGGCGAAAGAACGCTTTACTTAGGAACAGCAATCGAGGTCAGGAAAGATATTTTCCCTGATGACATCGCTTATACTGCGCTAGGTCATCTGCATTCACCGCAGAAAGTCGGACGCTCTAACATTCGTTACAGCGGTTCGCCGATTGCTTTGACGTTTGGCGAACTTGACGTGAAAAAGTCCGTCAGCATCATTGACTTTGACGGGAAGAATTTTGCCGGAGTAAGAGAGATTCATGTTCCTGTGTTCCAAAAGATGGAAAGAATTTCGGGTAACATGGCCGGGATTGAGCGAGAGATTCGCGCCTTCATCGACAAGAACGAGTCAACGTGGCTTGAAGTTATGTACACAGGCAATGAAGCAGTCGGCGATCTCCGTGAACGTCTTGATGAAATCGTGAAGGGTTCGCTTGTTGAAGTCCTGAGCATACGCAATGAGAGCGTCAGCAACATTCCGATTGTCCAGCACAATAACATTAACCCTTCGGACATTAAGCCGATGGAGATGCTCGAAAGATATTACAGCGAGAAAAATATTTCTGAGGCGAAACGTGAAATATTTACGCCTCTCTACAAGGAAATACTCAGAGAATTGGAGATAGATTACTGAATCATGAAGATATTGAACATAGAGCTGAAGAATCTCAATTCCCTTCGCGGTGAATGGCGCATAGATCTAACCGACAATGCTTACACGTCAGGAGGCATTTTCGCTGTAACAGGTTCAACAGGCGCGGGAAAGAGTACAATTTTTGACGCTGTTTGCCTTGCTCTTTACGGTAAAACGCCGAGACTCAAGAATTTTCACAAGTACGAGATAATGTCAAAACACACAAGAACCTGCACAGCAAGAGTGAAATTTGAGGTTGAAGGAAAAATTTACTCTTGCGAGTGGAGTCAGTCAAAAATCAGAAATGAGTTCAAGACTACTCACACCATCAATGAGAATGGACAAAGATTGCAAGACTCGGCAGAAAAAGCCGTTGAAAAAATCACGGGGCTAAACTTCCAGCAGTTCACACAAACAATGCTTCTTGCTCAGGGAGAGTTCGATAAATTTCTGAGAGCTAATGACGCTGACAGATCGAAGATACTCGAACAGGTAACAGGAACAGAGATATACAGCTCAATTTCGACAGCCATATACGAGCGTCAGAAAAAAGAACGTAAAGAACTCGACAGGCTTCAGGCACGTTTGGAAGAGATAAAGCCACGAGATAATTTTGGGACTGATGAGGAAATCGCTCGAAGCACAGAGGAAACGAGGCAGAAATCCTTGAAGGCTGATGAGGAATATTCAGAGACTCAGGCGGAATTTAACTGGCTCAAAAATATTCATGACATAAGACACGAACTTTCACGGCAAAACTTAGCGATGGAGGCTCAGAAAAGAGAGAGCGAGAATTTCGCCTCCGAACGTTCAAGGCTTGAGACAGCTTTGAGGGCAAAAGAAATCAACCCGTGTTACTTGCTTTTTGACAACAAAAGAAAACAGGTCAGCAAAAATATTTCAGACTGCGAAAAACTGAAGGCTGAAATTGAAGCTGAACGCTCAAAACTTTCTAAGCTCGAAAAAGAAGCGGAAGCCTCAGAAAGATTATTGAAACAAAAAACCGCTTCCCTTCCTGAAAACGAAACCCCTGACAGCCTGTGCGCAAAAGCTCTGTTCCGAGTCGATGACTTCGTGAAAATCTACAAGGATAAATCAACGGCTGAGTCGAACAAAGCAAAAGCAGAACAGGAACTCAAGCAAGCACGGTCATCAGTCCAAGAAGCGGAACAGTTGCAGGCAAAAGCGAGGGAAGAATACGAACATATACGGGACAAGTTGAGCGAGATTGTGAACTTGAAAGCGTCGGCGATAATTGAGGCCGAAAGAAGAAAGCTCAAACCCGGCTGTCCCTGCCCTGTGTGCGGTTCACTTGAACACCCTGCCTTGTCTCATTCAGAAACGGAACAATCATCTTCAGGGGAGCTTGTGCAGTATGATGACGAACTAGTCCAGACAACTCAACGAGAAAAATCAGCCCTCAAAAAATTACAGGAAGCAGAAAAAATTTCATCACAGCGCAAAAATCATGAAGGTAATTGCCGTGAAAAAGTTTCACAGTTCACGGAGCAGATCGAAGAGTATCAGGCAAAAATAATTGAAGCGAAACAATCCGTCAACGAGATGATATTGCCGATGGGAATCGTTAACGTGAAAAACTGTGAGGAAATCATCTACCGTGTCAAGAAATGGAGAGCCGATATTAACAGCCTGTCAGACAGAGTAAATCAAATCAACAGCGATATTATGTCGACAAGAAAAATCATTGAGACAAAAAGCGAAGTTTACGAGAAAGCAGTCTCATCTCTTGCCTCAGAAAAAAGAGAACTCGAAAGTTTATCGGCTGTCTTCGCAAAAGAACTGTCAGAAAAAAATTTTGCTGACGAAAAACATTTCACGGCTTCAATTATCCCGGACTCGAAACTCTCAGGACTTCAGAGAAAAGCAAAGTCCATTGATGACGAAATCAGCAGGCTTCAGGCAGTTGTCGCCAACATTGAGGACAAGTTACGCAAAGAAGAGGCCAGAGCCGTTACCGATAAGAGCCTCGAAGAAGCAGAGAAAGCAATGAACGAAAAGAAGAATGAGTCCGACAGTTTACACAGACAACTGATCACTCTTGAGGAAGCAATGAGAAACAGACGCAAAATAGAAGAGGATTACAGGAAAGTTGAAGAAGAGCGCAGGAAGCAAAGCGAAATTTACGGCAACTGGCAGGCCTTCAGTGATGAATTGGGACAGAAAGACGGCGGTTTATTCAGAGAATTTGTACAGCGAATGACGCTTCAAATGATGGTCAATCAAGCGAATATTCAGTTGTCAAAAATGAATAACCGTTACACTTTGACGGCAGACAATAAATTATCGCTGAGTGTTGTCGACAATGAACAGGGCGGTGTGATTAGAACTACAGATAATCTTTCCGGCGGTGAAAGATTCATCATCAGTCTAGCGTTGGCACTCGGCCTCTCTCAGATTTCAGGAAGCAGAGCGCAGGTCGACTCGCTCTTCATTGATGAGGGATTCGGCTCACTCGATGATGACGCTCTCAACTCAGCACTTGAAGCACTCGCCGAAATCAAGCGTGAGGGAAGAATGATCGGTATCATCTCTCATGTTTCGGGCATAAGCGAGAGAGTGCCGGCAAAAATCCACGTCATACGGAAAAGCGAAGGCACAAGCATTATCGAAGGTCCGGGCTGTTCGAGAGTCGGTTAAGTTTGACGGAATAATTTGCGCGTGGTAGAATGCCCGCTGTAGTAACGGGGCGTACTCCGTACGGGGCGTAGCGCAGTCTGGCTTAGCGCGCATGGTTCGGGTCCATGAGGTCGGAGGTTCGAATCCTCTCGCCCCGATAAGCAAAAAAATTCCCCCTTGCCAAAAGGTGAGGGGGATAAATCTTTTCTGATTACTTTCCGGGCTTGCCGAGAAGTTTGAACATGTTGGCTTTGTAGAACTCAACACCGGGCTGATTGAACGGATTGATTCCGCTGATGTAACCCGAAACTCCGCAGGCATACTCGAAGAAGTAGAACAATTCACCAAGCGATTTCTCGTCCTGTGCAGGAATCTTCACCATCATGTTGGGTACTCCGCCGTCAACATGAGCCGCTATCGTTCCCTGCATTGCGCACTGATTGACCCAGCTCATTTTCTTTCCGGCAAGGTAGTTCAGTCCGTCAAGGTCGTTGTCCTGTGCTGTAAGCTCAAAGTCCCTGCGTGCGTTCTCAATGTTCAAGACCGTCTCGAACATTATTCTGTTTCCGTCCTGAATGAATTGCCCCATTGAGTGCAAGTCCGTAGTGAGGTCGACACTTGCCGGGAAAATTCCGCGCTGGTCTTTGCCTTCGCTTTCGCCGTAAAGCTGTTTCCACCACTCTGAGATGTAGTGCATTGAAGGCTCATAGTTGGCGAGAATTTCAACGGTCTTGCCCTTGCGGTGAAGAATGTTGCGGATTGCTGCGTACTGTAACGCCGGGTTATCCTCGAAAGGTTTGTTGAGAGCGGCTTCACGACCTGCTGCAGCTCCGGCCATGAGTGCGTCAATGTCTGCGCCTGACGCAGCGATGGGAAGAAGTCCGACAGCAGTCAGAACGCTGAACCTTCCGCCTACATCGTCAGGTATCACGAATGACTCGTAGCCCTCAGTGTCTGCAAGAGTCTTCAACGCACCGCGAGCCTTGTCGGTCGTAGCGTAAATTCTTTTCGCCGCTTCCTTCGCTCCGTACTTCTTGATCAGCAAGTCTCTGAACACTCTGAACGCTATAGCCGTCTCGGTTGTTGTGCCTGACTTTGAGATTACGTTGACCGAAAAATCATGGCCCTCAAGAAGGTCGATGATGTTCTGAATGTAGGTGCTGTTCATGCTGTTGCCGACGTAGTAGATGCGTGGAGTCTTTCTGACTTCGGGTGCAAGGTCGTTGTAGAATCCGTGTCTCAGGAACTCAATCGCCGCTCTCGCTCCGAGATATGAGCCTCCGATTCCTGCCACTAGAAGAATCTCGGAGTCGCTCTGAATTTTCTTGGCGGCCATTTTGATTCTTGAGAACTCTTCTTTGTCGTAGTTGACCGGAAGATCAATCCAGCCGAGAAAGTCATTGCCTGCTCCTTTTCGGGACTTGAGAAGCTCTGCCGCAGAAAGGGTGATTGCCTTCATGCTGTCGATTTCATGAGGACGCACGAATTTCAGCGCGTTTGAATAGTCGAAGCCTGTCATAAAAATTACCTCCTGATGAGATTTTTAGGAAACGTTTATATTATAGTCAGTTCTTCGTCTTTTTTCGACAGATTCAAAAGAGTTATGCGGTGTTCCTCAAGTCCCATTACTTTTATCGTCCAGCCGTCATAATGGAACACTTCGCCTTCTTCAGGGAAGCTCCCCGAAATAGTCAGCACTAATCCTCCGATCGTTTCAGCATCATCGCTGTGAAAGTCAGTGCCGAGTTCGTCATTCAGATTCTCAAGACTCATCATTCCCTGAACGTTGTACGATCCGTCATCGAGTCTCTGAATCTCTGGTGCTTCCTCGTCGTATTCGTCCTGAATCTCGCCGACTATCTGTTCGAGTATGTCTTCCATTGTTACGATGCCAGCCACACCGCCGTACTCGTCAACGATTATCGCAATGTGTATGTGTTCGCGCCTCATGTTTTCGAGAAGTTCGGCCGTCCTTATCGTTTCAGGAACAAATATAGGCTTTCTCAACAAGTCCCTAATCCCTGACGTTAAATCGCCCTCGCTGAGTTTCTTCAGTGTGTCCTTCACGTAAAGTATTCCGATGATATTGTCGGGGCTTTCCTCGTAAACGGGTATTCTTGAGTGTCCTTCCTCCATGAAAAGTTTTACGGCAATTCCGAGAGTGTCATCAGCTTCAAGGGCTATCATGTCCGTTCTAGGTATCATGATTTCGTGGACTCTCGTTTCGTCAAAATCAATTATCCCGTCAATCATTCTTCGTTCGTTAGCCTCAAGTGCGCCGGACTCCTCGCCGATTTTCACGAACTGTTCTATCTCGTCCCTAGTAACAAAAACTTTCTGAGTCCCTAAGTCGATATGAAGAAGAAGCCCGATCCCCTTCACGCATTTTTTCATGGCCCAAGCCACAGGGCTAATCAGGAACGCAAGCACCCTCAATATCGGAGCAGCGAATATCAATACGTTTTCAGAGTAGACCATAGCGGCACTCTTCGGGAGAATCTCGCCAAGTATGACAATTAGGACGGTCATAACAGGGACAATCACGACAAGAGCGCGAGACCCGAAAAATTCCAGAGCGACACTCGAAGCAAGCGCACTCAAAGAAATATTCACGACATTGTTGGCGATTAGGCAGACGGTCAAAGCCTTCTGAGTGTCATCAATGAGCCACTGAAATGTTGACCGAAGAAAATGATACTTCCCTTCCTCCTGAAGAGCCTTGAGCTTTCCTGTTCCTGTTGACGTTATGGAAGTCTCAGCACCGCTGAAGAACGCCGACAGTAAAAACAGAACGACAAATCCAGCAATCAAACCGCCCATCACAGCACCTCCAGAATTTTCCGGGCAATCTCGTCCTGTTTCGCCCACATTGCTTTCTGATGCTCTTCGTCCTCATGGTCATAGCCCAAAAGGTGAAGGAATGAATGCGCTATCATCAAGCAGACCGCTTCACGCCGGGACAGTTCCGGGTGTAACTGCTCTGTCATCTCAGGGCATACCACAATATCGCCGAGCATTAACACCGGCATTCCGTCAGGAACATCATCAATCATCGGGAACGACAAAACGTCTGTCGCTTCGTCAACGTCCCTGTAATCACGGTTGAGTTTTCGTATCTCGTCAGAAGAGACAAACGACAAAGAGACTTCCGCCGACTCGTATTTCTCGCTGTCGGGGTAAATCTCTCGCAAATATTTTTCTAGTACTGTTGATATTTTGGGGTAATCTGAATTTTCACTGTCTGATGAATCGTCTACTGTTACCGATAAAATCAAGTGTAACTAACCTCTTTCTGATTGTTTCTTGTGTTCAATCTTTTTCACTTTTCGAGTGTGATACATTGATTGTAACACGGATATTAGCGTCTTCTTTATCACGGTCAAATCTTTCATGGTGAATGCAACGTTCTCGAATTGATTTTCGTTTATCTTGCTTTGAACGACTTGATTCACTATCTTTTCGATTTTGCTGACCGCCTGACTGTTGCCCTCAATCTCTCGGATATTAGCGGCTCTCACTGCTGCTTCAACCGAGTCGGTAATCATGAGCAACGCAGTTTCTCTTGACTGAGGTTTAGGGCCGGGATAACAGAACTGAGACCACTGGACATTTTCGCCGAGAGATACGGCTTTGTTGTAGAAATATCGTGTGCTTGTATCGCCGTGATGTTCGGCTATGAAGTCTCTGATTCTTCTTGGGAGATTGGCTTCGTAGGCCAGTTCGAGTCCGTCTTTCACGTGTGAGATTATCGCTAGCGAACTCAGCATCGGCGACATTGAGTCGTGAATGTTCACGCCTCCGCCCTGATTCTCAACAAAATACTCAGGCTTCCGCAGCTTTCCTATGTCGTGATAATACGCTCCTGCCCTGAGTAAGTTTGTGTCCATTCCCAGCTCCATTCCTACGGCTTCAATCAACGTCGCTATAGTCAAACTGTGCTGATACGTTCCCGGTGCCTGTCTCTGAAGGTCTCTCAACAACGGGCTTGAAGGGTTGCTGATTTCACGTATGCTCATGATTGAGAGTATTCCCAAGTATTCCTCAAAGTATTGAAGTATACCCATCATTGCGTGTGATGAGCCTGCCTCGAAAGCGAAGAAGAGCAACGCTCCACGCCAAAAAGTTCCGAAACTGTAGGGAATACCTTGAGAGTATCTTATCGACATTCTAACGGCTGTCATCAAGAGTGCCATTATTATGATTCTGAATGAAACCTGACGGCGGGACTCCAAATTTCTCATGCAGTAAAATCCCATCGTAGCCCCAAAAGAAGCCAGTGCCAACAATAGCGTTACGTTAGTTACAGCTTGGCCGGTTATCACGAAAACTCCCGACACTCCGGCTATCACAGCTATACAGAACGCCAAGTAGCTGTCAATGCACAAGTACGAAATAGTCATGGCCGCCAAAGTCCCTGCGCCGTATATCCCGATTTTAGCCGCTAAAGTCTCAAATACCCAAGCACAGAGAATTATGAAGACGATACAGAGGAGGCCGGGTTTATTCTCTCCTGCTCCGTGCTTGAAGATGTCAAGCCACAAAGGAAGAAGAAGCACACAGATTGTTACCGAAATTATTTCTTTGACAGGGAAAACGTCCTCTGTATAACCCTGAAGCCGTAGAAGTATTGCTGTCTGTTCGGTTACGGTCTCGTTCTGACTGATGATGACATCTCCAGGCTCTAGTTTCCTGTCAATCGTTGGAACGTCATTGATCGCTGCCTGACGTGCAAGCTCGGTGAGTTCGTTGTCTGTTTTGAGATTCAAGTTGCCTAAGCCCGCGAGTATCTGATAGATGAAGTTAGCGTCTTGAGTTGAAGCTCCTGACTTCTTGATTTCTTCCCATAAAATCGAGTTAGATTTGTTGGTGCTTGTTCGGTAAATCTTTTCGGATTCAAGGCGGTCAAGATACGCGCTTCCGACAACGTAAGAGTATTTCGCTATCCTCGTTTTGTCCGCAGGTTTCAGCCTGATGAAAGCGAGAATGAACGCATCAGGGAATGTCGCAAGGTAAGACAGATTCCGAGAGGCTTGAAGGTCTTGAAGCTCCTGCATTTCCTCAAGCCTTCTGAGGAGTCTGGAACGTGCCGAAACATCACGGACTGTTACGCTTGACACGCTCTCGCTGACCATTGAACGCAATATCCGTGCCGACTCCTGATCATCGTAGCGTATTCTCGTGATTACCCTGTAAGTTTCAGGCGAAGGACTGCCGACCTTGAAGCTGTCCCCCCTGTTGTTGAGCAAAGACCATTGAGCGAGTACGATGAGGATTCCAGCGGCGAAAAGAAACATCATAGGGCCGAAGTAGCTCAGTATGAATCCAAAATTTACACGCTCAAAGAAACCACGCTCGGAAGGAATTATTACTCTGCGTTTCACAGCCTGTTCTCCTCCTCGTAGCGTGAATATGCCTGTACTATTTTTTGTACTATCTCGTGCCTCACAACATCAGCGTGTGTCAAGTCGATGAAGCCGATTCCCTTTATGCCTCCCAAAATCTCACGGACGCTCCGCAAACCTGAAGGCGATGAACCGGGCAGGTCAACCTGAGTTATATCGCCGGTAACAACAGCCTTAGAACCGAAGCCCAATCGTGTCAAAAACATTTTCATCTGCTTCGGCGTAGTGTTCTGTGCCTCATCGAGAATGATGAAACTTTCGTTGAGAGTCCTTCCCCTCATGTAAGCAAGAGGAACAATCTCAATGACTCCCTTGTCGGCGTAACGCAAAAATTTTTCCGGCGACAATAAATCGTAAAAGGCATCGTACAACGGCCTCACATAAGGTTCAACCTTCTCGCGCAAATCACCGGGAAGATAACCGAGACTCTCGCCTGCTTCAACGGCAGGACGAACGAGAACGACTCTGTTGACCTTTCCGGCTTTGAGCATTGAGACGGCCTCACAGACTGCGAGATAAGTTTTGCCTGTACCGGCCGGGCCTGTAGCAAAAAGAATGAAGTTGTCCCGAATCGCTTTGATGTAGGCACGCTGGCCGGGAGTCTTTGCTCGAATGGGTTTTCCCCGTGCTGTTGAGCAGATTATTTCACTGTAGAGGGCGTTGAGATCAAGTTCTCGGCCTTCAGCGAGTGCGTCCATCGCCGCTCTTATGTCATCGGTGTGAATCTCATGGCCTTTTGACGCTGCCGATGCTAATTCCCGTATCAGTCGAGAAACTATATTGACGGGTTCGGAGTCAGGGCCGCTGATGTGAACGGCCCCGTCTCGTACTGAAAGTGTTACGGGATAACGTGCCTCAATCGTGCGGAGATTCTCATCGTTTACGCCGAACAATCTCGCCTGAGTGAAGCTGTCTCCCGTTAAAGGTATGTCCATTATGCCGGGTAAGCCTCCGGTGCTGCCTGTTCCTGAAGCCCTGAGTCGCGCTTGTTGACTCTTGCGTACTTCTTCGGCAGGAAGTCCTTTGCGACCTGCGGGAACATTATCCATGTGAGAACGTCTTCGGGTTCAGTCGCCCAAGGCTTTGACTCCTCACGAGCCTTCTCCATTTCGGGCGGAATCTTCTCGCCGGGTCTGCAAGTTATAGGCTCTTCGTTTCCGATCGCCAGCTTCTGAACTTCGGGGTCTACCGGTGCCGGGGGCTGACCGTAGTAACCCAAGAAGTACTGACGTATTTCCTTCGGGAAACTCTTCCAGCGTCCTCTCAAGACGTTGACGGTTGCCTGAGTTCCGACCATCTGGCTTGACGGCGTAACAAGCGGAGGATAGCCCATTGCTTTACGGACAACGGGAACTTCGTTGAGAACGTCCTCAAGTTTGTCGAGAGCGTTCATTTCACGGAGCTGATTGACCATGTTGGAGTACATTCCTCCGGGTATCTGGTAACGAAGAATGTTGATGTCGACTCCTGCAATTTCGGGCAGTAAGTCCTTGTACTTCTCACGGAGCTTCTTGAAGTGCATCGTTATCGGCATGAGGGAGTCAATCTTTATCCCTGTGTCGTATTCCGAACCTTCGAGAGCTGCGACGATTGACTCTGTCGGGGGCTGGCTTGTTCCGAGAGCGAACGGTGAAATTGCTGTGTCGACTATCTCCGCTCCTGCCTCAATTCCGGCAAAGTAGGCCATGCTTGCCAGTCCTGTCGTGTAATGGCTGTGAAGCTCTATGGGAATGTCGACTTTCTCCCTGATTGCCTTGACGAGTTTTGCGCAGTCTATAGGCCCGATGAGTCCGGCCATGTCTTTGATCGCTATCGAGTCGGCTCCCATGTCCTGCATTTTCTTGGCCATTCCTGCGAATGATTCGAGAGTGTGAACGGGTGAAAGAGTGTAGCTCATGCAGAGCTGAAGGTGCGCTCCTTCCCTCTTGATTTGTTCGGCTGCGACTTCAACGTTTCTGAGGTCGTTCAGAGCATCAAAGCATCGAATTATGTCGATACCATTGCCGACAGCTTTTTTGACGAACTCACGGACAACATCATCAGCGTAATGACGATAGCCGACAAGATTCTGACCGCGAAGAAGCATCTGTAACTTTGCGTTCTTGACACGGGCTCGAATCAGTCTCAGTCTCTCCCAAGGGTCTTCATCAAGGAATCTCATTGCCGAGTCGAACGTAGCACCGCCCCACATTTCGAGTGCCCAGTAACCGGCATTGTCCATGTATTCGAGTACCGGGAGCATGTCATCAGTGCGCATACGTGTTGCGATTAACGACTGATGAGCATCACGCAGACCCGTTTCGGTTATTCTTACTTTCTTAGTTCCTGCCATTGTTTTATCTCCTTCTCTTGCAGTGTGGAATTTTGTTTGTATTATACATTATCATCATGGCCGTTTATAATATGCGCCATCATATTAAAATTTGTTAAGGAGGATTTCCTTTGAGACGCATCATTCTTTCCCTTGTGCTTGTAATTCTATCAGGCACTCTCGCTTTCACGGCTTCAGCAGATGACGTTACACTCTCCGAAAATCTCGCAAACGCTTTACTCTCCGCCGATGTCAAAACTTCTGAAGGCTCAAGCGTAACAGTAACCCTAGTGTCAGACGATACAGTGTCGCTAAGTGTTGACTCGGACGATGTAGCACTGATTGATTTCAGCGAAGCGAATCTCAGCGGTTTAACGGCAAATGATTTCGCATCGTTCGATGTAAGTTTCACAGGACTTGAGACTCTGAATATCGCCCTTCCAGTTTCGTATGAAGGCGAGTTCGCTCTGTCGCTGGATAAGTTGAAGCTGCTTGATGTTTCGGGAAGCACGGCGGATTTCACTTTGAGCGTTTACGACATGCCGAACATTGAGTCTCTGAAGGCTGACAACTGCCCGAATCTAAAGGCCGTCAATCTCGCTCTCGTTGAGCCGAAATCGAGCAGCGGAGGCGGATTAGGCGGATTATTCGGAGGTGGCGGTAACTCTGAAAGCAAACTGATAACATCGCCTCTCAATAAACTCTCATCAATAGAACTCACCAACAACCCCACACTTGACAGAGTCGGCTACCTTCTTTCAAGAGACAGCGGAGGCGGTATAGGCGGTATGTTCGGAGGTTCAAGCACGCCTACATTCATCGGCTACAAAGCGCACTGCTTCATAACGACACTCAGAAGAACAACATATTACCCCGAAGAAACTTCTCACCCTGAAGGCACTGCAAGCACAAATCCTCTTGAGACGTTTACGGGCGGCGGTGGCAGTAACTTGGGGAGTTACACAGAAAAGACAGTGAATCTTATTCCTGCTTTGACGACTCTAATTCTCACTAACAGCGGTACAGATGAGATTGACAGTATCAAATTCATCGACATCTCTGACGCTTCCGCCCTTGCCAGCGCAAAACTTGACGGAATGACACAGCTTCAGGAGATCACTTTCCCTGTCGGTACAACCTTGAAGACGCTTGATCTTACGGGAGATACAGCACTCACTTCGCTTGACCTCTCAAATACTCTGGGCTTCTTGTGGCCTGAAGGTTTCAATACTTTGACGGGACTGCAAAAGTTAAGGGCAGCAGATAGAGAAGATTTAGCATTTGTTGACCTGAGCGGTTTGTCGGGACTGAAAGAACTTGACTTGACCAACGATGATTTTGTGTCGATTGACATTTCAGCCAACAAATTGCTTGAACGTCTTTTTGTTGCGAACAACAAGATTACCTCGCTTGATCTTGACGGACACACGAAATTCACGAAAATTGACGTGAGGAACAACGCTTTAACGAAAATAGACTTGTCCCGGAACGCGAACATTCACGTCAACAAAAATTCACCGGAGGACTCAGCAGTTTCGCTTTCCGTGCAGAGACGCTTAATGACGGACAAGAGGTCTCGCAAGTTTGATTTCTCAAGAGTTGGGCTGGAAGCTGACGAGTTCGTTAATGTCGTTGCCGAGTCCGTGATGGGCGATGGCGTAGCTGCGGTTTCATTTGACCATAAGACGGGCACGGCGGTTTTTGAGTCCTCACCGTCATTGATAACGTATAACTACAAGAGCGGTGTGTTCTACGAGGCGACAACTGAGCCTGTCTGTATGAACGTCAAACTGGCATGGAACGTATCAGAAGATGTCTCAGAAGATGTTACGCCGAACTCAGAAGGTGCCGTCAGCGGCAGCAGCGGAGGAGGCTGTGAGAGTTTCGGACTTTGTGCAGTAGGACTGGCGTTTGTTTTCATTGTGATGAAGAAGCGATAACATTGATTTTTTTGACAGGAGATTCGGCAGGCAATGAACGACACAATCATCGAGAACGGAATAATTTTCAGACCCGACAAAAATTTTCACAGCGGTACAATTTCTATCGTCAACGGAAAAATATCGGACACATTCCCCGATAATGCAGACAGGATTAACGCTGAAGGACTCTACGTTATACCGGGCTTGACGGACATACACTTTCACGGCTGCGTTGGTCATGATTTCTGTGAAGGTACTGACGAAGCGTTCAAGGCGATCGCTGACTACGAAGCATCGAATGGAATCACTACAATATGTCCGGCGACAATGACGCTTCCGGAGAATGAACTTGTCCGAATAATGAGGTCAGCAAAAACTTTCAGCCAAAAAAATTCCTCCCTAATCGGCATCAATCTCGAAGGCCCTTTCATTTCACGTTCAAAAAAGGGAGCGCAAAATCCAGCCTACATCATCAAGCCTGACATTGAAATTCTCAAAAGGCTTCAGAAAGAATCAGGCGGTCTGATAAAAATAGCGACTGTCGCTCCTGAAACAGAAGGAGCAATCCCCTTCATCAAAGAAGCCAAGAGCCTGGCGAAAATCTCAGTGGCACATACAGCGTGTGATTACGATACAGCGAAATCAGCGTTCGAGGCCGGAGCGAGTCACGTTACTCACCTGTTCAACGCAATGAACCCGATACATCACAGACAGCCCGGACCGATCGCGGCGGCGTTGGAGTCTTCAGCGATGGTCGAACTGATCTGTGACGGCGTTCACATTCACCCCTCAATCGTGCGAATGACCCTCAAAATGTTCGGGGCTGAAAGAGTCGTATTCATCTCCGACTCTCTTGAGGCTGCCGGAATGCCTGACGGTGAATATACTCTCGGAGGTCAGAAGGTCATCAAGCGTGGGAAAATCGCAACCCTTGAGGACGGCCTAACACTTGCCGGAAGCGTAACGAACTTGATGGACTGCATGAGATGCACGGTCAAAGAGATGAATATTCCTCTTGAGACTGCCGTAACTTGTTCAGCCGTCAATCCCGTTAAGGCTGTCGGACTTGATGACGTTTACGGAAAGATTGATACAGGCAGAACCGCTGACATTGTGATTATGAATAAGAATTTGGACATCGTGAGAGTGATTAAGGCGTAACATGCTACAATTTCCGAAGCATTAAGAAATCATGAAGGGAGAAATTTTTTCATGGCACTAGATTTTATGAGTCTTCTAGGCTCAATGGTACAGGGTTCAATGTCATCATCAGCTTCAAGTTCGAGAATGTCAAACGCCGGTAACAGCGTTCAGGACTTGCTCGCTTCGCTCATGGGAGCAGGTCAGTCGGTCAAAAACACGGTAGGCGGAGACAATCTAGCCGCTGGCGGAATCGGTGCGCTTCTCGGAGCTTTGATGGGCGGTTCAAGAAGCACTACAGCCAACACACTCGGCGGAGGCATGATGGGCTTGTTGGGAATGATGGCGTACAAAGCCCTGAAGAACTCAATGTCAGGTCAGGCAGAGTCCCAGTCATACGCACAGCAGCATTACACACAGCCTTCACCGCAGCAGCAGAACAGCGACGCGGAAATTATCCTCACGGCCATGATTGACGCTGCGAAAGCTGACGGCCAAGTCGACTCCGATGAACTCGGCCGTATCATGAACACAATGAAATCGTCAGGAATAGGCCAAGAAGGAATGAATTACGTAATCTCAAAACTTCAGGGCCCTATGGAGACCGCTAAAATCGTCTCAGCCGTCAGAGGCCGTCCCGATCTCGCCGCTCAGGTCTATTCAGCCTCATTGATGGCGGTAACTGTCGACACTGAAGCCGAACGAAGATACCTCGACAAGCTGGCCAAGTCTATGGGACTGTCTCAATCTGTCGTGAATAACATTGAGAGTCTCACTAACGGGGATCTTCAGTGCTGATTTTCTTTCGGGTTATGAGATTTTCTATGAGCTTATTCAGAATTTCGTAGCCCTTCTCTGTGGGGGGAAGCTCAATTCTTGTGCCTCCCTCCTCAAATAAAAGCATTCCGTTTGAACGCTCATTATTTGGATAAGTTACTGACGGCTGTGTTTGTTCTTGGGAATTTTCACGGCCTGAAACTATTTCATCGGGCGAAACTCCGAGAGTGTTGGCAAGTTCGATTATCCTCACGCCGTTGGGGGCAGTCTCTCCGGCTTCCCAGCGTCTTAGAGTCGCTATTGAGACATTGAGCCTTTCAGCGAGTTCTATTTGAGTGAGACCTGCTCTCTTCCTCAGAACACGCAAATTTCCTGATATAGACATTATCATTCACCTTTCTCATCATAAAAGATTTAATATTCAAATTATACCTGTGAAAATATCTTTACTGCAACAAAATCCTATTGTAAACCTGAAAAAGTTTACAATCAATTAAAACTGTGGTATATATATCATCATGAAGACAAAAATTTTACGAGCCCTTGAGTCAAAAGGGGGCGTTTACGTATCAGGCGAAGAAATAGCAAATTCACTGGGAGTTTCACGGGCGGCAATATGGAAAGCTGTAAGCATATTGAGAAATGAGGGATATAAAATTTCAGCGTCAACAAAAAAAGGCTACCGTCTTGAAACTGTGAGCGATTCGCTTTCAGTGAAAGGAATCCGGGCAAATCTGAAGAAGTCAACGAGAGTGTCAGAAATAATTTTGCTGAACGAAATCGACTCGACCAACAATCACGCAAAAAAGATGGCTTCGGCAGGCTGTCCTGATTTCACGCTCGTTACAGCAGATCATCAGACAGCAGGAAGGGGACGAAGGGGACATAGTTTTGAGTCTCCGTCAGGGACAGGGCTTTACATGTCGATGGTACTCAGGCCGAAGACGGATATTGACAAGTTCCAGATGATTACGACTGCTGACGCTGTAGCCGTATGTCTTGCCATTGAGGATTTGTACCCGTCAGCAAGAGGCAGACTCGGCATAAAGTGGGTCAACGATGTATTCATGGACGGTAAGAAAATATGCGGCATTCTCACTGAAGCGTTGACGGGAGTTGAGAGCGGAGAAGTTGAGAGCGTTGTAACGGGAATAGGCGTTAATGTGGCAAGCAGGAAATTCAGTGCTGAAGTCTCACAGATAGCAGGATCAATTTTCGGCGAGAACGATGAGATACTTTTCAGCAGGAATGAACTTTGCGCAAGGATAGCGGATTATGTCGCTGATTTTGCCGATAATCTTTCCGACCCAGTGATAATTCAGGCTTACCGTCAGAGGTCTATTCTGACAGGCCATGACATAAGCTACATGAGGAATGACGAGAAGTTTTACGGCCATGTTGATGGCATTGACGATACAGGAGGGCTTGTTGTGCGTAATCATTCAGGGAAAATTGAGACACTTAGATCAGGAGAGGTTCACATGGTAAGGGGGGCAGTGAAATGACAACGGCAAGAAAAACCGTATTATGTTCGCTTTTCGCCGCTTTAATCACCGTAGGAGCGTACATTAGAATCCCTGTACCGCTTCTGCCTTTGACGCTTCAGACGCTGTTTGTTGTTCTGAGCGGTCTTGTTCTTGGCCGTAAATTGGGAGCGTTGAGCGTCTGTGCTTATGTTTTCGCCGGATTGATAGGTATTCCTGTGTTCACCGGCTCTGCGTTTAGTCCTACGTTCGGTTACATTGTGGGATTCATCGCTGGTTCATGGACGGCCGGATATATTGCCGAAAAGATGAGGCCGCGATTCTTGACATGGTTTGTCGGCGCACTGGCTGGAATGGCCGTGATTTACGCTGTCGGAATACCGTATTATTACGTCATGTCAAAATATTATCTCGGCAATGAACTCGGAGCGAAAACTCTGCTGGTTTACTTCGTCTTAATGCCGATGCCCGGCGACATAGCCAAGAGTTTAGCCGCCGGTTTAATCGTGAAAAGACTCGCTATGTTTTTCCCAAACAGTTTCACATGGAGAAGATGACGCTCAAAATTCCCAGCGTCTTATTATGTGTCTTGTCAGAGCGAGCATAGAGCGTTCATCAGAAGATTTGTAGCTCAGAATGAAACAGTAGAGACTTCCGCCCTGCGCAAATGCTGTGAGCTTCTGGTCTCGTTCCGGGCTGACACGGTAAGTCATTGACGTTGCCTTGATGCTTCCGAAGAACATGTCTCCTGCCCTGCTTAGTGAAGAGACACCGTTCTGAACCCTGAGAGAGGCGGCGATGTCCTGAGCGAAATCGTCCAGCGTTATTCCTTTCGCTGGCCAGAACTTCATCACGATGAGCGACGAACTTGCCGGGCCGTCAGCCTCAAGAAGAATACGGCGGGACACTCCTTGACCGTAAGCGTTTTCTAGGACGGAGTCGCTTGAGGCTTTGACGTTCCACGATTTTGGAATAGATATTTTTCCCGAACCCTCAAGCGGAATTTTTTGCCATAAATCCGCTGCTGCATTCAAACCGAAAACGAGGACTGCGACCAAAAGCACCGAATAGAAAACTCTTTGCTTTTTCATTAGTACATCTCCCTTAAAGCGTAAAATTTTCGGGGGGGGGGGGAAAATGAACTCGTGGAACATTTTATGCGTTAGGCAAAAAAAAAAATTACCCCCGAAGTTTTGGGGGTAACTTTGTGTTTCACATGAACACTTCAACGGAGCCGTAATCGTCCCACTTGATGACACAGCGCAACGGCTCGATGATCTGATCCGGGTACATCACAGGCCAGAATGACGCTGCCTCATCGTTGAGAACGTAGAATGTATACCTCTCCTTGTCCGAGTCCTCAAAGTCCTCACGCAATGACCTTACGTCAATCTCTCCTCGTGATATTTCCTTCACGTTTTTGAGCATACCTTCCCACGTTGCTTTTTCGGGATCAGGCAGAAGGTCTAAGACATCTTGCTTGATGCCTTCTTCGTATGCTCCGAGAGTTACGAGCTTTTCGACTGTCTGAGGATTGGCCGGAGGCGGAGTTACAGGTTCAGTTTTTTTTTCCGCCGTTACTGTCTTGACAGGCTCTTTGGGTGCCGCTGGCGGTTCCGGCTTTACAACGGGCGCGGACTCGTCAGCATTCCCATCAAAACGGCTCAGAAATTCATCGGCAACAAGCGTGTAACACTCAGCACCTTTTGATCTGTGGTCGTACTTCAAGACTGACATTCCGAAACTCGAGGCTTCTACGATGCTGACATTCTGCCTGATGTAACTCTCGAACAGAAGACCGCCGAATGACCTCTTCACGTCATCGTGTATCTTGCGAGCGATGTACAGTCTTGGGTTGTAATTCGTCATCAGTATTCCGCCGATTTTTAGCGATGGATTGAATCTCTGCCTGAATATGTCCATTGAGCGGTCAATCAATCTCAGTCCGAAAAGACTGTAAAAGCCTCCGTCCATCGGGACAATGATTTTGTCGCTTGCTGTCAGAACGTTCTGTGTGAATATTCCCAGCTGAGGGGGACTGTCGAGTAAAACATAGTCGTACCTGTCAGAGTCAATTTTCGACAGTGCCTTACGAAGCGAGTCATGATTGAGCGATGAAGAGTCATCGTTCATTTCGGCCATGACCAGACTTAGCGAACTGGGTACAATGTCAACGCCTTCTTTTGACATAATAACATCGTCCCATTCGACAGCACCTGTCAGCAAGTCAAAGACCTGCGGATCTGTCGGAGCGAGATTGATTCCGAAGCCTGCGCTCAAATTGCTCTGCGGGTCCATGTCGACTATTGCTATGCGTTTGCCCTTTTTCGCCAGTGCTATTGCTACGTTCTGACAGGCGGTTGTTTTGCCGACACCGCCTTTAAGGTTGCAGAAACCTACTATCATCATCTTGCCGTTTGCCTCCTAATGAATGATTCTATTTCCGCGTTCTTGTGAGTTTTCAGACTTTCACGGTAGAGGTCAAGTGCTTCTTTCGTTTTTCCTGCTTTGAACAGGGCGTTGGCCTCGCTGATTTGACGGTTAGCGGCGTTCACTGCGTCTCGTTCCTTGATTACAGCGTCTAGGCGTGATACCCATTGCTTCATGTCGTCAGAAGGTGAGATGCTCTGAGCTTTCTTGTAGAGTTCAACAGCTCTGTCAATGTCGCCTTTGTCGTAAAGTTCATCGGCCTCTTGAATGATTTTCTGAGCGTCAGTCTTCGTGCCTATCCCGAAATCTTCAGGGCCTCGAAGCTCCGTTCCGGGTGCGAGTCTCGTGTTCCTGCTCAACTGTTGGAGACGCTGTTTAGCGTTGTCGTTCGGCCAAACCTTCATGCTCTCGCTGTAACGCTTGAGGGCTTCCTGATTCTGATTGCGCCTCTGGAGATCCTGCCCTTCACGGTAGAGGGCGTTGGCTTGACGCTCACGGCGTGAGATGACGTTCTGAAGTTCCTCGATGTGCTGTCGCAAAACTGCGTCAGGGTTGCTCTGTACGCTGGCTGCGTAATGATTCAACGCTTCCTGCAATTTCCCCTCACGTTCGAGAGCGTTGCCTTCGCCTGCGTAACGGTCAGCATCAGCAATCAGAGTGAGCCTGTTGCGTATTCGTTCCATTCTGTCGGAAACTGCATCGTTCGACAAAAGCGAAATGCTCTTGGCGTAATATTCCAATGCGTCCTCGTACATGTTCTCGTTGTCGTAGGCACTTGCCGTATCTCTCAGCCAGTTTGCCTGCTGTTGAAGTTTTCGGAATGCGTCAGCTTTTTCTTCTGTCGACCTGATTATTCTCTCACCGTCATCAATAGGCCAGATAACCTGCGCAGCTCTCAAATTTCTCAGAGCGTCATCAAATTTTCCTGCCTCCGTCAGATTCACAGCGTCCCCTCTCAGCTTCTGAGCCTTCATGTAACGGGCATAGTTAGCGTTCATGGCTCGAAGTCCGTCAGAAATCTCGGTGTCTCTCGGTGATAAGTGCAGGGAATGTGCAGCGAGCTGAAGAGCCTCAGGGTATTTCTTCTCCTCCCAAAGTGATTGAGCCCTCTGCCAGACCTGCCACGCTTCACGCTCCATTGATGACTCTTCGTAGGTCGAAACAGGCAGCGTAATGTTCACGACACTTTCACCGCTTCCGAGTTTCACGCCCTGAGCGTTGAAAGCTGTTACCGAAATTTCACTCGTTCCGACACTTCCGCGCTTCAGGAAAATGTCTCCGTTATCCTGACTCATCAAGGCCGTAGCTGCATCGCTGTTCCACGTGAAGGAATGATCAGAGTTGAGCGAGGGATTGAGGGACGCACGTATTCTCACCGGAGTGTTGGCCATAAGAACATCGGGACTCAATGCGTAATCTCTACGCCCTGAAGCGTCCCAAAGCGTTAAAGGCTTTTCGACAACAACGGAAATGTCAATGACAAATTCTTTCGGGGTAACAAGAGTTTCGCTTGTCGCCGTAATATTTCCGTTTCTGTCGGTGATTGAGGCTATGACTCTGATGGGTTTTGTGTCCAGAGGCGTGAAGGCACATTCACGACCGCCTGCTCTGAGGGAAATACGCGCCGGATTTTGTCCTGTTGTCGGCGTAACTGACCATTCTACAGAGCCGTTTGACGGAATCCGTGAGGGGTCAACCGAAAGCACTGCTTGTTCTCCGACATGTGCTTCACCGTTCACGTTGATATACTGAGGCTGTGCGAACGCTGCTGCACTGAAAGAAAGTGTCAAAAGAAACAGGAGTGCGTGAGAAAACTTTATGTGCATGAGAAACAGACTCCTCCTTTTGAGATAAAACATTTTGAAAACTATTAATGTAATTATACATTGAAAGAGCCAAAAACGTTTTGACACGGGCGTTGTTAAATGAATGAAAATCACATACAATTTACACACCAAAAGAAAACAAAACAACAAGGAGGCAATCATTTTATGGCAGGCAGCATAAGACACGGTGTATCACCTATCACTGACTACGATATTTTCCTCTTCAAGCAGGGGACGCACTATCATCTTTACGAGAAGATGGGCGCACAGAAATTCACGGACCCTTCGGACAATGCGGAAGGCGTAGCGTTCAGTGTGTGGGCACCAAATGCGCAGTCAGTCAGCGTAGTCGGAAATTTCAACGACTGGAACACGGAGTCTCACCCGTTGGCAGCAAGATGGGACGGCTCAGGAATATGGGAAGGATTTGTACCGGGTCTTGCGAAATGGGAACTGTACAAATTCTGCATCAAGAACTCTCACGGCGAAATCAAAGAGAAAATGGATCCTTTCTGCCGTGCCTTTGAGCTTCCTCCGAGAACGTCATCAATCACTCACTGGCCGGAATATGAATGGGGCGATTCTGAATGGCTTGCTCATCGCGGTGAGAAGATGAATCTTTCCGCGCCTCTCAGCGTCTACGAAGTTCACATCGGCTCATGGCGAAGGCACTGGAATGACGGTTTGTCGCTGTCATACAGGGAGATGGCCGAAGAACTGCCCGGCTACTGTGAGGACATGGGCTTCAACGCTGTTGAGTTTCTGCCGGTAATGGAACACCCGTTCTATGGCTCATGGGGCTATCAGACGCTCGGATATTTTGCCCCTACGGCACGTTACGGAACGCCGGAAGACTTAATGTACCTCATCGACACGTTGCACAAGAAGAACATCGCAGTCATTCTGGACTTTGTGCCGAGTCATTTCCCGACAGACGATTTCGGGCTTGCACGTTATGACGGAACGGCACTGTACGAACACGAAGACCCTCGCAAGGGCTATCACCCTGACTGGGGAAGCTACATCTTCAACTACGGGCGCAACGAGGTCAGAAGCTACTTGATTTCATCGGCTGCATTCTGGGTAGACCAGTACCACGCAGACGGCCTGAGAATTGACGCTGTAGCCTCGATGCTGTACCTCGATTACTCACGCAAGAACGGCGAATGGGTACCGAACATCTACGGAGGACGTGAAAATCTTGAGGCTATCTCACTGCTTCGAGACATGAACAGCGAATTGTTTGGGCGTTTCGGGAACATTCAGACGATAGCGGAAGAGAGTACCGACTGGCCGATGGTAACAAGACCTGTATTCTTGGGCGGTCTCGGTTTCGGAATGAAATGGAACATGGGCTGGATGCATGACACATTAGCCTACATGAGCCTTGAGCCTGTTTATCGTTCGTGGCATCAGAATCAGTTGACGTTCTCAATATGGTACGCATTCAGCGAGAATTTCATGCTTCCTTTGTCGCATGACGAGGTAGTTCACGGCAAAGGCTCGCTAATCAACAAGATGTCGGGCGACTGGTGGCAGAAGCGTGCGAACTTGAGACTTCTTTACGGATACATGTGGGCGCACCCGGGCAAGAAGCTGTTATTCATGGGCGGAGAATTTGCACAGGGTCTTGAATGGAATCATGATTCGGCGTTGGAGTGGCATCTGTTGGAGAAAGAAGACTTCAGAGGGATTCAGGACTGGGTGCGAGACCTGAACACGGCGTACAAGAAATATCCGCCGTTCTACGAGCTTGATTTCTCGAACGAGGGCTTCAGGTGGATTGACTGTTCGGACTGGCAGCAGAGCGTTATAGTGTGGCTGAGGAAGGGCAGGAGCGATGACGAGTACATACTGTGCGCAGCGAACTTCACGCCTGTACCGAGATTCGGCTATCGTGTCGGAGTGCCTCGTTCTGGTTTCTGGAAGGAGATACTGAACAGCGATGCGACGAAGTACGGCGGTTCAGGACTTGGGAACTGCGGAGGAATGGAGGCCGAAATGAAGGAGTGGGAGAACATGCCCTACTCAATGCCGTTGACGTTGCCGCCTCTGGGAATTGTCATGTTTCACTTCAGCACGAAGCATGAAGACTGATAACAACTAAAACTAACACCCCCCCCCTTGTATTTTTCGAGAGGGGGCAATTTTTTAGGGGGAAAATGGAAAGTTATTACGCTTCCTGTTTTTCTTCTTCCTTCTTTTTCAGAAGCCCGGACTTTTCCCACTCTTTGATTTTCTCTTCTGGGAACGGGACTGCTGCTTCAACGTTAGTGGCCTTGTTCTTGCCGTTTGCCGTAGTTTTTTGGACGAACTTAACGGCTTGGCCTTCCGCTGAGGGTGAGACTTCGAGAAACACAGCGAGTATCGGATCGATTACGTCATCGTAGTCGAAACGGAAAAGTTTATTTCCCTTCATGCGTATCTCGCCGTGAGGGATAGGATCGTAACGGCGGTAGTAGTCAATCTCGCCTTCGTCCTTCTCAACGTTCACAGGAGCTTCTGTCGGTGCTTCCGGCGATACTTCCGCTGTGGCTTCTGCCGGTGCTGTTGACGGTGACTCTGGTGATGATTTTGTGTCTTCCGGCTTGGCCTCTTCAGTCGGAACGATGCTCACGCCGAGAGGGAGAATGTCTCCGATCTTCACGTGATTGGCGGTACGGACATCATCGGCTGCTATGCCCTTCTGATTCTGCATCAATCGGAACGTAACCTCAATGTCGGGAGTTTCAGGTTTTTCGTCCAAGAGCTTTTTACGCAGTACCTTATCAGTAATTTGATTCAAATGGACAAAAACTTTCTCGCCGTCACGCAAAGGAACTCCAGCTTTCAATACTTCTGCTGACTTTATGAAGCCCCATCGGCGGTGGTCATAATAGAACTCTGTGAGAATCCCGGTAAACTCACGGTCAGGGAGATTGATTTCAGGGACTTTCGGTGCTTCTGGCTTCTTTTCCTCTTTTTTCGTTTCTTCCTTGACAGGCTGTGTCTCTTTGACAGGAACTGCTGATACTTCCTCTGATTTTGATTTTTGCTCAGGCTGTTCACCCTTCGGAGGAACTGAAACAGGTTCGGGAACTTTTACTGCTTCCGATTTCTTTTCCTCTTCCTTTTTCGGCTCCTCTTTGACTGGCTGCGTAACCTGTTGAGTTACTGAGACCGGCTCGGTTACTTCTTTCGGCTCTTCAGTACTCACGGCTTCGGCAGTCTGCTTGACCGTTTTTGGTGTTACGGGTTCGGCACGTTTAGGTAATTGTCCGTGTGCAATCCTCAAGCCCAAAATCGCCTTATAGGACCATATTTCGTCTCCGTCAATCGTAACAAAATCATCATCGCACGATGTTAAAACGCCTGATGTGTAAGGCATGTTGGGAGTCAGGAATATTTCAACCTGCTCTCCTGTTAGATTTCCGAAAACTTCTCGCTTCAAAAATGCTCTCCTCCTTGAAAAATATTTTAATAATGCGTATGTATTATAACAGCATTGTTAATTTCTTCTGTTTTGACCTGTGAGGTTTTTTTGTTATCATACGTTACAAAAATTCACAAGGAGCTGAATCCATGAAAACTTTAGTCAAAATCATATTCGGTGTCGCCGTAGTCGTAGGAATTTGCTACGGTCTCAATAAATTTAGGCAGTCCCAAATCCCTCCAACTAATCCCGAAATCGTCCGTCCAGTCAGAACAGTGAGGCTTCAGGGCGGAAACGAGTCATTTAACCGAAGATACTTCGGAACAGTTCAGGGCGGTAGAAGGGCTGACCTTTCCTTCAGGGTATCAGGCACACTCAACCGCATTAACACCGAGAAAGGCACGAGCGTTAAACGCGGCGCACTTTTAGCGACACTTGACCCACGAGACTTCAACACAAGAATCTCTCAGGCTCAGAGCGCACTATCACAGGCTGAGGCACAGTACAAAAACACTCAGGCCGACTTCAAACGCTACGAAAATCTCTATAAACAGAAAGTCATCGCACGAGCGCAATATGACACCTACAAGACTCAGGTTGACGTTGCGAAATCAGCAGTAACCTCCGCTCAGGCAAACCTCAAGGCCGCTCGTGATGCCCTCAAAGATACAGAACTCCGTGCGCCTTTTGACGGTATCATCGCTGATAGGACTGTTGAGAACTTTCAGGACGTTACAGCGAAGCAGACTATATTCAGTCTTCAGGACTTGACCACCCTCGAAATCATCTTCAATATCCCTGACAATGACATTCTTGTTGCACCCATTCCGAAAGTCAGAAGCCTTCAAGACCTCAAGAGTCACGCCGAAATGTTCAACATCAACGCCCATTTCGATGCAATTCCCGAAAAGTCGTTCCCTCTCACCATAAAGGAAGTCGCAACTCAGGCAACAGCGGCCAACACTTACCCGATTACCGCAACGATGCCTCCGCAGAAAGATTTTCGCATTCTTCCGGGAATGTCCGTTACTGTCGAAGTTGATTACTCAGACGATGAACACCAATCCGATAAAAGCGGCGTTTATTCCGTACCGTCAACGGCCATACTCAGCGAGGGAGCGAATAATTACATCTGGCGTTTCGCTGTCGGCCAAGTCTCAAGAGTCCCTGTTACTGTCGGACAGATTCATGACGGCGGTTATGTTGACATTGAGAGCGAGACTCTTAACGGCGGAGATGTGATTGTTACGGCAGGAGTCTACTTCCTTCACGAGGGACAAAAAGTAAGATTGATGGAGGAATAGAGCGATGATTATGTATTTTTCAGCGACAGGCAACACAAAATACTGCGCCGAATTTATAGCCTCAAGAACAAATGAAGGCTCTGTAGTCTCACTCAATGAAATGATGAAGAACGGCATTCATGAAATCGACTGCAACGGCCAAAAAAGACTCGGAATTTTCACGCCCGTTTACGATTGGAACATGGCCTATTCTGTCTCTGAATTTCTCAAGGGGCTTGAGTTCAGGAACGTTCCTGATGACTGCTACATATACGGCGTATTCACCTGCGGAAGCGCAAGCGGTATCAGCGATGAAACACTGAAAGGCATTCTCTCGGAAAAAGGCTTGAAACTCTCGGCCTCTTTCGTTGTTGCGATGCCCGATAATTTTGTACTAATGTTACCTCAGAAATCAGATGACGCAAAACGAGCGATTTTCACAAACGCCGACAAGACACTTCATGAAATCACGAAAGACATTGAGGAAGGGAAGCAGGTTTTCAGGAGCATGGGCAGGAAACTTCCGGGCTTCATGATGTTCATGATACGAAAATTCTTTATTCCTTCTCAGAAAAAAGTCAAAGGCTTCAGCGTCAATGACAACTGCACGGGCTGCGGTCTCTGTGAAAAATTATGTCCGATGAACATCATCGTCATTGAGAATAACCGACCTGTCTGGAAAAAAGACAACTGCGCCTGCTGTCTCGCTTGTCTCCATAGATGTCCGCAGAAAGCGATCAATCGAGGAAGATCCGCAAAGAACGGACGCTACACCAATCCCAACGTGAAAATGTGAGGCGTTAATCATGGACATTGCAAGAGCAAGCATTAAGCGTTTCAGGGTTGTAATATTCCTCTGTCTGATGACGTTAATCGGCGGTGTCATGGCTTATTTTGAGATAGGAAAACTCGAAGACCCTTCATTCACCATAAAGACCGCCGTTGTCAGCGCATTATATCCCGGTGCAAGTGCCTACGAAGTCGAAACGGAAGTTACAGCACGCATAGAAGACGCTATTCAGGCGATGGGCGAAGTCAAACATATTCGTTCACGTTCGACTCCGGGAATGGCGATAATTTACGTTGACATTAAGGACGAATACACATCGAAGGAACTTCCGCAGGTCTGGGACAAGTTACGGCAGAAAGTCAATGACGCTCAAGTTTACATGCCTTCAGGGACAACGATAATCATCAACAACGATTTCGGTGAAGTCTACGGTCAATATTACGCCTTAATCGGAGACGGCTACACGATGAAAGAATTGTACGATTACGCTGACTTCCTGAAGAAAAATATTGTCCTAGTTGATGAAGTGGCAAGCGTTAAGATTTTGGGCGAACAGACTGAGGCAGTCTACATAGAATTTTCAGCCAGCAGAATGTCAGCACTCGGAATTTCTCCTCTGATTGTATTCGCTGCACTCACTCAACAAAATATGCTCAATGAGACGGGAAATATCACTCTCGGCGACAGGTACATAAGAATTTCACCGACAGGCGGAATACTTAACGTTGAAGACATCGGCGATCTTGTCATAGGCGGTTCGGGCGGAAATCTGACTCGTTTACGGGAAATCGCCAACATAAGGCGTGATTATGTTGTTCCGCAGAGTTTCAAGCTCAAGTTCAACAACCGTCCAGCTCTAGCGATCGGAATCTCAACAGTTGAAGGCGGTAATGTCGTCAACATGGGCCGAGCGGTGTCAGCAAGACTCAAAGAGCTTGAAGCGTTCCGGCCGGTAGGAATTGAACTTACGCCGATATATTTGCAGTCTGAACAGGTAACAAAATCCATAGGCGATTTCGTCATTAACCTTCTCGAATCAATCGCAATAGTTGTGGGAGTGCTGTTAATCTTCATGGGCTTACGTTCTGGACTGATTATCGGCCTCGTTCTGATGATTACGGTTGCCGGTACCTTCATCATCATGAACTACATGGGAATAACATTGCAGATTGTCTCGCTTGCTGCTCTGATTATCGCTCTGGGTTCGCTTGTCGATAACGGTATCGTAGTCGCTGAAGGAATGCTCGTCGGTGCTGAACGTGGAATGACGATTGATGACGCAGCGTCCGATTCTGTTGAAGGCTCAAAGTGGGCGATGCTTGGCGGAACGGTCATAGCTGTAATGGCATTCGCTCCCGTAGGACTGTCGAAGATGCAGGCTGGCGAATTTCTGCGGAGTCTCTTTCAGGTTGTGGGAATCTCAATGATGCTGAGCTGGGTTGCCGCGCTGATTTGTGCTCCCGTTCTCGGCAAGGCTCTGCTCAAACCCGCAAAGAAAGAAGGAGACCCTTACGGCGGATTCTTGTTCCGTGCTTACCGTGCGCTGCTTGAAGGCTGTCTGCGTTATCGTGTGCTGACACTTTCAGTTGTTTTCGGAATGTTCGCGGTCTCAATGTACATATTCTCGACAATGGCAACATCATTCTTCCCTGACGCAGAGACTGTGTACTTCAACATAGATTTGTGGTCGCAGGAAGGAACATCGATTGAGGCTCAAGAGGAGAGGACTCAAAAGCTGGTCGACTACATAACATCGAATCCCGAAGTGCGGAATGTCTCACAGTTCATCGGGGGAGGCGGATTGCGATTCATGCTGACGTATTCACCGCCCGAAAACAACACCGCGTTCTCGCAGCTGATGGTTGAGATGAAAGACGCTAAAGACACACGCGCAATGCTCCGTAAGACTCAAGCGTATATCAATGACAACATGCCGGAAATGTCCGGGTAT
>CAJODC010000006.1 GCA_905233215.1 uncultured Synergistales bacterium
TGCGGAACCGGCTCAACTGCCAGCGTCTTTGCCGGAGTCGTTGCCGGAAAACTCGACAGGGAAGTTACCGTTCACTTGAGGGGCGGAGACTTGGTGATTCATGTTGACGATGACGACACATGCTTTATGACCGGCCCGGCTGTTGAAGTCTTCAACGGAGAGTACGAAGAGTAACAACAAAAAGCCCTCCTGTGCGAGAGGAAGGCTTTTTGCGTGTGAAATATCTTTTCGTGTTGTTGTCTACAGGTAAACGCCTCTGAGTTCTACAATGTCGGAGACTCTTTTGATTGCGGCCATGTAAGCCGAGCGTCTCATTGTTACCTTTTTGGCCTCTGCAAAATCCCAGACCTTGCAGAAATTTTCCTTCATGAGCTTGACGAGTCTCTGATTGTATTCGTCTTCTGTCCACGTAAAGCCCTGCAAGTTCTGCGCCCACTCAAAATACGAACCGATGACACCGCCAGCGTTTGCGAGGAAGTCAGGCACTAAGATAACGCCCTTGTCGTTGAGTATCTGTTCGGCTTCCGGCGTAGTGGGACTGTTCGCGCCCTCGAAAACGTACTTGGCCTTGAGCTTCTCTGCTGTCTCCCAGTTGAGAACGCCCTGAGCTGCACAGGGTAGGAACATGTCGCAGTCAACACCGATGATGTCATCTCCCGGAATTTTCTCGCAGCCTTCTTTCTCGAACCCGGCAAGTTTTCTGCCTCTCTGAGCCGGGTTAGTGTTCATGTACTCGAACGCTTTGGAGATGTTGATGCCGTTGGGGTTGTAATACGCTCCTGTCGTGTCGCTGATTGCCACAATCTTAACGCCTGCTTCGTTGAGGATTTTCGCTGCATAGCTTCCGACGTTTCCGAAACCCTGAACGGCTGCCTTAATCTTCGTTGGGTCAAGTCCCTTAATCCTCATCATCTCGAACGCGCATGTTGCGAGTCCTCGTCCTGTAGCCTCAGTTCTTCCCGGTGCGCCCCAGTAATCTATCGGTTTACCCGTGAGCATTGCCGGTTCAAAGTGTCCGAGCATCTTGCAGATTGTGTCCATTATCCAGACCATTTCCTGACCGCCGGTGTACATGTCAGGTGCTGGAACGTCAGACCATCTTCCGATTATGGGAGCGATTCTAGCTCCGAAAGTCCTCGACATTCTCTCCTTCTCGCCTCTTGACATGTGAGTAGGGTCGCAGCATATTCCGCCCTTGCCTCCGCCGTAAGGAATCCCGGCGAGCGAACACTTCCACGTCATCAGCATAGCGAGTCCTTCGCATTCTTGGCCGCTAACGTCAAGAGCGTAACGGATACCGCCCTTTGACGGCCCCAACGCTGTCGAGTGCTGTACCCTGAAGCCCTGAAACACTTTCACGCTTCCGTCATCAAGTGTAACTGGTACGGAGACATCGACTCTTCTTTCGGGGTAACTGAGTATCTGTATCAGTCCCTCGTTGAGGTGCATTTCATCTGCTGCTGCGTAGAAATCTCTCAACGCTGTGTTGAGTATGAGATTGTTTGACTTTCTTCTTCCGTTTTCATCTACCATCGTAACACCTTCAAAATATTCTGTATATTTCAAATTTTTACGGGCGGAAATTTTACAGGCAGTTTTCGATTTTGTCAAATCAAGCTATATAATATACTCAAAAAGACAATCAGGGGAGCAGTTTACATGTCAGATGAAATAAAAATCAACCGTGAAGCGTTAGATACACTCAGGAAAGATGTAGAGTGCAAAACGGGTTTTCAGTTCGTCAAAGTCGAGGACGGCGTTGCAGTCAGTGAACTTGAACTTCAGGAATACCACTTCAATCCTTACGGAATACCTTACGGGGGAGTCCTGTTTACGATGGCTGACGACACAGCAGGAGTCGCTTTCATCAGCGCAGGAGGTTACGGCGTAACGGTCAACGGACACGTGGATTACCTCAGAGGCTCACGAAACGCTCAGAAGCTAATCTGCACCGCTAAAGTCAGAAAAGCTGGACGAAGAATATTCTACATTGACGCTGACATAGTGAATGAGAAAGGAGATGACCTTTGCAGATTCAAATTCGTATTCTTCAACATGGAGGACAGAGGCCCTGAAGCTGTTAAGTAACGAGTGAGTGTATAATGTGTCGAAAAAAATGCTCACACAAAATTTCAATCAGCCTTTATGCAAATCACTCAGGCGCAAAATCGGTAAAGCTCTCTCTCAATGGCACATGATAGACCCGGGCGATAATGTCCTTGTCGGCCTCTCTGGCGGAAAAGACAGCCTCATTCTTCTTCACGCCCTTCATGAATTTCAACGAAGAAGCCCCGTGAAATTTTCACTTGCTGCCTTCACCGTGAAACTCTCAGGCCTCGACACTTCACCGCTCCAAGCCTATTGCGACTCTCTCGGTGTACCCTTCAGCGTCATCGAACACGACATCATCGCCATCATAAACGCTAGGAACGAGAAATCGCCCTGTTCATTCTGCTCAAACATGAGACGGGGAATAATCAGCTCATGGGCAAGTCAGAACGGTTACAAGAAACTCGCTCTCGGACACACTCTTGATGACGCTGTTGAAACTTTCTTCATGAACTTGATACACACAGGGCGTGCGAAAAGTTTTCAGCCGAAATTGTTGATGACAAGAACGGGCGTTACTGTGATTCGGCCTCTTGTACTGTCGACAGAAGCAGCGATAATTGACGAGGTGAAACGCTTGAGTCTTCCGGTCGTCAAAAGTCCCTGTCCTTTCGCTGGACACACGGAACGGCAGAGAATCCGGGAATACATTTCCGAACTTGGCAGGAACGTTCCAGATTTATACGGTAAAATATTACACGCACTGCAAAATTTATCCGACTCCGAAAGCTGGCAATCATAAACATGATACCTTCTGACATAAAAATCACTCCATGGCTTGAACAGTACAAGGCCTTCAAAGAAGAATACCCCGACGCAATTTTACTTTTCAGAATGGGCGACTTCTACGAAATGTTTTTTGACGATGCCAGAAATGCCGCCGACACTCTCAACATCGCATTGACCGCAAGAGACCCCGAAAAGAAAATCCCGATGGCCGGAATCCCTCATCACGCTCTAAATTCTTACTTGTCCCGCTTGATTCGAGCAGGCTACAGAGCCGCAATCTGTGAGCAAATCGGAGAGCCTAACCCGAAAGGAATCGTTGAACGCAGAGTCATCAGAGTCGTTACGCCCGGAACGTACCTTCCCGATGATCAGGCAGGCGAGTCGGCTCATCTCGCTTCAGTCTGGCCGATGAAGGGACGTATCGCTATGGCTCTGCTCTCGGTCAACACCGGACAGCTTGAGGCAGGGACATTGAGTCTTCGTGATGCTGAAGCTGTGATGTCGGCGTTCGCACCCGGCGAGGTACTTTACCCGTCAAACATAAAGACGCTCCCTGAATTTTTGCAGGGCTATAACTTACGAGCCGTTTCAGCCGAGACATTCAAACCCGAAAACGCTTCGAGAAGACTCATGTCGGCTCTTCACGCCTCAAGGCTTGAGGGCTTCGGGATTTCTGACAATGACCCATGCAGCGGATCAGCTTGGGCAGCTCTGGACTACCTGACCGCTACACAGTTCAGCTCGCTCGGTGATGTCCTGAAACTTTCGCCACTAATCATCAAGGACAGAATGAGCCTCGATTCTTCAGCTCAGAGAAACCTCGAACTGATACCCGAAACATCAGGCGCAAGCGTTTCTCTCTTCTCATCAATCGACAAGTGCAGGACAAACGCTGGAAGACGTACCCTCAAGGATTGGCTGCTTCGTCCGTTGATGAACGTTAAAGAAATTTCGCGCCGTCAGGAATACATCAGGGTTCTTGTCTCATCGCCGGGCGAATGCGCACAGCTTCAGGACGCTCTTTCGGGTACACGAGATATTGAACGCTCATTGTCTCGTCTTGCACTAGGCACGGGCAACCCTATGGATTTGGGAGCGATAAGAGAGACATTGCGACTGATTCCGACGGTCAAGGCGATAAATTTTGGTGAACCTTTGAGGGCGTTACAGGATTCTTTGCCGAACACATCGAGGTTGAGCGAATACTTAGAGTCGGCACTTGAGGAGAATTTGCCGAGACAGCTCGGAATGTCGGCGGTGATTCGTTCATCGTTTGCGCCGGAACTGTCAGAACTCCGGGACTTCTCGCAGAAGGGCGAACAATGGCTGTCGGAATATGTCGAACGTGAACGGATAGCGACAAGTACGCCGAAACTCAAGGCAGGTTACACGAACGCTTCAGGATATTATCTTGAGACCGGGAAAGCTGGACTGACGTTTCAGCCGGAGAATTTCAGACAGACACAGACTCTCGTAAACTCTAAACGTTACGTTACGCAGGAGCTGAAGAATTTTGAGGCAAGAATGAAGAATGCTGAGGCTGAAATTTCACGCATCGAGTCTGAACTGTACAGGAAAGTTACCGCTCACGTTCTCGAAAACAGCAGAGACTTGCAGATGACCGCGAGACTTCTGGGAAAACTTGACTGCACAGCGTCATGTGCCGAGATTGCGAGAACAGGAAGTTATTGCTGTCCTGTCGTTGATGATTCTGACGTTATCGAAATCAAATCAGGCCGACACCCTGTAATTGAACGTGAACTGAACGACTCAGTTTTTATCCCGAATGATGTCATCATCGACAGCAAGAGCCGTGTAATCATTCTGACAGGTCCCAACATGGCCGGTAAATCAACATGGCTGAGAATGACTGCACTAATTGCGATAATGTCTCAGGCTGGAATGTGGGTACCTGCCGAGTCTGCGAGAATAGGACTTGTCGACAGGGTGTTCACTCGAATCGGAGCAAGAGATGATTTAGTGAGAGGCTCAAGCACTTTCATGATTGAAATGTTGGAGACCGCTAATATTTTGAACAACGTAACGGACAGAAGTTTAATCATTCTCGATGAAGTCGGCAGAGGTACGGCCACTTATGACGGAATGAGCATAGCATGGGCGGTGCTGGAATACTTGCAGGGAGCGTCAAGAGCGAGGGTGCTTTTTGCTACTCACTATCATGAGCTGACGTGCCTTGAGGAGAGACTGCCCGATGTTGTGAATTACTGCATGACGGTCTCAGAAGGCAAAGAGGGAATAATGTTCCTTCATCAGGTTGTGAGGGGCAAAGCTGGGAGGTCATACGGTCTTGAGGTTGCGAGGATTGCCGGACTTCCTGATGTTGTTCTGAGACGTGCGTTTGAGCTTCTGAATATTTTTGAGAATGACGGTATCGAAACGGCTGAAATACCTGCTCCGCTTCCACAGGTCGCATTGAAACGGCAAATAATGTTATTGTCGCCTGAGAATGACGCTATCGTTGAGGAACTTGCCGAGATTGACACGGACAACATAACGCCGAAAGAGGCATTGAAGATTCTTGACAGAATGAAAACGAAATGTCTTGAGGCTCGCGCTATGTGAGAATTTCACGGACTTTTGACGCTATAGCCGGGAGGAGGTCAAATTCTGTTGACAGTTTCTCCGCTGTCATGGCCTTTGTCGAATCATTGACGGGAATATACGTTATGTCATTGTCGCCGTACTTCTTAGGGGCGTTTTTGACGACGAGAATCCAAGCGCAATGTCTCACGGCTTCATCATGACTCATTTTTTTGACTGACTCGCGTTCTCTCAAAGTCTCTCTCACTTTCGAGACGACTCCCAAAATTCCGACAACAAAAGCAATCGGCCCAATCGCACGGAAAACAGGCATGATATTTTTCACCGTCAGCAAAAGAGTCAAAACCGCTCCAATGATTCCAATCACCGCAAACGGCAAGCACTTCAACATAATTCTTTTTTTCGGGAAAAGAACAGCCTGCACCTCTCTTTCAGCGCAGGCCGTGCAGATTTCGTATTCCTTCGTTTCGCCAAGTGCCTGTACTATTCTTTCGCCGTCAAAATCCCTGATGTGCAGTGTGTGAACTTCTACCGCACGGAATCTCATTATGTCGGGCAAAAATTTGTTACAGACTAGGCATGACATTGTTAATCTCTGGTGAAGTGCTTCAAGTGCATGAACATATCCCAATCGTAATACGGTACTGACAGCAATACACCTGAAGGCGCGTCAGGCTGTTTTTCTACGTTGTCCCACACCTGATACCAGAATACAGCGTCAGCTCGTCCCGACATTAACGCGCTTGTTCTCGCTCCTGATTCGATGTTGAGGAGCTTGATGTTCACGCCGAGACGTTTGCCGATTTCAGCGAGTACGGCCGTGTTGAAACCGACAGGAGTCCCGTCAGGCGCGATGAGGTCAAGCGGAGGAAGATCGCCCGTAACGGCAACTGTGATTGTCTCAGCTCCGGGAAATTCCGTGAACGCTTCGGCATGAGGAAGAGTTTTTCCGGGAACGCCGATGTATTTCGACTTGAGGATTCTCATTTTGTTATCGGCCGTCATTGATGCTAAAGCACCGTTCACCATGCTGCATAGCTTCTGGCCTTCCTCGTCATTCCTGAAACCCATAGCTATATGTGTCGTCCTTGAATGAAGCGCACAGCATATCTCAGACGAAGGACTGGTATTGGCTATGTATTCGGCGACAGGTTCAGGCAGTGCCGCTTCGTCAATCTTCCCTGAATGCAGAGCCATCATCATAGCAGTAAGCGAGTCAAAATACGTGAATGAGTCATCAAAACTGTGAGGAGTGTTCATTATCTTCCAGCCAAAGAAGTTTATCTCCTGAGACTTAATGAACTCAGCGAACTCTTCGGGAGTCATGTTCTGCTGTGTCAGCGATCCCATTTTCAGCCCTGCACCGAACGCAGAAGCGGCAATGAGTCCCACAATCAGCAGTGAAAGCAATAATTTCTTCATGCTCTCACCCCTATAACATACTGCCGAGTGTTGACAGCATCAGAGAGCCTATGATGAGGATTATCGCACCGCCTAGACGTGATGAGATCTGAGCGAAGGGCATAAGCTCCATTCTGTGAGCAGCCGACAAAACCGCAACGTCTCCAGTACCGCCCATGTTAGACATGCAGAGCCCGGCAGTGATTCCGGCCTCAACAGGATAGAAGCCTACAATCGCTCCGACAAGTGCAGCACCGATGAACGCTCCGATGCACGCAAGGAAGCACATCAAAAGATACATCATTGAGAAGCTGCTGATTACGACATCAAGACTCAAGTAGCAGAGACCGATACCGACCATCAGCATTGATGTGAGATTCTTCATGACGAACTGGAACCACTGGTAACAGCATACCTCGATGAACTCAGGGAGAATGCCGAAGACTTTGCACAGTGCCACAGAAATAATCATCCATGCGTAGGCGTGAATGTTCACGGCAGGCACGAGCTTGATCCATATTCCGGCGATGATGTAGCCCCATGCGAAGAATGTTGTAGCGGCAAGAAGACCGATTCCGAGATTCGTAACGGTAACGTGGTCACGCTTCTTCTGCATTTCGGGCGAAATCTCGAACTCCGCAGGGTCATCATTCGCTCCAGTCTTCATCAATGAGCCTTGACCGTTGAAGAATTTTCCTGCCAGAACTTTCACGAGTATACCGGCAAGAACGATTGACGTTGCGTTACCGATAGCGACCGCAGGATTCATGATTGAGATAGCTTCCTCTGCTGTCATAGTTCCTGATGACTCGAAAATTTTGCTGAGAGGCACTGCGCCTGCTCCCATTCCACCGCCCATGATGGGAAGAGCGATGAGAAGCAAAGCCTTGACGACACCGAATCCGCTGAAGTGTCCTGCTAATGCGACAAGACCGAACGAAACAATCAACGCTCCGAAAATCGCCGGGAAGTAACGAGCCGCCGCCTTCACGAGGAGCTTTCTATTCATTCCGAGAATTGAGCCTGTGATTAACGCTGCAATGTAAAAGTCAAGGAATGCTCCGGCAGGTTTGAAGAACGTGTCAATATTCTGCATCAGAATAGCAGTGAAACCGCCCTTGCCGATTAAGCCGGAAATCATGTCGAACGCGCCAAAGAAATTCATGTAGCGCAAAAATCCCATTCCGAAAATTATTACGACAGGCCCGCCCCCCAAGAACGTATTAACGATAGGGAGATTGTCGCCGATTTCCTAAAGTATCGCACCGCAGACAATCATGAACGCGAAACAACCGGCCATACCGGCAGGAAGCACTCCGAGCATTGCAGCAAGAAGAACGACAACAGCAAAGGACGCGAAATATTTTGGCGGTAAGTTGAAAATCTTGAAGCCTCTGTATTCTTCCATGACTTATAACCTCGCTACACCTGATTTTCTTGCCGCTTCAGCGACTGCCTTTGACACTGCCGGTCCGACTCTGGGGTCAAACGCTGCCGGAATGATGTAATCAGGGCCGAGCTTGTCGGGTTCGACCAAATCCGCAAGAGCGTGAGACGCGGCAACCTTCATGGCCTCGTTGATGTCGCTTGCTCTTACGTCAAAAGTGCCTCTGAAGATTCCCGGGAATGCGAGAACGTTGTTGATCTGATTCGGGAAGTCGCTTCTTCCTGTTGAGATTACAGCCGCTCCAGCCGCTTTAGCGTCATCGGGGAAAATTTCGGGCGTAGGGTTGGCGCAGGCGAAGATTATCGGGTCTTTTGCCATTGAGCGCACCATGTCCTGAGTCACGCTGTTGGGTGCTGACACTCCGATGAAGACATCTGCGCCCTTCATAGCATCGGAGAGCGAGCCTTTGAGTCCTTCGGGGTTAGTGATCTCGGCCATCTCGGACTTGATCCAGTTCATGCCCTTCTCTCGTCCTTTGTAGACGATGCCTGTGCGGTCGCAGAGTGTTACGTTCTTGAGTCCTGCTGAGATGAGTAATTTTGTGATTGCTATTGCCGCTGCTCCTGCTCCATTGACGGCGACTTTGATGTTTCCGATGTCTTTGCCGACAACTTTGAGGGCATTGATGAGTCCGGCGAGAGTGATTACGGCTGTTCCGTGCTGGTCATCGTGGAATATCGGAATGTCGCAGCGTTCTTTCAGTTTGCGCTCAATCTCGAAACATCTCGGTGCTGCAATGTCCTCAAGGTTAATTCCGCCGAAAGAGCCTGAAATGTTGTAGACGGTCTCAACGAATGCGTCAACATCTTGTGTCTTGACACAGAGAGGGAAAGCGTCAACGCCTCCGAACGCCTTGAACAGAACGCATTTTCCCTCCATGACGGGCATACCTGCTTCAGGGCCGATGTCGCCGAGTCCGAGTACCGCGCTTCCGTCAGTAACGACGAGACAGAGATTATGACGGCGTGTGAGGTCATAACTCTTGCTGACGTCCTTCTGAATCGCAAGGCAGGGTTCGGCTACACCGGGAGTGTAAGCGAGCGACAAGTCATCTTTCGTTGCTACCGGGACTGTAGCAATGACTTCGATTTTCCCCTTCCACTGTTCGTGGAGCCTGAGTGATTCCTTTGCGTAATCCATAAAATTTTATCCTCCTCAATATATTTTAATCACGGCAACATTCAGCCGTTGATTCCTAAAAGGGTAAAACTTCGTGAAAACTTTGTGATGAAATAATCATACAGACAATCTCAGACTTTGGCCATTGCCATTATTGCCGATACAAATTCCGACATGCTCACGCCCACAGCCCTTGCTGCTTTGGGAACGAGACTTGTTGCCGTCATTCCCGGAGCTGTGTTGACTTCGAGAATGTACGCCCGCCCGTCAGGTGTCAAACGAAAATCGCTCCTGCTGTAAGCCCTGCACCCTAACGCTTCATGAGCCTTCACGGCGTAATCTCCGATCATCTTCGCAATGTCGTCAGGAATTTCAGCAGGCACAATATATTCAGTCGCTCCCTTCGTGTACTTGTTCACATAATCGTAATAGCCTTCGTGAGGTTTGATCTCAATCACCGGCAGTGCTTCAGTCTTTCCGTTATTCTCCCAGACAGCGCATGTTATCTCACGCCCTGCAATGTACTCTTCGGCCATGACCGGGCCAGCGTAACTTTCACGGGCGAGCTCAAGAGCGGTATTAAGATTTTGTGGCGTAAGTTCGTCAATGATTGTTACTCCGACAGTTGAACCGCCTCCGCAGGGTTTGACGACAATATTTTTACCGAGTCTGCTTACAACTTCATCATAATTTTTGGGGATAAATATTGATTTTGGTACCGGGATTCCTGCTCGTTCAAAAAATCTCTGAGCCTCCCATTTGTCCATCGCCAATGCGCTGGCGTGAGGGCCTGAGCCCGTGTAAGGTATACCGAGTCCGCCTAACCTCGCCTGAAGCTGTCCTCCTTCGCCCCAATCGCCGTGCATCGCTATAAACGCTCCGTCAATCCCTAAGCCCTTGAGATTGTCAGCGTCCTCAAGCCTCGTTAGGTCAACCGTGAACGCCTCCCAGCCTGCCTCGCAAAGAGCATCGGCGACAGCCTTACCGCTGCGAAGTGATACATCGCGTTCCCGGCCGTCTCCTCCGCATAAAACCGCAACACGCTTCATTTTTGCGTTTACACTCCTTCTTTTATCTTTTCGTAATATTCTTCAATCTGAACGGCCATGTCATCGACAGTGATAATTTTCCCGGCACTGAATGGACTCGCTTCTCCAGTCAGAATGAATCTCTCAATCGCTTTCCGCCACTCATCGACATCAGCATCAGGAATTAAGCCTCCCAATGCAAAATCCCTCAATGCCTCAAGGTCAGACGCAATCACGGGAAGTCCAACGCTCAACGCCTCAAGAACAACAAGCCCCATTCCTTCGCTGTGTGAAGGGAAGAGCATACATGAACTTTCAGCCATGAACTTTTCGACCTCTGTTCTGTCCATGTCGCCAAAAAATTTCACTCTCTCATTCAGTCCAAGCTCATTCGTCAAAGCCTCAAGCGATTCTCTTTCGTCCCCTTCGCCCAAAATATCAAGCGTCCATTCGTAACCCTTCAATCCCGACAACGCCCTCAAAGCGACATCAACGCCCTTCAACTGTGTCAAGCGTCCGACAATTATGAATCTCATTCTGTCATGAGGAAAATTTTTGTGACTTAGCTTCGGCGGTATTATTCCGTTCGGGATTATCACTGTGTCGTCAGGAAGATGAGCGGCTAAATGATTCCTCACTGCTTCGGAAACACATATAGCACCGTCAGCGTGTTTCAGGGGAATTATTCCCAAGTTCAGAGAGTAGAGAGCATGAGCGGTTACTATCCATTTGACTCCCGTCAACTTTGACGACAGCCACGCTATCCATGCCGGGACTCTTGAATGGGCGTGGATTATGTCCCAATGAAATTTTTTTTGATGACTGTGAATTTTCAGCGCACAGAAAATTATTGTTACTGGATTCTTTTTCTCAGCAGGCATATGAAGCACACGCACGCATTCGGGCAATTCAGCCTCAAGTCTTCCGCCTGTTGACGCTAATGTTACCTCATGGCCTCGTTCGGTCATAGCACGAATCAGATTCAGGACGTGAACTTCAGCTCCGCCTTCGTCAAATCCGGGCAGTATGTATAATATTCTCATTTCTAGCCGTTATGAATTATCCATTCGGCAGCTCGTTTAGCCTCGTTGAAGCCTAAGCCGTGTTTTTGTTCGTAAGCCTCAAGGAATTTCGGAAAGTACAAATCATTGCCGAAGTCCTCAATCAATCCCCTTTCGGAAAATTCTTTGAACATGTCATCAAATCTTCTTGCCCCGTAGCCAAGCATGTGCTTAATCTTTCCCGTAGTTCTCGGCAAACGTATCAATCCCACCTTGAACCCGGCTGTTACCGCCTCTGAGACCATCGACACAGAATCTTCAGTAACAAGAACATGAGTAGCCGCTCCGAGTATGGCCGTGATTGAGTTCTGATTAGGCGTACGTGAATAAAGGAACATGTATTCAAGGTTAGGGCTTCCTGAGAAAATTTCTTCGACAGTCTCTTCAACGCTCTGTCCTGTCCGTCTTGATGTAGTGATGAGAAATTTAGCGTCCCTGATTTCCCTCAGAGGCGTTAAAACATTTCTTGCCCATCGTGAATTTATCCTGTAATTAGCATCGCTTCCGCCGATTAACAGAGCGATAATTTTCCGGCCTTCAAGATTTCGTCCGTGGGCGCACCCAGAGTCGTTATGACGTTTCCTGCTTTCAGATTGGGCTTGTCGTGTTCGGGAACTATGGCGTAATTGAACGGTCTTGTTCCTAACACTGAAGGGGTCATTATGACGGCGCACTTGTTGTGTGTTGCTTTAGCGAGTGCCAGACAAAAAGGAGCTGCCCTGCTTCCTGCCGAGATGAAAAGCGTTGAGCCTTCCTCGTACTTGTTGTAACGAACGCCGAATGACTTGAGCCATTCACGTGAAAACGCTCCGCCGTGAGTTTCGAGACCTCTCACAAAAAGTTTCATCTTCAATATCCTGTCGAATATCGACATTTCTGGAATGTTGACAGTCTGAGCAATCTCTGTTCCTTCAAGACGTTCGAGCCACTCTGCGACTCCCTGCGACTGATGGAGATGTCCCCTTATACCGTCACTTATTATCACTGCCTTTGCGAATTTCGGCATTCATTAAATCTCTCACTCTCTCTAAATCTTCGGGCGTATCTACACCGATGTTATCACGCCTGCTTTTTGTTACGCTGATTCTTATCCTGTAACCGTGTTCGAGTATCTTCAACTGTTCGAGAGACTCGGCACTGCTCAAAGGAGTATCGGAAAGTCTGACATACTTTTTCAGAAAGTCAACGCTGTAACCGTAAATCCCGATGTGCTGGTAAACAGGAAGGTTTGACTCGTTTCGCTTGTAGGGAATGAGCGAGCGTGAAAAATATAGCGCGTAACCTTTCTGATTCATCACAACTTTGACGATGTTGGGATTGCTGAAATCATCATCAAGAGCCCGGCAAAGCGTTGAGCATTCGCAGTTGTCAAGAATTTCGGAGACCTCATCAATCATAATCGGGTCAAGCATCGGTTCATCGCCCTGAATGTTAATCACAGCGTCAAATTCACCGCCGAAAATCCTCAATGCCTGTTCACATCTTGCCGTGCCGTTGGGAAGATTCGAGTCGGTCATCACGGCTCTTGCTCCTGACGAAACTACAGCGTCAAAAATTCTTTCGTCATCAGTGGCAATGATAACGTCATGAAGTGTTTTTGACATTTTCGCTCGTTCCAAGACGTGAATTATCATCGGCTTTCCGTGAATATCGGCCAGAGGTTTTCCCGGAAATCTTGACGAGGCGTAACGAGCCGGAATTATTCCGAGTATTTTTTTCATGCTATACCAGCTTTCAATAATTCGTGAATGTGTACTATACCTACGGGGCGTTCATCTTCAACCGCTATAAGTACGCTGATCTCGTTTCGTTCCATGAGTCTGACGGCTTCGGCAGCAAGCGCAAGAGGACTGATAGTCTTCGGATTACGGGTCATAGCGTCCTCGATTCTTGTGACGAAAGCGTCATTGCCGGAACGTTCCATGAGTCTCCGTAAGTCTCCGTCAGTGAATATCCCTGTGAGTCTTCCGTCATCGTCAACAACACAGACAGCCCCGTAACCTTTACCGGTTATGACGAACAAGGCATCTTTGACCGTAACGCCTTCCGCTACAACGGGAAGATTATCACCTGTACCCATGACATCACGTACCTGTGTCAACAATTTTCGGCCTAAGCTCCCTCCCGGGTGGAACAAAGCGAAATCCTCACGCTTCAACCCTCTCAGTGTCGTAACAATCACGGCAAGAGCATCGCCCAAGACAAGTTCAAGAGTTGTACTGCTCATCGGCGCAAGCTGCAAGGGGTCTCCTTCCGAGTCTACATGAGCGTTGATGACGATGTCGGCATTCTCGGCCAACGGTGATTTCATCGCTCCAGTAACGGCGATCATCTTCGCTCCCGTCCGCCTGAAGTGCGGAAGTAACGCTACAATCTCGGAACTTGCTCCGCTGTTGCTGATTAACAGTCCTATATCATCACGTGTTACCATGCCTAAATCGCCATGAGCGGCTTCAGCGGCATGAAGGAAGAATGACGGTGTACCGAGCGAGGCTAGAGTCGCTGAAATTTTGCGCCCTACATGGCCGGACTTGCCTAAACCTACAACGACAACACGACCCTTGCAGGCGTAAATTTCACGGGCAGCCCTGACGATTTCACAGCCGAGATTTTCCGCAGAACGTAAAATTTCATGAGCCTCAGTGAGCATTAAATCCTTTGCTGACTTCAAGAGCTGTCCGTCAGTATAGGTCATATGATTACCTCATTGAGTACTACGGCTTTATACAGAGCTTTAACGGCGTTGGCGTAATCATTATCTGACACTCCGAGAATTATATTCAGACGGTCAGAGCCTTGATCTATCATTTTAACTTTAATGCTTGCGAGCGAGAGAGCAGTTAATATTTTGCTGAAGATTCCTTTTACTGTTCCCATTCCCTCACCGACAACGGCTATCAACGACAAACCTCTTTCGACAGTTACCGAGTCGGGGTGAATTTCCCGCTTTATATCCGAAATTATTTCATCACGCCTAAGCTCAAACATTGGAGCTTTAAGCACCACAGACATTTGATGTATTCCGGAAAGGTAATGCTGACAGGCGATGCGGTGCTTTGCGAACAGTCCGAAAAGTTTTTGGCCGAAATCATATATTCTGTTGAGGCCGTATTTACGAATGTTGATTACGTTGAAACCTTTTCGCCCTGCCACGCAGACGGCAACATCACGCATTGAGTTTTCAGGGAGAACGGGACTGACATTCATTCCTTCATCGTCAGCGTTATTGATACTGGAAATCATCATCGGTATTCCCATGTCTGAGAGCATGAATACAACGCTGTCAGTAACGATGTCCATACCGATATAATTCAGCTCCAACACTTCACCGTAAGTGATATTGCGTACCAGTTCAGCGTCAGGAACAACGGAAGGATCTGCGCTGTAAATTTTCGCTGTCTCGCTCCATTTCTCGAACAAGTCAGCTTTTACCGAACAGGCTACAAGCGCACCGGCAGTATCGCAGTCGCCTCGAGGAAATGTCTTGATGCTTCCGTCGTAACTAGTGCCGTAAAAGCTGGGAATGACTGCACGTTCAAAGCCCTGAAGAATTTTTGAGGCTGTGCTGAAAGTTCTTTCTCTGTCAGGCTCTCCGTCTTTGCCGAAAAATAATATGTCTTTAGCGTCAACAAAAGGCCAGTCAAGATAATCAGCGAAAATCTTAGCCATTATGTATTCGCCTCTGCTGCCGATGTAATCGAGAGTTTTCCCGGTTTCAATGTCCTGTTTAAGCTCTAAAAGTTCAGCGTCAATGTTGAATTTTATTCCTAAACCGCTGACTATTTCGCTGTAACGTTCGTAAATTTTTTCGAGAATGCTGTCGTAATTTTCACTGCTGCTTCTCTGAGAATGACAGACATAAAGCAAATCAGTTATCCCTAATTTATCATGATCGGCACCGGGAGCGGAAACTATAACATAACGCCTGTCCGGGTTTGCTTTGACGATTTCAGCGGCTTTTCGCACTTCAAGAGAACTTACAGCGGCATTTCCGCCGAATCTCGAAACTATCAGGCTGCTCACTGTCATCACCTGCTCTTTCTTTGGTTAATTCATGCTGCTTTTGATTTTGTGTACCGCTAGAACTTCATCGAGGAATTTCGCCATCTGGTCAAGAGGAATCATGTTAGGCCCGTCGCTGAGAGCCTCTTTAGGGTTCGGGTGAGTCTCGGCGAATACGGCATCAATTCCGACAGCAGCAGCAGCCCTCGCCAATGGGAATGCCAGCCTGTAATCACCGCCGCTTGCGCCACCGAGTCCGCCGGGTCTCTGAACGCTGTGAGTAGCGTCAAAGACAACAGGGTAGCCGAAATCCCTCATTGTGACCAAGCCTGTCATGTCAACAACAAGACGGTGATAGCCCATTGTCGTTCCACGTTCACAGAGCATAACGCTATCGTTTCCGGCCTCACGACATTTAGCGGCGGCGTAAATCATGTCTTCAGGGGCGAGGAATTGAGCTTTCTTGATGTTGATGATTTTGCCGGTTTTGGCCGCTGACACTAGCAGATCTGTCTGTCGGCACAAAAACGCCGGTATCTGCAATACGTCAACGACTTCACCAGCCGGAGCGGCTTGAGAGCTTTCGTGAATGTCCGTAAGAACTGGTACGCCGACTATGCTTTTTATCTCGGCTAACTGTTCGAGACCTTTTTCGAGACCGGGACCGCGCCATGCGTGAACGCTTGTTCTGTTAGCCTTGTCGAAACTTGCCTTGAAGATGTAGAGCAGACCTCGTTCATCACAAAGACGCTTCATGAATTTGGCGACCCTTAATCCGAGTTCAAGCGACTCAAGGGAGCAGGGGCCCGCAATTACAGCAAGGCTCCCGTCTCCGATAAATTTACCGTCAATGAAGTAACGTTTTTCGCTCAATTTAAGACTTACGCTTTCCCGTCTGAACCGAAGAGTCTGATTTTCTCGCGGATTGTCTCTTTGATTGCCTCAACGCCGGGCGCAAGAAGTTTTCTGGGGTCGTAGCCTTTGCCCTGATTGTCTTTGCCCTCTTCGATGTATTTGCGTGTTGCTGCTGCGAAGGAGAGCTGACACTCTGTGTTGACGTTGACTTTTGAGACACCGAGAGTGATTGCTTTCTTGACCATCTCGTCAGGGATTCCTGATCCGCCGTGAAGGACGAGGGGCATTAAGCCGGTTTTCTCCTGAACTTTTGCGAGAGTCTCGAATGAGAGTCCCTTCCAGTTTGCCGGGTACTTTCCGTGAATGTTTCCGATACCGGCAGCGAGCATGTCGACACCGAGATCAGCAATTCTCTTGCACTCGTCAGGGTCAGCGCATTCGCCCATTCCGACAACGCCGTCTTCTTCTCCGCCGATTGCGCCGACTTCAGCTTCAATCGTCATTCCGAGCATGTGAGCGGCGTGAGTGAGTTCGACAGTCTTCGCAACGTTCTCATCGATCGGGAAATGAGAGCCGTCAAACATGATCGACGTGAATCCGGCTTTGATGCACTTGTACGCGCCTTCGTATGTTCCATGATCAAGGTGTGTGCAGACTGGGACGGTGATGCCGAACTCTTTGTCCATCGCTTCGACCATTGCCTGAACTGTGCGGAATCCGCCCATGTACTTTCCTGCGCCTTCGGAGACTCCGAGAATGACTGGAGCTTTGAGTTCTTCGGCAACCTGAAGGACTGCTTTTGTCCACTCAAGATTGTTGATGTTGAACTGACCGACCGCGTAATGTCCGGCTTTTGCTTTTGTGAGCATTTCTTTTGCGTTTACTAACATTTTGGATTTTACCCTCCTGATTTCAGAAAATTGTGAACGCAATAATTATATAGCATTTCGTGAAAATCAAGGGTCAGCATAAAATATTTCTGTTCCTTGAAAAATACTATATACTTTGTACAAAACGAAAGGAGGATATATTATGCCGTTTTCCACTATCATTGCACAGAACGCAGACCCTTTTTATTCGCCTGAGAATCAAGCCTACGTTATGAAGTCGGTGCAGGAACTCAGAGAAGGAAAAGGACAGACACATGAGTTAATCGAAGAATACAAAAAAATCCCTCCAGACTCATCATCAAGGAGGGGAAAAATTTTTGCTCACTCACAAACACCACAGCCGGAATGAATCTCAAAACCTCCCGATGCTATGACTCCCTGAAGAGCAGAAGCAATCTTCTCAGGGTCTACACTGCTTCCCAAAAGTATTCGGCAGGTCTCCTCATCGCGTTTGGCCTCAAGTATCATTTTCGCGTTGCCCCGACAAGAATTAACAGCCCTCGCAAAATCCTTTATGTTCGCAATTTCTCCCGTCAAACTCAACGTAACATAGCGTTGTCCCTTTTCAGCAAGTTCGTCAGGGAATATCACTTTTTCCGCCAAAAACTGTCCTCTGTCGTCCGTCTTGCCCTCAAAAACACAGGCTGTACCGGTTGTTATTGACCCCTTCAAGTTTTCCCACAATGACGGGAATATCACCGTGTCAATACTGCTCTCGGTGTCCTCAAGCTGAATGATACACATGGCATCGCCCCTCTTCGTTGTCTTCGGAGTCATTGAGGCGACTATTCCTCCGGCTATTGCTTTGACATTAACGCTCTTCCAGCCGGACAAGTCAGAGATCGTACAGTTCGTGTAATCCGAAAATTTTTCCTGATAAGCCTCGTAAGGGTGGCCGGAAATATAAAGCCCTGTAACTGCCTTCTCGTAATCAAGCCTCGTGTGTTCGTCAAAATCTTTCACTTCATGAATCTCTGGCGCAGCATTCACGGCTTCATCTTCAGCATCATCAGCGAATAATTGAATTTGATTGGTCTTCTTCACTGCGTTCACTTTCTGTATCGCCTCAATGTAATCGGGCAACGCTCCGAGCAACATGGCTCTGTTCTTCATGATCTCGTCAAATGCTCCGGCCTTGATGAGATTTTCTATTGATGACTTGTTCATCAGACTCATGTCAACCCTCTTTATGAAGTCCCATAATGATGTGAAATTTCCGTTGGTCTTGCGTTCATTCACAATCATTTCTATTGCGTTATGTCCCATTCTTGAGACTGCACCAAGTCCGAATCTGATGACGTTCCCGACAGCCGTGAAATTTTCCGCTGACGAATTTATATCAGGCGGTAAAACTTGAATACCGCTCCTTCTCACTTCAATCACGTAATGACCGAGTACTTCCTTTTTCGACTTCATCTGACTCGAAAGGTAAGCGGCCATAAACTCAACTGGGTAATGAGCCTTTAGCCATGCAGTATCGTATGAAATCAGTGCGTAGGCTGCGCTGTGGGATTTGTTGAAACCGTAACCGGCAAATTTCTCGATGTTGTCAAAAATTGATGACGCTGTGTTCGAGTCTATTCCCTTCTCTTTCGCTCCCTCAAGAAATTTCGCTCTCTGCTGCTGCATGACTTCGAGTTTCTTCTTGCCCATAGCCCTGCGAAGAAGGTCAGCCTCTCCCAGTGTGTAACCGGCCAAGACTGAAGCGCACTTCATGACCTGCTCTTGATACAGTATTACACCGTAAGTCTCTTTGAGGACAGGCTCAAGCAATGGGTGTGGATATTGAGGTTTAGAGCGTCCGTGCTTGCAGTCAATATACTGGTCAACCATTCCAGAATCCAACGGGCCCGGACGGTACATAGCAAGAGCCGCTACTAAGTCCTCAAATCTGTCTGTCCTCAACTTGCGTAACATCGCCCTTATTCCGTCAGACTCAAGCTGAAATACTCCCATTGTGTCAGCTTCCTGCAAAATCTTGAACGTTTCGGGGTCGTCCGTCTCATCGTTCACTTTGTTCATGTCAGGAAGTTTCTTGCCGTTGTTCTTGATGTTCGACAGAGCCTCCTCAATTATTGAGAGCGTTGAAAGCCCGAGAAAGTCCATTTTGACGAGGCCGAGCTTCTCTACAGGCTCCATCGTGAATTGTGTTACAACTTGGCCGGTGTCGCCGTCTTCTTTGCCTGTGCTGAGGCGTTTGACCGGCACAACGTCAGTTACAGGAACAGGCGAAATCACGACTCCTGCCGCGTGTTGTGATGTATGCCGGGCTAATCCCTCGATGTTTTTGGCCTTGTCGATGATGTTGTGCTTCACAGGGTCGGAATCGTATTCGGCTTTGAGGTCCGCTGTTTCCTCGATTGCGGTAGAAAGACTCTTGCACATCACCGGGATTAACTTCGCTGTCTTGTCCATCAGAGCGTAATCGACACCCAAAGCCCGCCCGACATCTTTGACGGATTGACGGCCTTTCATGCGCCCGAACGTGATAATCTGCGCTACATGATCGCTCCCGTAATGGTCGGAAATATACTTCAGAAGCTCATCACGTCCCTTGTCTGAAACGTCTGTGTCAATATCGGGCATTGATATTCTTTCGGGATTCAGGAAACGTTCAAACAGCAAGTCATAGCGCAATGGGTCAAGCTCGGTTATCTTGAGACTCCAAGCAACGAGACTCCCTGCTGCTGAACCTCTGCCCGGCCCTATGGGAATGTTTCGGGATTTAGCAGCCTGAATTATTCCAGACACTATCAGGAAGTAAGCGCAGAAGCCCATCTGTGTTATCACTCCAAGTTCATACTCTAAACGTTCGCTGTACTTTTCGGGAATCTCCGTGCCTCTCGCCTCAAAACGTGCCTTCAATCCCTCTCTTGCTCTTGCTCGGAGTTCGTCTTCTTCGGTCATTCCTTCAGAGAGATTCAGGTTAGGCAGTAGATATTTCTTTTTGTCGGGCAATACTTTCACGTTACATCTTTCGGCGATTGAAACTGTGTTGTTCATGGCCTCTTCTACTGATTCTTCGGGTAACGTTCTCGTGAGCCTCTCGAAGATTTCATCAGGTGTCATCAGGTAAAATTCATTCCTGTCAAAACCGAAAGCATCATCGCCAGCGTCAGCATGTGTGTTAATCCGTAAAAGTATCTTGTGCCAGTCGTAATCCTCACTGTTCAGGTAATGTGAGTCGCATGTAGCGATAATCGGAATGCCCGTTCTTTTCGAGATGTCAATTATCGCTTTGTTCACCGTTATCTGTTCATCGAGGCTGTTCGGCATTATCTCAAGGAAGAAATTTTCATCGCCAAGAATACTGCGGTAATATTCAGCAGTCTTCACAGCTCCATCAACATTTCCAGTCAAAATCATCTGAGGAATCTCGCCCGCTAGACATGCAGAACTCGCTATGATTCCCTCTCTGTAATTTTCGAGAATTGAGTGATCGATTCTGGGCTTGTAGTAAAATCCCTGAGTGTTTGCGATCGAAATTATCTTCATGAGATTGTGCCAGCCGGTATCATTTTCAGCAAGCAGAAGAAGATGATTGAAACGTTTTGAGACCCTCGATGAAATTCCGTTCGTGTCAACATAAGCCTCACAGCCCATGATAGGTTTCACGCCCTTCGCAAGACAGTTCTCGTAAAACTCAACAGAACCGTACAATACGCCGTGATCCGTCATGGCTGTAGCCTTCAACGATGTGTCCCAGCCCGCTACTTTCTCGGCTAGTGCCTTCGTCCTTATCGCACCGTCAAGCAGGCTGTATTCAGTGTGAACATGAAGATGCACAAAATCTCTACTCATTATCGTTATCACTATCCTGTTCTGTGTCGTCTGATTCTGACTCGCTGTGTTTCAACAATATCATTTCCGGCCTGAGTCCTATAGCCTTCAATTTTTGCATCAAATCTCCGAATGCTGAATTGCTTTTTGCTTCGGGAGGCGGTGAGGGATTGTCCGGTTCAGTTGAAATAAGTTCGCCGATTATGTCCTTCGCTCTTTGCTGACGGGGCTTTTCTGTCTCCGTAAAATTTTCGGCAATGGGAGCAGTCTCGAACTTTACGCAAGTATATTCAGCCTCTCGGAACTTCAGCACTATGTCTCCGTAAACAGAAAAAATCTCGGCTATTTCGCCAGCGTTCCTGTCAACCCTCATGACCTCGAAGCAATACCTGTGTTCAAAGTCAAGTATTACGTCATCGCCCCTTCTGTAAATCCTAGTGTCAAACATAGCATAGTAAATCATCTTGTTCTTCTCTGACGCTATGTTAATCAATTCAGCTTTCAGTCCCTCGTCTGTTTCAACGTGAACAGGAACTGCAACAGGTGCAGGAGTTTCAACGGCAGGAGCAATTTTTTTGATGACTGGCGGAGGCGGCTCTTGCTCTTGCTCTTTCTCCTCATCGTCAAGCATGAACACGAACGTTCCAAGAAGAATCTCTGTTCTTATTCCTGAACGTGCCTGTCTCAAAAGTTCCAGCAAAATTCCCAAAAGTTTATGAAGTTCGGAAGGCTTCCAGTTTTTCGACTCGGTAACAAGAAAATTCCTGTCCTCTTCGGAAAGCGATAAAGCGTCCGTGATTGTCTTCCATTTTGAGACAAGCCACAAATCCCTGATGAGCGTGAAAATTTCCTCAAACACTCTCAAGGCTGAAGCTCCTGTGTCAAACATAGCCTTCAATCCCCTGTAAGCACTCTCAGGGTTAGTCCTCAGTTCAACAAGCCAACGCTCAAACGATGAACGGCTCCCAGTCCCGAAGACTGACTCGACTCTCTGAAGCGTTACATCTCCTGAAGCCGCTGACTGTTCGAGAAGCGATAAAGCGTCCCTCAATGCCCCGTCAGACTGCCGGGCAATCTCTCGCAGTGCTTCGGCCTCAAACGCTATATTCTCGCACTGACAGACGTATTCAAGCCTCGTGAAAATGTCATCAGGCGTTATGCTGTGAAACGGTATGTGCTGACATCGTGAGCGTATCGTTACCGGCACTTTGTGAGGCTCTGTCGTGGCCATGATGAAGATTACGTGTTCGGGAGGTTCTTCGAGGGTCTTCAAGAGTGCGTTGAATGCTCCTTGAGACAACATGTGAACTTCATCAATGATGTATATTTTGTACTTTGAGTTGAACGGCGAGAGAGTTACATTTTCTTTGAGACCTCGTATATTTTCGACACCGTTGTTTGACGCTCCGTCTATTTCGATTACGTCAAGCGATTCCCCTGATGTTATGTCAAGACAGTTTCGGCATTTTCCGCAGGGTTCAAAGCCTTGACGGTCTAAACAGTTCAGGGACTTAGCGAAGATTCTGGCGATTGATGTTTTTCCGCAGCCTCTTGAGCCTGAGAACAAATAAGCGTGTCCAACCCTGCCGCGTTCAAGCGAATGTGTGAGAATTTCCACTGCTGATTTTTGTCCGACGACTGAAGCGAAATTCTGAGGGCGGTATTTCCTGTATAATGACACGCTCATGAAGACATATCCTTTCAATTTAATATTATGAAGAATTATAGAACACTCTCGAATTTTAATTGTAAACTCAAATTTTTTCGATTGTAAACTGAGGCATTCAGCCTTTAGGGTATAATGTCAGAAATTTATGTAGAGGTGCAATTTAATGGCATTTACAGTCTGCGTATTAACAGCAGCAGCAAAGAGAGATACATACATCGCCAGTTACATAGCCGGAGAAGCTCCAGTTACCGGCCATGACGTTATGGAAGAAATGATAACCAAGCATGACATGCCTCACCGAAGAGTCATAGCGTGGTTTGTGAACAATTACACGAGGCCGCTTGACTGGATAGTTGATGAAGATGCAACAGTGGAGTTCATTACGTCGACATCACCGACAGGCCAGAGGATATATAAACGCACGTTAGGATTTGTGTTAATCATAGCGTGTGCCAGAGTTTTAGGACGAAAGGCAGTATTAAGGCACTCGATAGCCGACTCTCATTACTGGGAATTTGATGACGGCCCTGTATCACAGTCAGACGTTGACAGAATCAAGGCCGAGATGAACGACATTATCCGCCGGGACTCAGCGATAACCCGTGAGATTCTAACGATCGACAAGGCACGCCGTGTCTTTCAGCGTCAGGGAGAGCCTGAGATAGCCGAGTTATTCGTCCGTGCCAATCTTGATCCAGTTGAGGTCTACAGATGCGGCGAACGTTACGGTTACTTCTGCGGAGGCCCTCTGGCATCGTCAACGGGCGCACTCAGAATGTTTGATGTAGTTCTGTACGAACAGGGAATGTTATTGCGCTTCCCAAGACCTGACGCTCCCGAACAGATGCCGGAATTGAGACTCGAGCCGTCAATGGGAAAAGTATTCTTCGACTACGCACACTGGCTTCAAGTTCTCGACCTGAACTATCTGAACAAGCTGCATCACAGAGTAACCGAAGGAAGAATACAGGAACTGATACTAATCGCTGAGGCGTTTCACTCACAGAAACTCGGCAACATCGCCGAAGACATTGCCTCGCGTCCCGTCAAAGTCGTAACGATAGCAGGGCCTTCAGCGTCAGGGAAGACGACATTTTCGGAGCGTCTGAAAGTTCAGTTGATGGTCTGCGGAAAAACTCCCGTAACTCTTCCGCTTGACAATTACTTCAAGGAACGTGAAGACTCTCCAAAAGACGAGACCGGCGAATATGATTACGAGAGACTTGACGCTCTTGATCTTGAGCTTCTTGAGGATAATTTGACCAGAATAGTAGGAGGCGAAGAGGTTGTTACGCCAGTTTACAATTTCATTTCGGGAAGGAAAGAGCCGGGAAAAGTCATCAAGCTGAAGCCGTCAGACGTTCTCATAATGGAGGGTATTCACGGACTGAACGACAGGATTCTTGACATGGTGCCGGAGACCGGGCGTTATGGTATTTTTGTCTCGCCTTTAACTGGAATCTGCATTGACCCTCACAACAGGACAAGCACGAGCGATAACAGACTTTTACGGCGGATAATCCGTGATTACAGGACAAGGGGGAAATCTGCGCAGGTAACGCTTGAAATTTACCCGAAAGTTATACGAGGAGCGAAGAAATACATTTTCCCCTACAGGAGCCGAGCCAACGCTATATTCAACTCGTCATTACCGTATGAGCTTGGAGTCCTGAAGCCCTATGTTGAGCCGTTATTGCACACTGTTGACGAGAACTCAAGCGTCTTCAGCGAGGCTTTGAGGCTTCTGAACATTCTGCGGTTTGTCCCTGCGTTGAACAATGACGGGATCCCGAACAACTCGGTAATTCGTGAGTTCATCGGCGGAAGCTGTCTTGACGTGTAATCTCACTGAGCCTTGAAATTCGCGCTGGTACTGTGTCTTGCCGTAATCGCTGATGAAATTTTCGGCGACCCTGCAAGATTCCCTCACCCTGTGAGAATGATCGGAAGGGTGATAAATTTTTGGCACAGGATAATTTTTTCGGACACTGAGTCATTTTTTGACGGCCTCGCTGTTTCGCTTTTGACGATTTTTACGGCGGGGCTTTTTGCTGGATTGACAGCGGTTTTGGTTGACGGCAATGTGATTTTTCAGGTTTACGCTTTATACAGTGCCATTGCTTGGAGAGACTTGAAGGACGAGACAGCACCAGTATTTTTCGCTCTCGTCAAAAAAGATTTTGACTCAGCGAGAAAATATTTGTCGTTCGTTGTCGGACGCGATACTGAAAATCTTGATGAGACTGAAATCGCTCGTGCCGTGATTGAGACAGTCGCTGAAAATTCTGTTGACGGCGTGATTTCAGTGATGTTCTTCGCAGCAATCGGTTACGCTGTGAGTCCCGTCTGGGGAATGCCCGTCATCGTCTGGGCGTTCAAGGCTGCAAGCACTCTTGACTCGATGATAGGCTACGAAAGTTTCGGGCGTTATGGGACGGCTTCAGCGAGGATTGACGATGTTATGAACTTTTTGACGGCTAGAATCGGAGGATTGATGATAGTGTTGACTGGAGGAAATTTCCGGGAGGCTTTGAGGGTTTTCGCTTCTGACAGGACGAAGCACAAGAGTCCCAACAGCGCACACCCTGAAAGTGCTTTCGCTGGCGTATTGGGACTCAGGCTCGGAGGAGGAGCGTTCTACGGCGGAAAGTTCGAGGCTAGGCCGTTCCTGAATGAGGCCGGGAATGATCCTGTTACGGCTGACATAGTAAGGGCTTGGAAGGTGCTTGATGTGTCGTGCTTTGCGTTCACGGGAATTTTGGTGATTCTCTCATGCTTGAGTTGATACACGGTGCCAATCCCGAAAATCTTTTCCGTGCTTTCGGTGTTCCTGTTCCCGAAAAGATTCTCGACTTCAGCACTAACACTAACGTCATCGCATGGCCGAAAATCACTCTTGACGTTGAGCGTATCGCCTCAAGTTATCCTGATCCCGAATGCAACCGCCTCCGTAAAATCATTTCGGAGCGTGAGAGAGTCCCGGTGTCAAAAATATTATTCACTAACGGAGCGAATCAGGCTATATTCCTTCTTGCCGGACTTTTCACCGAAAACACAGCAATATTACAGCCCTGTTACGGCGAATATTCGAGGGCGTTCAGGAATGCGGAGAGTATTTTTTCGCTTGACGGTGCAAAAAATTTCCGACACGTCATAATCTGCAATCCCAACAACCCTACAGGCCGTTTCATTCCTGACCTTTCAAGAACGTTAGCGTCAAATCCCGAAACGATATTCATCATTGACGAGTCGTATGTAGATTTTCTGACGTTCAAAAAGTCTGAAAGGCTCGTTGATTTTCACAACGCCGTGATATTGAGGTCATTGACAAAAATTTTTCACCTCAGCGGAGCGAGAATAGGTTATCTCATCGCTGATGAAAGCATCGTTGACGCTGTTAAAATGAATATGCCCTCATGGAGCGTGAACGCCTTTGCTCAAGAATTAGCGTTGAAATTTCTGAATGACGATGAATTTTTGAGGAGAACGAGAGATTTTTACCGTCTTAATACTCCATTGTTCATGAATGAGCTGAAATGTTTGGGACTTGAGGTGATTGAGTCTGATGTGAATTTCTTTCTGTTGAAGGCTGACGATGACAAGAGATTGATTCGTTTTTTGCTGACGAATGGAATCGCTGTCAGGCACACGAGGAATTTCGAGTCTCTTGACGGGAAGTATATCAGGGTTTCAGTCAGGAGGCCGGAAGAGAATGAAATTTTTGTTGAGGCTATGAGGGATTTTGTGTAGACTTCAAGAAATTTTCGGCGACATCAGGATAACCCCAGAAATTCACATGAAGCCATGACGCTAACATTCTTTCACCGGCAAAACCTGTCAGTCCCAAAACGCTTCCGTCCCTTCGAGTTACCTCAAACACAGGCCGTGACTCGCCGTCAACCCTTCCGTAGTGATACTCATGACCACGAAGCACACCGCCCTCACTGCACAGCAAGTTATCCCTCAATGCCCTCGCCTCTCTGTAACCCATTACGGGACGTTCCGACATTTTTGCGTCAAAAGGAATCACTCCGGCCATGTCAAAATCGTTAATCTTTCGGCACAAATACATCATTCCACCGCATTCGGCCAAAATAGGCTTCTTGCCGGCGATTTTCCTCACACTGTCAATCATGGCCGTGTTTCCCGAAAGTTCATCAGCAAAAACTTCAGGATAACCGCCAACAAAAATATAACCGTCAGCATCAGGCAGAGAGTCATCACTAATCGGACTGAAACTCACAATCTCAGCTCCAAAACGTTCAAGCATCATCAAACTTTCAGGGTAACAGAACGTGAACGCTTTATCTTGAGCGACTCCGATTTTCACATTGTAAACTTTTTCCGGGTACGATTGTTTACTGTTCGGCCAAAAAAATTTTGACTCTTCCGCAACATTCAGCATCGAGTCAACGTCAACAGAACTCTCAAATTTCACTCTCAATCTTTCAGCGTCAAAGCCGTCATTCTCTTGTGAAGTGAGCAAACCTAAATGTCTTTCAGGAATCTTGAGGCCGTCATCACGTCTCAACGCTCCAAAAAATTTTATGCCTTTCTCCTCAAGCGATGATGAAATTATTTTCTCGTGATATTCCGAGCCTGTGAAGTTCAATATTACCCCTGCTATTTTCACTCTGTCATATTCCCTCAAACCCAACGCAACAGCGGCGGCACTCTCACCCATTGAACGGGCGTTTATGACAAGAACAACGGGAGCGTCAATCATCTTAGCGATACTCGCAGTGCTGTTCACGCCTCCATCGTACAATCCCATTGCGCCCTCGATTAACGCTATGTCCTTCCCTGATGATGTCTGTGTGAAAAGTTCCAGCATTCTCTCATCACTCATCAGCCAGTTGTCGAGGTTATAGCCCTCACATTTTCCGCATCGTCTAAGATATTCCGTGTCGATGTAATCCGGGCCGGTCTTGTACGCTATGACATTGAAGCCTCTTTGCCTCAATGTCGACAGCAAAGCACATGTTACAGTTGTCTTTCCTGAACGGCTTGAGGCTCCAGAAATTATTATTGTCTTCAAATCAGAAGGCTAATTCTCTTTCTAACAGCTTCCAGAGAATAAGAGCAGCTATCCCGGAGATGAGATACTTCGCGCCTAACACAGGAGCGTTATACATGAATGAGTAGACCCAAACGTTTTGCCCTTCCGGAGCGTATTGAGCGTAAAACAAAACGCCTGACACTACGCTTGAGGCAGTCATTCCAGCCCACGCTACGATCAGACCGAGCCAGAACGGGTGAAGGTCAGTCATTCCCACGAATGAATAAGCGATAACATAATCGAGCAGGCTTGGGAGTATATAATCCATTGTCGGCTCAAAACGCAGCATGATATGCAATAAACCCTCAATGAACCCGGCAGTAACGCCCCACTTCCAGCCCCTTCTGTAAGTGAAAAGAATCAACGGCACAAGCTCGAAGTCAATCGAACCTCCATTAGGCATAGTGAAGAGATTAACTCTTGACATTATGTATGACAGAGCGACACATAACGAGCATTCAGCCACAGTCATTTTTATGTTTTGCTTTGATGTCATTGAATTATCCTCCTAATTAAATTTGTTACTGCGAACGCCGATATATTATACGCTTCATGTTATACTCATTTTAGTAAAAATTTTTTAGGAGACAAAGATTTAATGAAAAAGTTTTGCACAGCTCTCTATTTCGTACTGATGGCAGTGCTGACTCTTGCTACACTTCACTCAAGCTGTGGGAGCAATGGCGGAAGTGTCAGCGGAGACACCAGCACTAAGTCATCACAGGCCAAGAGAATGGCGATAACCTCATCGGCATTCAAGCGCAACGGCTCTTACAACATTTATCGAGGCAGCAATGTCAGTGTCATCGGAACATCGGCGAAGTACTACGTAACGCCGGAGAATCACGGCACTGAAAAGCTCACGATGAATCTTGAGTACCAGAGCGCAGTCAGCGAGGATCTTCCGATAGTGATAACTGACTCGGACGACAGCACCGTAATTTTCTCGTACATTCCGAGCAATTCCGGGACTGACACAACATCAACGGGCGTTCTCAGATTCGGAGGCACTGCGGACAAGATGAAGTACACGAGCCTTACGCTTTCCACAGCGTCAGTCAATGACTCGTCAGTTGTTTTTGACGATGACGAGAACATAATCGACATTGTTCTGAACTCTGACGGCACAGCAACAGTCGGTAATACAGTCATCACAGCCAATGATTACGTTTGGCACGCTGACCCTCAGCACCCGGAACAGTATTGGACGAACGGCATCAACGGCTCTACCGTGTATTACGAGGACGCATACGAGAACAATATTGTCAGCACATTCAATTCCGCTGAAGGTGTTTACATTGCCCGAGATGTTCGCTACACTCCGAACACGTTGACATTCACGACAAGCCAGACGGCCACGAAGGACGAAGATACCGAGTATGTTGTGTACTATGACTTGACGGCCTCAGCTCTTCAAGATGCCCTCACGGATTTGAGCAACGACTACGGAGCGGATTACGGGACAGCGAAGTATATTTTCGCTACTCTTCCGATGACCGTTGGAGGCGGTATGCCCGGTGATGGCGGTACACCTCCTGACGGCGGACAGGGCGGAACACCTCCCGATGGCGGACAAGGCGGTACACCTCCGAATGCACCCGGCGGCTTCAGTGCTTCAGCGACAGACACCAGCGCGATACCGTCATTCTCAACGATGACTCACTCGGCCTCAGATGCCTACAAGAATCCCGTTCTTCACATCACAGAGCCGGGAACTTACAGGCTTTCGGGCAAGTGGCACGGTCAGATATGGATTGAGGCAGGAGCAAATCAAGTCGGACTCATTCTCAACGGCGTTGAAGTGAGCTGTGATGTCGCCCCTGCGTTAGTGTTCTACGAAGTCTACAAGTGGGCTAAAAATAACGGCTACGACTCTCAGGAAACACTAACAGCGAATGACACGTGGAAGACTCTTCATACGAAGATGCTCTCCAGCGATTACTACACGCTTGGAGCTGTCGTTGAGATTGCTGACGGAACGACTAACACATTAACCGGAGCGAACGTTTACAGGATTCTCGAACTTGCTCCGAAAACTGACGATGATACGGGCGAGTTGTACGCAGCCTCAAAGATCGGCAGCGATATTTCAGCGCAGAAGAAGATGTACAAACTTGACGGAGCTTTCCACTCAAGACGCTCAATCGTAATCGGCGGAGGCGATGAGGGTACAGGCAAGCTCAACATCACGTCAACAACATGTGAGGGCCTTGACAGTGAAATGCACATGCTGATAAGCGGAGGCAATATCACGGTTAATGCGCCTGATGACGGTATCAACGTCAATGAAGATTACGTGTCAGTGTTCGAGATGGACGATGGCACTCTCAAGATCACGTCAACAGGCGGAGACGGCATAGACTCGAACGGCTGGGTATCGATTCAGGGCGGTACACTCGACATCACCGCAGGAAAAACAAGAATCACACAGGTTGAAGGCGGAATCGACTACAACAACGGCTACTACATCTATGATGACAGCGCGTACACGTGGACGAAGGGCGGTACCAACGTTGACCCGAACAACGGCAGTCCCGAATCTAACACACCGACAGACAATGACACTGACAGCAACGAGACTGACAGCAACACTACTACAACGCTTCCTGTAACTGAAACGACTGTAGAGATCGGAAGTTCTACATCATTCACGCTGTTCCCAGAGTCATTCGAGGCTGACACGGAAGGCGCAAGGAACATTCCGTCAACGGGCGAGACATTCCCGCTTGTACACAGAGTGAATGATTTTGCCGGAATAACTGCGAAATAGTTTTTACTGTTGACTGAACACAGGGGGTACTCCTTTTGAGGGGTACTCTCTTTTTTAGTGTAGAATAGCATTACACATATCACATGGAGGGTATCATGAAGAAAATTCATTTTGCTGTTTACACAATTTTGATGGCACTTTCGATTTTTTTGCTTAACGGCTGCGGAGGCGGTTCATCGTCAACAGGCACTCCTCAAGACGGCATTGTAACCCCTGAAATCAAACAGGTGATAATGCTTGACTCGCCAGCAATCGAACTCAATAAACGCTACAGCATCTACAAAGGCGTTAGACTGACGGGCATGAACGGAGCGAAATACTTTGTCGCAAACACAGGAAGCGTTGCCGTTCAGTCAACAATGAATCTCGGTTTCAGCGAAATTGTCTCGCCTGATGAAGCGTTCATTGTCGTCAATGACACTCCCAGCGATGCGGCTCATAAAGGCTCTGTCGTTTTCGCTTACGATCCTTCGGGGGTGAGAGATGAAGTTTTGAGCGGTGCTAATCCGACATACTCAGGCGGAATGAGATTGACTTACAGGACTCTCAGCCTCACAGGCCCGGTGAACTCGTCAGCAGCTCCGACTGATGCCTATGTCTACAAGGAATATGTATCAGACAGAGGCACAACGAAATTCGCCGCAGGTCTCGGAAGTAATCCCAGCTTCGTTCAGGTTGACACAGAGTCATACAACAAAAGGGACGTTCCTTTGACAGGTAATGTCTTGTGGATTGTCAGGAGGGTTAATACTTTTTCGGGCATAATGTCGGAAAGATGGTAAAAAAGAATCATGCAGGGGAGTTTTGATGAGCTTCCCTGTTTTTTTGAAAGGAGTTGTAAATCTTGCTTCCTCATAATCACGATAAGAATCTTCAAAGTATTCTTGACAGAATGCCCGAAACCGGGAAATTTTCTGAGGCAGCAGAAATTTTTTCACAGCTCGGCGACACAACTAGGCTGAAAATTCTCTGGCTTCTCTGCCACACAAGAGAATGTGTCTCCGACATTGCAGCAGCGTTGGGAGTGAGCAAGGCTGTTGTCTCTCATCATCTCCAGCTCTTGAGGAGAAGCGGTCTTGTTACGGCTGAACGTGAAGGCCAAGAAATTCATTACTCTCTCAACGTTACGGACGAAGCAAAATTATTCCACAAAACAATCGAGGCCATGTTCAAAATCACCTGTCCTTCAAAAAATATTGACTCAAAAAACTAAAGCAGTATAATTCGCACAGCTTTCAAATATTCAAACAATCATTTGATTGTAGGGGTAATAAAAATGAATGAACACTTGAAGATTGTTGTGCGGGTTGTTACGGCCGGAGCGGTTCTATCAGCTTTGAATTTCTACGGTGTCGGCATTCCTGCTCTTTATCTTCTTCCGTATCTCATTGCCGGTTATGATGTTATCATCGAAGCTTTTCGCGGCATAAGGGAAGGCGAAATTTTCGGCGAATGCTTCCTGATGTCAATCGCAACAATCGGAGCGTTGATACTCGGTGAATACAATGAAGCCTGCGCTGTGATGATTTTCTATCAGGTCGGAGAATTTTTCGCTGATTACGCCTCAGACAGAACAAGAGAGAATATAACGGCGTTGATGGACTTGAGGCCGGATTACGCCAATCTCGAAAAATCAGACGGAACATCAACACAAGTTTCACCGTCATCAGTGAGCGAAGGCAGTATCATCGTCATCAAGCCCGGCGAGAAGATACCGATTGACGGCGTTGTTGTTGAAGGTCATTCAGGCATCGACACAAGCAAGCTGACCGGAGAGAGTATGCCCCGTGATGTCATGGCCGGGAGCGAAGTTCTAAGCGGCTGCGTGAATCTTTCGGGAGTGCTGAGAGTGAGAACGACAAAAACATTCACACAGTCGGCAGCGTCAAAGATACTCGAACTGATCGAGTCGGCTGGAGCGTCAAAATCAAGTTCCGAGAAATTCATCACACGTTTTGCGAAAATCTACACTCCTTCCGTGTGTATTGCGGCTCTCTCGATAGCGTTAATCCCTCCATTGTTCGCCGGGAATTTCCGCGCTTGGGTCTACAGGGCTTTGACGTTCCTTGTTGTGAGCTGTCCTTGTGCATTGGTCGTCAGCGTTCCTTTAGCGTTCTTCTCTGCTGTCGGCACAATGGGAAGGCGTGGAGTTCTCGTCAAGGGCGGAATTTTCATCGAGAGGCTTGCTGAACTGTCAGCGGTAATTTTCGACAAGACCGGGACTTTAACACGAGGAGTTTTCGGTGTTACTGGAGTCTATCCTGTGTCGATTAGTGCTGACGAACTGTTACACCTTGCCGCCCATGCTGAGAGATTTTCACATCACCCTGCAGCCGATGCCCTGAGACGTGCTTACCCGAACGAGGCTGACTCTTGTGCTGTTACCGACTCGGAAGAGACAGCCGGTTTCGGTGTCTGTACGACTGTGAACGGTCATGTTGTAAGAGCAGGAAGAGCGGCGATGATGGAGGGAGTTCCGAAAGTTTCCGAGACAGGAACGGTCATTCATGTTTCTGTTGACGGGGAATATTCCGGCCATGTCGTTATCAGCGACACTCTCAAGAATGACGCAAAGTCAGCCGTAGAAGCTCTGAAATCTCTCGGTGTCGAACGTGTCATGATGCTCACTGGGGACGCTGAACAGTCAGCAAAAGAAGCGGCAATGTCAGCCGGAATAGATGAATATCACGCCGGGCTTCTTCCGTCCGACAAAGTAGAGATCGTGAAGTCAGTGAAGGGCGTGAAGGCGTTTGCCGGAGACGGTATCAATGATGCGCCTGTACTCGCCTGCGCTGATGTCGGAATAGCGATGGGTGCGCTTGGGAGCGATGCTGCTGTTGAGGCTGCTGACGTTGTGATAATGGACGATGACCTGATGAAAATTCCTGAAGCCGTGAAGATTTCGAGACGCTGCATGAGAATTGTGAGACAGAATGTTTACGGTTCAATCGGCGTGAAGATGCTGTGTCTTGCGCTCGGAGCGTTGGGAATTGCTGGAATGAGGCTGGCTGTTTTCGCTGATGTCGGAGTGCTGATTCTTGCGGTGATAAACTCTATCAGGCCAGTGAGGCCTTGAAGTATTCGAGAAATTTCAGGGCAGCTTTTGAGAATACCGCTGATTTTTTCCACGCCAAGACGAGTCCTGCTTTCAGTTCCGGCGTTAAGGGAATGAATTTCAATCCGCTTTCACCGCCTGTGCTGATGATGCCGTCAATCGTAACGAGAATGCCGAGACCTTCACGGACCATGACGGAGGAGTTGTAAGCGAGATTGTAAGTTCCGATGATGTCGAGTTCGTCAAAACTGTAGCCGAGCCATTCGGAAAATTCGCCCTGAGTTTTTGCCTGATACGAGAAGAGAAGCTCTCTTCCCTTGAGGTCATCGGGCGTAACGCCTGCTTTGCCTGCGAGAGTGTCATCACTCCTCACGACAACGCCCCAAACGTCAGAGTCAGACAGAGCGATATAGTTGTAACTTGAGCTGATATGTATGCCTGTTCTGCCGATGAACAGTCCGAAATCGACGAGGCCCTTTTCGAGTTTGTCGGAAACATCTTCACTGTCTCCGCTGATCATTCTGTAACGAATGCCGTTGTGGTCTGTGCGTAATTTTTTCAGTACACGGCTTATGTGTTTGATGCCTATAGTTTCGCCTGCTCCGATATAGACGGTGCCGATGATGTTTTCGTTGTTTGTGCCGGAAAGTTCGCTGAGTGTTTTTTCCTCAAGGCCGATGATTTCCTGAGCGCGTTTCTTGAGGAGTACGCCTTCTTCGGTGAGTCTGATGCCGAAGCGTTCACGTGTGAATAATTTTCGGCCTACTTCGTGTTCTAGGTCAGCGATTTGGCGTGAGAGTGATGGCTGTGTGATGTGAAGACGCTGAGCGGCTCTTGTAATGTTGAGTTCGTTGGCTGCTTCGAGAAAATATTTCAGTAAACGCAGTTCCATTGTGATTACCTTCCGAAAATCTCTGAATGAGTGCATACCTTCACGAAAGTTATGAGTTCGATTTTTGAGCCTTTGGGTTTAATCTCGTACACAAGTGGCATTCCCTGTATTTACTGAGATTGCCTGTCAGTTGATGGTCTTTCCATTCAAGGGGCATAGGTTCATTGTTGACAGCAAGGAGAGTCATTGCTTCCTTGACTCTGTTCATGTCGCACTTGCCGGAGGCTTCGAGCATGTCTTCACTTAGAGGCTTTTCATAGAAATCTCTCATCATTCTGACTCTGATTTTGCGAACATCTTTCCTTGCTTTCTGAGTATGTTTTCTTGCCTTGTGAATATTATTCCTGACTCTCTGCATGTCTTTCACCTCATGATATTTTTTTCGCGTATGTCAAATATTTTAGCATAGGCATTAGACATTTTATTTTTTGCGTGTAATAATTCCAGCATCACAAAACAGGAGGCAAAAAAATAATGTTCAAGATTTTACTCTTCGCAATGGCAATACTCTGCACAGCGTCAACAGCGTTCGCTCTCGAAAATGATACCCGAGTGTTCAAGATTGATCCGGCAATAAAAGCCGAGAAAGTTCACTTCCACAACCGCTACGGAATCGATCTCACCGGCGATATGTACTTCCCCAAAGATTTCGACAAGTCAAAGAAGTACGCAGCAATCGCAGTCGCAGGACCTTTCGGAGCAGTCAAGGAACAGAGTTCAGGACTCTACGCTCAGGAGATGGCTAAAATGGGTTATGTTGCCGTAGCATTCGATCCGTCATTCACGGGCGAGAGCGGCGGAAATGTCCGTTACGTCGCTGACCCGTCAATCAACACCGAAGATTTCTCAGCGGCTGTCGACTTCCTCAGCGTTCAGGATTATGTCGACCCTGAGAGAATCGGCATCATCGGAATCTGCGGCTGGGGCGGAATGGCTATCAGTGCAGCAGCTATGGACACAAGAATCAAAGCTACCGTCTCATCAACAATGTACGACATGACCAGAGTAACCGCTAACGGCTATTTTGACGCTGATAACAACGAAGAAGCCCGTTACAAGAACAAGAAGGCCATGAACGAACAGCGCACCAAAGACTACAAAGAAGGCAAATACGCACTCGCAGGAGGAGTTGTTGACCCTCTTCCTGAAGACGCTCCCCAGTTCGTGAAAGACTACTACGCCTACTACAAGACACCGAGAGGCTACCACGCAAGAAGCCTCAACTCCAACTCTGGCTGGAACGTAACATCAGCTCTCTCATTCGTCAACATGCCCCTTCTGGCCTATGCCGGCGAAATCCGTAGCGCAGTCCTCATCGTTCACGGCGAGAAAGCTCACTCAAGGTACTTCAGCGAAGATGCCTTCAAGAAACTCAAGGGCGACAACAAAGAACTGATGATTATTCCGGGAGCATCTCACGTTGATTTGTATGACAACATGGAGAAAATACCCTTCGAGAAAATCAAAGAGTTCTTCGGCAAGTATCTGAAATAATTTCGGAAAAGACATTCGCCCCGCAGGTGTCAAAAGCCTTGCGGGGTTGAATTTTAACAGGAGGCTAAAACATGAAGAACATGATCATTTTCGCAATGCTCATCACGGCTTTAACGGCTGGCTGTTCGTCAGGAGGCTCGGCAGGTGAAAGCCCAGTGAATCATCAAGTCCCTCACGTTACTCTCAACAGCGGTTACACAATGCCAGTCTTGGGTCTAGGTACTTGGACTCTTGACGACAGTACAGCAGAATCAGCAGTGTACACGGCGATTGTTGAGGGTTACAGGCTTGTTGACACTGCTCAGTATTACGGCAACGAAGAAGGAGTCGGACGTGCCGTTCGTAAAGCAATCAGTGAAGGCATAATCACACGCAAAGATATTTTCATCACAACAAAAATCATGCCCGGCAATTATTCAGACCCTGACTCTTCAATCGAAGCGTCATTGAAGCGATTGGGACTCGGATACATTGACCTCATGCTGATACATCAGCCCGGCTACAATGACGAAGGAGTCTACAAAGCTCTCGAAAGAGCAGTGAACGCAGGGAAAATACGCTCAATAGGAATCTCAAACTACTACACGCCGGAAGAATTTGAACGCATCAACAAGAACGCTATCATAACTCCCGCTGTCGTTCAGAACGAGAATCACCCCTATTACCAGAACAATGACCTTCAGAAATATCTTGAGCGTTACGGAACTTTTGTTGAGTCTTGGTACCCTCTAGGCGGAAGAGGACATACTCAAACTCTTTTCGCTGACGAGAAGATAACGGCAATCGCTGAGTCTCACAAAAAGACTCCGGCTCAAATTATTTTGCGATGGCACGTTCAAGCAGGCTACGTTACGATACCGGGTTCAAAAAATCCATCGCATATCCGGGAGAATATCAGCATATTTGATTTTACTCTCACAAATGACGAGATGAATATTATTTCTCAGCTTGACCGTCAAAAAAGATTCGAGGTTTGGTAACTTTCAGCCCGTAAACGAGTATAATTATCATTGAGGTGTTTATCAATGGAAAAAATTTACATGCCCGATGATTTAGACTCAGGTGAAAAATTTGCCAACACGGAAGAAATGACCCGCATCATTGGTATCAACTTGAAGCGCGCAAGACTTGAACGCGGTTTCTCACTCGATGAAGTGTCGTCAAGAAGCACTGTCAGCAAAAGTATGCTCAGTGATATTGAGCGCGGAAGGAAATGCCCTACAGTCGCAATACTCTACAAGATCTGCGAGGGTATTCATGTGTCGATGCCTTCACTGCTCAAGTCTCCCGAAAAGTTCGTTGAAGTCGTCAAAGCCAAGAAAATGGTCAAGCACGGCGGACTCGATCTTCAGTACTTGTTCAGGTACGACATCAACACATCAATGGAGATTCACAAGTTCAAGATCGCTCCCCACACAAGCGTACCGGCAGAGTCTCACGTTGAAAGAATCTGGGAATACATCATGGTCATTGACGGGACTTTCACGCTAGTGCTTGACGATGACTCGTACTCGATCAAAAAGGGTGAAGCCATAAGATTTTTGGCGAACAGGAAACACACTTACGCCAACGAGACCGATGATGATGTTTTGGCCTACAATATTGTCTATTACGGCGGTTAGATGCTCTACACAGAACTCGTCAACAAGGCAATAGACCTAGCGTATTCCGTACACAAGGAACAGCGTGATAAAGCTGGCCGTCCGTACATTCTTCACCCTTTCACGGTAGCGATGAAGATGGACACGGAAGCTGAGACCTGCGCTGCTCTTCTTCATGATGTTGTCGAGGATTCAGCGGTAACGATTGATGAATTGAGGGAGATTTTTCCGCCGGAAGTGGCTGAAGCCGTAGATGTCCTGACACACAAAAAGGGCGTAAGCTACGAGGACTATATACGGGAAATCAGAGACAATCCGATAGCACGAAAAGTGAAACTCGCTGACATTGAACACAATACTGACATAACGAGGCTGTCGGGAAATCCTGAACTTCTCAGAGGTTTTGAGAAGAGACGGGCAAAATATGAGCTTGCGCTGACAATATTAAGTAAAGAGAGGTTTTAATGTGGACGAAGATTACTCGGAAGAAATTTTTGACATCATAAGGAATTTTCTTGTCAATGATGACTGGAAGTTTGAATTTGACGAGGAACAGAAATTGTTTCGCTTTTACGTGGCTGTAGACGGAAGGCTGAAGAATCTGAGATACATTATTCAGATCAGGAGCGATTCATATTCTGTCTACGCTTTCGCACCGATCAACGCTGACAGCAAAGACGAGAATGTCATGAAGGAAATGGCTGAATTTTTTTGCAGGGTCAATTACGGTCTCAGGTGCGGAGGTTTCGATTTTGACATGAATGACGGCGAGATACGCTACAAGGTTTTTGTTGACTGCTTCGGAGTCATGCCGACTGACTCAATCATAAGACGAAGCATAACTATTCCTTCGCTTATGTTTGAGCGTTATTCACCCGGACTTCTTAATGTCATGTTCGCAGGTTCAACGGCTGTTGAAGCGATAGAAAAGTGTGAATAAAAATTTTCCCTCCCGATTTTGAGTCAGGAGGGAATTTTTCATCTCGGCACCGCTCCGAGAGCGTAGCTTATTCTCCGTTCAAAGCCGTCTGACGGTATGTTATAGATTTTCCCATCAATCATGATTTCAGTTGAGCCTCCTCCGTCAAGGTTCAATGCGTACATCATTCCCTGTCCCATCATTATCTCGGTCAGTTCGCTTATTGTCGCCCCTGATGAGTGCATACCGTTGCGACCGTCTACGGCCATGAAGACCCATGAGCCTTGAGCGTTTAGGCCTACCGCTGAACGTGGGTGTCTCGCCGAAATCAAGCCGTTCGAGAAATTTTCCTCGTAACCGGCAATAGCTCCGTCATCAATCATGATAGGCCCGGCCTGTATAACGTTGTTCATCTCAGGCCAGTAATTTGCCTCCTCAGTTGGCGAAGCGACAGAGAACATCACTTCATCGTCATCGTTCCACGCCATGCAGCCCCTCATGTCATTAGGAAGAGTGAAATTTCTTCCGTCTACCCTGAGTGCGCCTATAGGGAAGCCCTTACCGCCTTTCAATATCCCGAAGAAACCGGCGTTAATGGCGGCCTGTACTTTGTTGTCGCCGTATATTGATGACAGCGTGCGTAGTTCCGTAGGGCCGTTGTATGAAGCGATGGGCGAAATTCTGAAGTAACTCGGATCAATCACAAGCATCACCCAGAAACGAGGAAGAATATTCGTGTTAGGGTTAGACATTGACGGAAGAGCCCGGAAGTTCAAGCCTCTTGCGTTTGCTATCGCCTCAAGTCTTCGGACATAGTGATAATCTTCGAGCTTCTGAGACTTTATGCCGTACAATCCGTTTACGCTCGCTATGCTGACTTCGATTCCTTCTTCGCCGAGTGAGGATTTGAAGTATTCCGCTGCTGCTCTAGTCTTGATACCTTCAGCGAAAAACCGCCACGTAGGGATTCCTGTCGGCACTCCTTCACGGTGAATGTAAACCTGAAGGCCTTTAACGGGATTCCGAATCACGTCAAGAGTGAAATTCCTTGAGGCTGTTGAAAGTTTCTGCAATATATTTCTTGCTGACTGGACTGTCAGTTTCGTGTTGCCTGAAAATCTTTTGCCCTTGAAGTCTGACACCGAAATAATCGGGGGGTTCATGTGAGTCGCTACGACAAGACAGCCGCGTTCAAACGCTGAAAGAGTCGACTCATCGCTGAAGCCTGTCGGGTAATCCGTGAACAGTCCTGCCTCAAACGTTAGTCCCAAGCTCTCAATACACCAACGAAGTGCCTCACGTCTTGTTACGTCAGCGTCAAGTTTGCCTACAGTGTCAGAAACGTAGCCGGTTCTCAGGAGGAAGCCAGCAGCGTCATTGTAGGGTTCTTCGGGCGAACCGCTCCAATCTATGCCCCTTGACGTGAAAATACCGGTGAGAAATTCATATCGTGTCAACGCCTGTGAATTTCCCGAACTTATGACTATGATGATGAAGATTGTTGCGACTTGCTTTAATATTTTTGACATTAAGATTTTTTCACCTCGACAAAATTTTTTCTGAAACCTGATATAATTCTCATGTGCCTCTGCGGATACACGTGATAATGATTACGTTCTGAGCCAACACTCGCTTCTGTTAGGCTGATGCCAAAGACTTTGTGTCTTACTTAGGGACGGGTCAGAACACTCTTTACACGGTTTCTGCGGAGGCATTTTATCACTCAATCAGCCCTAAATGTTCACACGCTTTCAATATTCCGCCGTCATCAATATCTTCACACACATAATCAGCCGACTCTCTAGCCTCGACCGAACACGCTCCGACAGCAACGCCGATTTTCGCTCGCCTCAGCATTTCCGAATCGTTCGGGCCGTCCCCGAAAGTGATCACATCATCGAGGCTCTTGCCCAAGTGAGACATCATCATTTCGATTCCGCTCCATTTTGTTGACGACTCAATTCTCGCCTCAGTGAAGCCGTGCATAATCTCAAGCCTTACGCCCGAAGGAGGAGCGAAGAATATTCCGTGTCCTGCTGTAAGTTCGCTGTGAGGTCTCATGATGTAGCAGAGTGTAGCGTGTTCAAGTTCATTCATCGGCCTGAAACAGTCGTAGCCTGCCTGAGCGTTGAAATAATCCCTGAAGGGGTCAAAAGCTGAGTCAGCGTACAAAAATTTTCGGTCAACAGCAGCCGTTATATCAGGGAATTTTTTTGACACTTCACGGAAGTCATCGAGATATTCATCGGGAAAGTATGACGTGTAAATTTCCCGGCCTTTCACGAAAAGTTCAGAGCCTCCAGCGCATACAAGGCAGTCAATCCCGAACTCACGAGCCGTCTTCATCGTCAGAAATCCCGCTCTCCCTGTAGCAATCGCCGGAACATGGCCGGACTCCCTCAGAAGTTTCACGGCCTTCATTGTTTCCGCCGGGACGTGAGGTCTTCCCTTGTGGCTGACCAGCGTGTTGTCAATGTCGAAAAATATATATTTCATCTTACCCCTTCAATCTGAGCGGAAGTCCCGCAAAAATTCTGTCAACAATTTCAGATTCATCAGCCAAAAATTGATATAACCTTCCTGTCTCATCACGCCATTTCCTCGCAAACGCTTCAACAGGCACAACGCCTCCGCAGATTTCATCGCCGATAATGACGCTGTGTCTTAGAGTGTCGATTCTGTCAGCAAAAAATTTCAGGGGGTCAATATTACCCTCAAGAAGAATTTTAACGCCGTCATGAATGTTAATGATGAGACCTGATTTTATTTTTTCGGGCAACTCTGTTGAAAGGTCGGTAATATTCTCGAAGCTGCCGTAAATTTTCAGAGCGTAATTTTTTTTACCCATGTAACGTCCGCCGATTATCAAATGCAATTCTCTACCACCGTTCCAAAGAGCATAATTATTTCAGAGACTTCAACGAACGCTCCCAACAAATCGCCCGTTATGCCCCCGAAAATTTTAACGCATATTATCACGTGTATTATCATGCTCAAAGCGAACGAACAAGTAACCCAAAGCCCTCCCATGAATGAGAGTGTCATGAACATCAGAACGAACGCGAAATTATCGTGTTGATTTCGTGATGAGCCGAGAGTTACGGCAAGACCGTCATTCTTTGCGAATGTCATGTTGCAGAGAAGCAAGGCCATTCCGAGACGTGAAAAGACGGGAATCAGGGCGATGTGCGAAGATGTTGACAGTTCAGCGAATAGAAGAGTCTTCGACATCATTACCGCCACGCAGCCCATTACGGCGAAACTCCCGGCGTGCGTGTCGGATAGAATCTTGAGGCGTGTCTGCCGGTCACGGTGAGAGAATAGAGCGTCGCATGTGTCCATCAGTCCGTCAAGGTGCAATCCTCCCGTGAGTGCCAGCGTGAACATCATCATCATGAATCCACGAAGAGTCGGTGATACTGACGGCATCAACGAGAGAATCAACGACATCATGAGCCACAGCATTCCGAGAATAACGCCTGTTACAGGGAGCATCAAGCAGAAGTAACGCAGGTTCTCACTGTCCCATGAGGGAATGAATCTTTTTGGGACCGGGATTACCGTTATGAATGTCAACGATGTTATGAATGAACTGAAAATTTTACGCATGATGATATACTCTTTTCCCGAATATTTTACAAGGAGATTAACACAATGGAACACAGGGAAAAACAAATTATCCGTGTCAGCATGATAGGAATAATCGCAAATATTATACTGGCAGGATTAAAATTCGCCGTAGGTTTCTTCGCTCATTCTGTCTCGATTATGATTGATGCCGTCAACAACACAAGCGATGTCATGTCCTCAGTCATAACAATACTCGGCACTAAACTCGCAGGCAGACCAGCCGACAAATCACACCCCTACGGTCACGGGCGTGTCGAATACCTCACAGCCGCTATAATTTCGGCAATCGTTCTTTACGCAGGAGTTACAGCCCTCATTGAGGCCGTCAAGGAAATTTTCTCGCCAAAAGAACTCTCTCATTCACCTCTCACTCTCTCAATCATCGCTGCCGGTGTAATCGTCAAATTCTTTCTCGGACGCTACGTAAGTTCCGAAGGTCAGAAATTATCTTCCGACGCTCTCAAAAATTCCGGTCAAGATGCCATAATGGACTCGGCTGTCTCTTCGTCAACCTTAATCGGCGCAATAGTCTTCCTCGTCTTCGGGATAAGTATTGAAGGCTGGCTCGGCGTGTTCATCTCAATATTCATCATCAGGGCAGGGCTTGACATGTTCCTTGAGGCGACAAGCAAAATTCTCGGCGAACGCACTGAAAGTTCAATCGCTAAGGCCATCAAGGATACTGTCTGCGAAACTGAAGGAGTCTTAGGAGCTTATGACCTCATTCTCACTAACTACGGCCCTGACAGACTCATCGGTTCAATTCACATTGAAGTTCCCGATGAATGGACAGCAGGAAAGATTGACACGGTTACACGAAAAATCACTCACAAAGTCGCCGTGAAGCATCACATAATTCTCGCAGCAGTCGGCATATATTCCAAGAACACCGCAAGCCCTCAGGTTATGGAAATCAGAGACAGAATCACTAAGGCTGTTATGTCCCTGAAATATATACTCGGTGTTCATGGCTTTTACTGTGAAGAGGACAAAAAGGAAATTCGCTTTGACGTTGTTGTTGACTTCTCAGCACCTAATACTGAAAGCGTCAAAAAGAAAGTTCATAAGACCGTCAGGAATCTTTACCCGGATTACAATGTAAACGTTCAGATTGATTCAGATTATTCGGACTAGGAGGAAATTTTTTCGTAATGAAAGCCATTATGACTGTTACAGCACAGGACAGAGTCGGAATCATCGCCGGAGTCTGTTCGCTTCTTGCCGACATGGGCGTGAACATTCTCGACATTTCACAGACAGTGATGCAGGGAATTTTCACTATGACTCTTCTTGTTGACACTTCGACTTCATCACACACTTTTGACGAGATACATTCAGCGTTACTCAAGCGCGGTGAAACCGAACACCTCAATATTCATATTCAGAGGTCGGATATTTTCGAGGCCATGCACAGGGTGTAAGAGGTGGAAATGTTAAACATCTCAGACGTAATGCAGACGGTCAACATGATTGATCATCAGCACTTGGACATTCGCACGATAACTCTCGGAATTTCCCTTTACGACTGCGCCGACTCGAACATCTCAAAATGCGCAAGGAAAATTTATGACAAGATATGCCGTAAAGCTGAACACTTAGTCGAAACAGGCAATCAAATCGAAATTGAGTACGGAATCCCGATCATCAACAAAAGAATCTCAGTAACCCCGATAGCTCAAGCCGCTGCAGCGTGTGAAAGCAATGATTACTCGTTGATAGGGCGAGCGATGAATGATGCCGCGAAGGAATGCGGAGTGAATTTCATCGGCGGTTATTCAGCACTCGTTCACAAGGGCTTCACCGAGTCGGACAGGAAGTTAATCGCCTCGATTCCTGAGACGTTAGCAGGGACTGAACTTGTGTGTTCAAGCGTCAACGTAGCAACGACTAAGGCCGGTATCAACATGGACGCAGTAGCCTTAATGGGAACGGTCATCAAACGGACAGCCAATCTCACCGCCGATAGAGACGGCTTAGGCTGTGCGAAACTTGTTGTGTTCGCCAATGCCGTTGAGGATAACCCGTTCATGGCCGGAGCGTTTCACGGTTCTGGCGAGCCTGAGTGTGTGATCAACGTTGGAGTCTCAGGGCCGGGAGTCGTGTGGCGTGCGTTGCAGGAAGTGAAAGGGAAGAGCTTTGATGTTGTTGCCGAGACTGTGAAGCGTACGGCGTTCAGAATAACGAGAATGGGTCAGGTTGTCGCCAACGCAGCGTCCGAAAGGTTAGGGATACCTTTTGGGATTGTTGACTTGTCGCTTGCGCCTACTCCGGCTAAGGGAGACTCTGTAGCTCGTATTCTTGAGGCGATGGGACTGGAAATCTGCGGAACTCACGGAACGACCGCCGCTCTTGCCCTGCTCAACGATGCGGTGAAGAAAGGCGGTGTAATGGCATCGGGTCATGTCGGCGGTTTATCGGGGGCATTCATTCCTGTGAGCGAAGACGAAGGAATGATTCACGCCGTCAAATCGGGAGTGCTTAACATCGAAAAGTTAGAGGCCATGACCTGCGTGTGTTCAGTAGGACTCGACATGATAGCCGTACCGGGCAACACAAGCGCGGAGACTATATCGGCGATAATTGCCGACGAGTCAGCGATAGGAGTCATCAACAACAAGACTACAGCGGTGAGAATCATTCCTGCACCGAACAAGAATGTCGGCGACTCTGTTGAGTTTGGCGGACTTTTGGGAAGCGCGCCGGTGATGAGGGTGAACAGTGCCGGAAGCGGTGAATTTATAGCGAGGGGCGGAAGGATACCTGCACCGATTCACAGCTTGAGAAATTAGGGCAATGACTAAAATGGGAATTTTATAGGCCGCAAGATGAAAGTTCACTAACCTATGCCTTCTCGTTATTTGCGGGAGGGTAAATTTGCAACCTAATGCTGGTCTGTTATCTCGGAATTATTGACAGCATACTCAAGAATGAAACTGACTAATTCATTTCGTGAACGGTTGCTTTTTGTCGCAAGCACTTCCAGAGCGTCAGCTACTTCACATCTTATTCTGACTGAGAAAGTTTTATAGCCGTCCTCGCCCTTTAGGTACTGTTTTCTAGGTATTTTTATTATTGCCTTATCCATCATATTTTTCACCTTGTTTTATTTTAGGTTAATAATATGATTAATGATATGTTAGCTGTTTTTATGTCAGGGAAAAAATGTTTGTCAGCTCTATATTTAACATCTGCTTTTGTTCTTCTTTTTGCTTCATCAGCACTTGCCGCAAAGAGAAGTGATTTCTTCTCTGTGGCTGGCGGTGATTTATTGGGATTTATAGCGGCGATAGACGGTATACTCATAGCTATAGCTGTTTTCAAAATTTATCACCGTATCTTTTCAGTGTTCTACTTCAGCGTCAAAGCAATCTTGGTGGAACTTTTCTGGATAGCAATGATTGGCGGAGGTCTACTGATGGCTGTACCTTCACTTCTTGATACGTTGGGCTTGTGGAATGCTGTAACAGGCTACGCATACTTCATCGCAATCTTTCTGCTCATGACGGGGCTTGCAAAAAAATTCTGGAATGCCAGAAAAGACAGTGAGTCGTAACAAAGTTTTCTGTCCTCCTCCCGTTATGACAGGAGGAGGTTATTTTTTTGCGTGATAGGGGTATGCTCGCAGAAATAGTGTATAATTGAACGAAAATTTTTACGTTTTAGG